>JAGXNO010000038.1 GCA_019894975.1 Promethearchaeota archaeon | reverse complement strand
GTTAAGACGTATCCGAGACAATTTAAGGATAATTTTAAAATTAGTTATCAAGGATAAATTAAGCAGATTATCTAGACTTGAAACTTTATACTTTAGTAAAAAGAATTTGACTCCATCTCAGCAAAAGAGAAAATCCCAACTAAGTAAAGAGTGGAATAAGCTTTATCACAGATTTAACAAGTCTACCTTACAATGTAGTAATGGAGCAGGGTGTATCTCCTTAGATAAAGCAATAGAGGAGGGACTTGATCCCAAAGACCGACCAACGGACCTCGACCTTGTCTGGGTACCTTGGCTTGAAAGATGGGTCTGTACAAACTGTTTTGAGACTTTTCGCTATGATGAAATGACCCATGAAGATTTTGACGATCCTGTGACCCGTGAATGGGTAAAGGAGGAATTTGGTATTTAAAATATTCATATTTTTATTCTATAGCTTTTTCTTAAATGCAATAACAATAGCTGTTTCAGCACGATAAATATCCTTTTATTAAATTACTTTTTCTGAAAAATACCAACCTTTTTCTGAATAACTTGCTTAATATTTGATAGTTAGATGTAATAAGTACACTTTCATGATATCCCCAACTTTATCAAAGAAAACTTTATATAAAATTAGGAAATTACTTCCGATCGAACCAAATAGCAAGCTATTTCTACCGATAATTATTAATCCAAGAAACTTAGAAAATTTTTTAACCCTCTTTCCAAATCAAATCGTTGTATCTTTACCAAATTATACAGTGTATTCCAATTGCTCAAAAAATCAACTAGTAGCTAAAGAACTTTTAAATAATAAAATAGAATTCAATATGGATTTCTTTGGACTAATCTCAAAGCCTCCTCTTGAAAATATTGAAGGCATAATTATCATTTTACCCATTAATTTAAGTTTGGATTTATTAAATTATGCTTTACATCAATTATCTAAACTTTTAAACCATTCCTGCTCTATATTGGTTATATCACGTAATAAAAAACAGAATAGAACAATACTAAACTGGTTAGAAGATAATCAATTAGAATTTTCACGAGTGAAAAGTCAAGAAAAATTTCTTTTTAACATTCCTGAATTCAAGCCCTCTACCATAATGCAATCAGATTTTAAAGATATCATATTCAAGATTAAGTATAAGAAAGATTTCGGTGAAATTGAATTATTTAGCTCTAGTGGTGTTTTCAGTAAAGATAAAGTCGATGATGGGACTGATTTCCTCCTTGTCACAATTATAAATGAGAAATTGATTCCAGAGAATGCTGAAATTATCGACTACTTCGCGGGAGTGGGTGTAATTGGTATAGTTTTATCAAAATTTACTTCATTAAAGAAAGTCCATTTTATTGAAAGTGATGTTATTAGTCTCTTCCTGCTGAAAAAAAATATGATACATAACCAAATTTCTAATACTGTTGTCCACGAGTTAGATGGTTTATTAAAACCGGGTATTCCCCCCAAAACAGTAGATTTTATTGTAGCAAATCCCCCCACTCATATAAAAAAGGATGACTTTATAAAATTTCTTAAGATTTCCAAAACATTACTAAGGGATCAAGGGAAACTCATAATAGTAATTAATAGCATTATACCGTATGAACGAACCCTGAAAGAATACTTCCCTAATCCATCAAATATTATATTATTCAAAAAGGGGAATTATAAAATTATCATAAGTTAATTTCTCTTTTTACTTCAAAATTATTCCAATTTCCTTTTTATACCAGTTTTAAATTATTATACTTGAATCATTAAAAAGAAAAGGTGAGGATAAATTAACGGATTAAAACCAAGATCTTGGATAATGGAAGACGAAAAAATGAACAATTTTAGCCCTAAAGAATACTATCAAAAAGCGTTTGAAGAATTACTGCAGGAAATTAAGGAAAATACTAAACAAGCTCAGAAAATCATTAAATTAAAAAAAAAATAGAAATTAAGAAAAAATTTCTTTTGTTGGCCAATAATCTATAACTGAACCAATTATAGCAATTGCAAGGAAAATTCCAATAGGAATCAACAGTATCCAAAACTCATTTTGTTCAAAAACTTCAACTTGAAGAATAAGCATTACAAAAGTCACTAATAGAAACAATGTCCATAATCCAAAAATCCTTGTTTTAAGTGGTCTCTTAATTATAAAATTAGTGATTAAAGCAGCTATTGCGTAGATTAAGATGATTATAAGAGGAATGGGTATCCAGAAATCTTGTATCCAGAGAACAAAAAACAGTATCGATGGAAAAACCGTGAATAAGTTAATATAGTATAGAATACGTCGTAGTAGATTCTTTTTACGATCAATTTTATACCAAAGGATTCCAAAGGAAATAAAAAAGATCCAAACAACCAAAAGATCAATTATATCATCAGCAGCACCACCAGCTGTAATAGCATAATGAGTACCCTCAAAAGCATACACAATTCCAAATCCTAAAATTTGAATTAGAAGAATATGATATGATGATTTCCCAATCAAAGAAATTGCCCGTGAAATTCGTCCTTCTGATTTTTGGGGCAAGAATTTCATTGCAAGTAAAAACAAAAAGGCAGAATATGGAAATATTAAGAAATGATAATCACCTCTTAACAGGGGGATGTCACCAATCATAATTTGAAAGCCATAGAATTGAAATGCAACAATAAATCCTAAGCTAATTGGGTAAATTATCCACATAAAGAAATTTCTGTTGTGTTCTAGTTTATACCCAAACGAAAACCACATACCTAGACCTATACCCGAAAGATAGAATAATGTGGAAGTCCTAAACATATTTAGAATGTGCAATTTTTTCAAAGATAATACATCTCCTGGATATAAATCACCGATGAAGAAAAACACAATTAAATGAATAGCAATTTCTATAATGAAACATAGAATTAGGGCTAAAATTGGGCTTTTCTTAAATGCTTTGTATAGTAAAGGCATGATTAAGATGGATTGGAAAAGTAACGGAAGAAACCAATTTCCTGGACCCCAAAATGGTAAGATCCCTACGAAATAATTCATGATCCCATGACTAGGATAAAACTGTCCATCATACATCGCCGCAAAATCAAATTCATATATGAATAACCCGATCATAGTTGAACCTACGTAAAGTACAAGAAAGGGTATAATGTATCGTACAATTTTGTTTTTAAAATAATCCCACGAATATAATTCTCTAAGTGTTGCTGGTTCTTTTCTCTGAAATGATTTACTTGCATTAAATCCCAATATGACTAAAAATACAGGAATTGAGATTCTTTCCCAAAGGGTAACAGCGATATAACTCTTCACACTCCAAGCTACTATATGATCGAAAATTACGAGGAATATCATTGCTGCCTTTAAGAAATCTATTTGGAAGAATTTATATTGGTCCGAAATCTCTTGTTCAGGCTCAGTTAAAGTTAAATCAGTAGTTTGTTCCTTTTTTCTCATTTTACTAATCTTTAAATTTTATTATAGAGATTATATTAAAAATAGTTTTTATTGCATAGGGAGTCCAATTTTCATATGAATGATATAAAAAGTTCGGATTTGTTTGTGTGACCATCATGTCCACGGTTGCTAGATCTTTTAAAATAAACTTACATATCACCTGTATATTATCTAAATTCATTATGTGATATTAAAAATTCTAAATTCTTATATATTTGATCATCATATTATTTAGTTAAGCAGGTTTAAAGAATATGCAGTAAATCTCAAAGGAAAGTGGATCCCGACAAAAATAGTCTTTTCTTAGAAAAGCAACTTAAGACCTTAGGTCAAAAGATAAGAATTGATATCTTGAAGAAATTAAAAGATCTTCAGGATCCTTTTACCTTTTCGAAACTCCAAAAGGAAGTTCTTGAGCATAATTTATCTTCAGTAAATTTCTCTTTCCATTTGAATGCCTTAAAGAAATGCGAATTAATTGATTCATCTGAAGAAGGATATTATATAACTAAATTAGGAAAAGAAATTTTGAATAACATTTTATCAATAGAGCGGATATTAGTTGATAGATCCAAAACAAGAATGATTAGAACTTCTAAATATTCTAAAGAATTATTTGATTCTAGTAAAATAGAAGGATATTTAGTTACAGAGGGTGAATTAGACGAGTTTCTAGCTAAACAAATTGCTCGTAAAGTTGAAGAACGTTTAACAAAAACAAATATTGAATATTTAACTGCTCCACTAATGCGAGAGTATATTAACGCTATTTTATTAGAAAATGGATTAGAAGAGGTAAGACACAAACTAACTAGGTTAGGAACACCACCCTATGATGTATTCAAATTATTTAATTCAGAAGATACTCAAATTACTCCCGAAAAATTTATTGAAAGATTAGGTTCTGATGTTTCTGAACAATTTCTACTTTTAAATCTACTTCCTAAAAATCTTGCAGATTTATATTTAACCGGAGAAGTAGCTCTGCTTCATTTAAATCATTGGAGTTTAAGACCTTTAAGTATATATTTGAATACAAATTCTGTTCTTAAATATATCTACAATAAGAATGCGAAAATTTCAGCTAATTTCGATGATGATAAAAATGTTCTTTTGACGATCTCGGATCTCTGTAATTTTTTCTATAAATTTAAACAATTTTATTCTGGAGATTTAATATTAGGAGATTTTTATAACCAATTCATATCTAATCTTGATTTATCAGATGATAAGTCCTATATCATGGATTTATTAACTTCTCAGATCCTCAGATTCGAAGAAAGTTGCAGAGATAACTATCAACATTTATCCTTGGGATTTAATAACAAAAAACCTTCACATAATAATAATATTTTAAAAAGAAATTCAGTAAAGCAGTTCCTTTCCTCTTTAATGGAAAAATCAGAAAACGCTAAAAACCCAAATCTCCTATTTAACTACTCTGATTTTATTGACAAAGACTCTTCAGAAACTCTTATCAGAGAGATTATTTCCCATCCTCTTAAAAATAACATAATCCTACAGAATAACTTACTCAATGCAACTACAATTAAAATTCCGAATCCTAAACAAAATAAAGTTATTTTAGACAAGATCTTATTAAACTTACATATGGTTTCTATAGAAGCAAATCAAAATGATGACACCTTTTTTGAAATACTACAAGATAAAATGGAATCGGTTTTTAAATTCTTCCAAATTAAGAAAAACCTTGTTAAAACAAAGCTGAGCAAAGTTAATGAATGGAATAAAATAATTCCTCATCTATTTGAGAACAATAATGGCAACTTGTTAAATGAATCAATAAAATCGATCAGTTTATTCGGATTAAATAAAGCAATTCTAAATCATTGTGGTATAGAACTTGATAGAACAGAAAGTAGTGCCTCATTTGCACTAAATGTTTTAACTTTTGTAAGAAAACTTATTGAAGAAAAAAATGAATCAGAAAGTGATTTCTATACTTTAACCCAACCTCATAATGATAGATACCTAACCGATTGCTTTTACAATGAAATACCAAATCAGGGGAAACCTGTTAATTGTTATTCATCTAAGATTATTAGAGATACCTCTTCATTAACTTTAGTTAAAAAGATCTCTCTATTCAAAAAATTTGAAGAAATAATGAATGGGGGGTCAATATTTAACCAAAAAATTAATAACCCTAATATTTCACTCAACGACTACCTAAAAGTATTAACTGATTCAAAAATAAATGCTTTTTCTTTGAGGAATTTTAATAACGGAGTTATTTTGCAATAAAGAAATTTGGAAATGGTGAAATGGTTAATCTTTCATCAATTCTGCTAAAATCGCCTTTCTCATTGGGATACCATAAAAAGTCTGCTTAAAATAAATTGCTTTTTCAGATTCATCTATGTCTGAAGATATTTCTGTTATCCGAGGTAAGGGATGTAATAAGCGAAATTTCTCTTTGGTATTTGCAAGATCATCTTGTCTAAAGATGTATAATCCTTTAACCTTTTCATATTCTTCTAAATCAATAAACCTCTCTTTCTGGATTCTTGTCATATAAAGGATGTCTAAGGTGTCTAAAATCTTTCTATAGTCCGTTATTTCCTTATAATTCATACGTCTTTGCTGCAAATAATCTTTATCTCGGTTTCTCATTTTTAATTCAACAGGACTTATGAAATAAACATTAGCATCAAAATAAGATAATAGAATTGAAAGTGAATGAACAGTTCTACCATACTTGAGATCTCCCATTAAACCTATATTCAAACCATCTAGTGAACCAAATTCTTCTGTAATAGTTAAAAGATCTAATAATGCTTGAGTAGGATGTTCTCCACTTCCGGAACCCGCATTAATAATTGGTACTCGAGCAAATTTTGATGCCATTCTTGCAGCTCCCTCAAGAGAATGCCTCATAACAATACAATCACTATAATTTTCTACGGTCCTAATTGTATCCGCTATACTTTCTCCTTTCATAATTGATGAAACATCCTCCGAATGAAACCCAATCACATTCCCACCTAATCTATACATAGCTGACTCAAAGCTGAGTCGAGTACGAGTAGATGGTTCAAAAAATAAGCTAGCAAGAATTTTACCTTTAAGAAGATTTGAGTTAGTTTCACTCAACATCTCTTTCCCCTTCTTCAAGATATACTCAATATCTTCTCTATTAAATTGTTTTGCACTGATTATTCCTTCTGCAAATTTCTCGTGAAACATTTAAATTCTCATTTATAATGTTTTTATTAACATTATGAAAGTAATATTTAAATTTTTTATTATTAAAATTTCATTTTTGAGAAGAAATAAGCAGAACTAATAAAATTTAAAATTTATAAATAATTAATTAGGTTAATTAGAGAAAAATGAAGTATTAGAGAAAAATGAAGTACCCGAAAACTACACGAAGATATTGCCCGAGTTGTCGTCAACATACGGTTCAAAATGTCTCACTTTATAAGGCGGGTAAGGAACGCACACTTAATGCCGGTAGAAGGAGAGTAGAACGCAAGAAGCGAGGTTATGGTTCGTTTCCTAAAGAAATCTTTCATCAAAACGCAAAGGTTAATAAAAGAAGCACGCCTGTTTTAGAATGCACTGAATGTGGTAAAAAACAATATGCTAAATCATATCGCGTGAAAAAACTTGAACTACAAGAAGTATAATCGAAAAAAGGTAAAATAAATGCCAAAAAAAAAAAAACCGAAAGAATTAATACCCCATCCAAGAAGTAGGTTTTTGCGTGTGAAATGTTTGAATTGCGGGAACCAACAAATAATTTTTGGATGTTCTGCTACAGATGTGGAATGTTTAGTATGTGGAAAGACTTTACTTCAATCTACTGGAGGTAAAGCTCGAATTCTTACTAAAATCCTAGAAGTCTTATCCTAATGACTTTTCTATATTTTTAACTATATTTTAATTAAATAATTCGTGAAACAAGTCTTTCACGATGAAACTAGTATATCATAGTGATATAATTTTTAGTATTTGGCAAAATAAAAAGAAATTATTGTTCGCGCCATGTAAATTTACATTGTGTACATCTAAAAAAATGAGTACTTGGCTCATCAGAACTTCTAATCTGGACCTGCCAGCTTTCTGCTTTCTTATTTTCACATTTAGGGCAAGTTTTTTTAGCTATTGGATGGAGTGAAACCTTATCTTCTTCAGAAACTATTATTAAATTTTTTTTTAAGGCATCTCTCTTTTTTTGAACACTCTCCAGATCAACTAATTGTTCGAGAATTTCTTGATAACCACATTTACATGCAAGAAAGCTATTTCCTTCATCTGTTTTTTTACGTAAAAGATTTGAGCACTCAGGACAGAATTGTACCATATTTCATCAATTTTATTTACTTTGTTAACCGTATTTCTTCTTTAATTCATAAAGCTTTTGATAGTATTCGAAGTTTAAATTATTCATGTCTTGGATAATTTCAGCTATAATAGTTTTTCCCCCCTCCATACTAATAACAAGCTCACCAATGACATTAATTAGATCATTTTCGCTGTGCTTGAATTCAATATTTTTAATATTTACAGTAATTTTTCCGGTGTTATCATTTAGGGTTATTTTTCCTGGTTCACTAGGATCCTTAATATAGCCAGTTACTTGAATTCTTACATCATCTTTTCTAATATCTTTTATTGTTCTTTGTTTCGCTGATTGTTTTGACATTTTTTCTTTAAAAACCTCTAAATTTAATACTACTATACATTGAAAAATTGTGATAAATATAAATAATTATTTTAATACTTAGAATTGGTTTTATTAAAAGACTAATATTAAACATTATTAATAATGCTAATAAAACTTTATTATCTTAATTATAATTGAATGAAGATACTGAAAGAATATGAGCTTTACGTTAAAATTAGAAAATAGTCGGATATTGAAAGGGATTGTTGAAACTCTTTCCAGTATTATCGATGAAACCGAGTTTCGAGTCACCCCTAAAGAGTTTACGATTTCAGCGATGGATCCAAGTCGGATATGTTTGCTAAAATTATCAATAAAAAAGGATGATTTCGATGGTTATGAGTGTAATAAAGAATCTAAGGTCGGTCTGAATTTAGATGATCTGGATAAAATCTTAAAAAGAAGCGCTGCCAATGATTCAGTAGAGATTGATTTTGATGAAACTAACCAAAAAATAAAAATCAAAATGCAAAGGGAAGGAGTATCACGAACAAGAACATTTAGCTTAGCTTTACTAGATATTGACATTGAGGAAATCCCAATGGATAACTTACTTAAGATAGAATATCCTTCCAACTGGGTAATTGATCCAGACTATTTAGTAGAGGCTATAAAGGACGCTGAAATTTATTCGGAAATTCTAAATATAAATGCAAATGAAGGGCAAGGACTGATTTTTAGCTCATCTGGACAAATTGGTGAAATGGAATATGATCTCAATGAGGAAGACTTAATTGAAAGTGATCTTCACGGATCCAGTAGCGGAGCTTATTCATTAACATTCCTTAAAGCTATATTAAAAATCGCCTCAATTACAGAGAAATTGGAGATAGCGTTAAAGACTGACCATCCCTTGAAAATGAATTTTGATCTTCTTGAAGGCGGAAAATTATACTATTTCCTTGCACCACGAGTAGAAGAAGAAGAATTCGATGATGATGATGACATGGATGAATTCTAATAAGCTTTTTTATTAATTTTTAAAAAACCATTTAACTCGTGGTAATTAAATCAAAATAAAAACCATTTTCCATTGATTAATTTTTATAATTTTCTCTAAGTGAGGTATTGGGTGAATTGAATATACCAACTGAACTAGTGAATCATTACCCCTGGCTTCCTTCATTAAAGAATTACTATTCTGAAATTGCTTCAAAATCACCCTCCATATTTATCACCGAAATATTTTCACAAGATCTTGGAGGTGAATTAAAAGAGAGAATTCTCAATCTATTTGAAGCTGCTTTCGAAAACTTGGAAGAAATTTCAGGGTATAGAAGCGATAAACTAAACGTTTATGTGTATTTATTATTGAATATCATCCTACATTCCTTAGATAACCAATTAATCACTAATAGAGTGGCTAATCTCTATTCTAAGATAAATTATAATGAATTAAGTAATGAAAAAAGTGATGTGAATCTCTATAATATTTGTAAAGATATTGGATTAGATATTAGGTATTATGATCCCCCAATTAAGTATGGTATAAATATTGTAAAAGATCAACAACAAAAACTTGAAAGTAGTTTTACTGTTCACTACATTGATTATATAAAACTTGCCTCAAACCTAAGAGATGAATATAGAAAATTAGTGCATAATTCTCTTTCAGAAGGTTACGTATTCATCCAAAATCATAGATTAATTAGATTAATTCAAGAATATGTAAGAAATAAACTTCTTATTAAAGAATCAGATGATAAAGATTCATTAAAAGCTTTTGTAAACGAAGTATCAAAAGTTGAAGATTTTAAAGAGATAATTGATAAAATAATAGAAACATGGGCAGAACGAAAAGAGGAATTTCAATTTGATTTCAAAATTGATTTTGAGAGTGAAGAAGATATAGTGAATTTATTTCCCCCATGTGTAAATGAAATATTGAAAAAAATGAAATCAGGACAAAATTTAATTCATAATGAGAGATTGTTCATCGTTTGGTTTTTACTTGCTCTTGAATATCCGGTAGAAAAAATAGTAGATTTATTTTCCATAATGCCAGATTTTGATCGAGAGAAGACGACCTACCAAGTCAATTTTGCTCAAAAGAAAAAATATATTCCATATAAATGTTTAACATTAAAATCTCTAAATTCATGTTTAGCAGTAGATTATAAGGATAAACTATGTCTAGAGGGTTACGGTTCAGTAGAACCAAGTGAAAGGAAAAAATTAGGTCATCCCTTAGGATACACTAGAATAAAACAATATAGGGCTTCTAAAGCAGATTTCTACAAAAGTAAGGAACCAAATAAAGAAAATGAGTGACATAAATTATCTAAAACGTCTATTTAAGGCATATTACAAGGAAAAGAGTTCCGAAATCCCCTCCCTAAGTTCATTTGAAAATAGAGAATTTGGATACATCCCTTGGGATACAAAAACCTTCATGAAAAGACATATGAGCTTTAAAGTTCAGGAACAATTTTTAACACATTTAATCAACGAGGGTCCTAGACATATTTATTCGAGCGGAGCTATTTATAAACAGCCTGAAAACCAAAATATGGAAGGAAAAGAATATCAGGGATGCGATTTCATAATCGATATTGATGTAGATCATTTTTATACTCCGTGCAAGGAGGATCATGACTTCTGGTACTGTAAGGAATGTGGAGAAAGTGGAGTAGGGATGGTACATTCCTGCCCCAACTGTAAAAAATTGAAAATCAAAACTTTAGCTTGGATTTGTGATAGATGTTTAGAAACAGCTAAGCGAGAAATAATCAAATTAATTTACAATTTTCTAATTCCTGATTTTGGGATTGATCTAAGTAATATGAAGATAGCTTTTTCGGGACATCGGGGCTACCACTTGAAAATCGAAAATCAACAAATTAGGAAATTAACTAGCAGTGAGAGGAGGGAAATTGCTGATTATATTGCTGGAGAAAATATTTCACTTGAATTATTGGGTTTGCAAGAAAAAAGTGGAACGTTTTACAGTTTTTCAGGTGATACATATGGGTGGGCTCAAAAAATTATTAGAAAGATCTCGGTATTATTAAAAAAGAGCGATTTAGAATTAAGAGATTTACTATTGAATAAGGAGAATTTCAACTTTAGTAAAAACTATGTCAAAGGCTTTATGAATTCTAAACAAGATTTTATAAATAAAATTGAGAATCATAACACTTTTGCTTTGCCATCAGTTGAAGGCTTCGGTTTAGCTAACTGGAAAAAATTTTTTAACGGTATAATACACGAAGTTGGAGTAGAGATTGACACACCAGTAACAATTGATATACATAGACTTATTAGATACCCCGGATCATTACACGGAAAAACTGGATTTAAAACTCAAGAGATACTTCCTGACGAGCTTGACGATTTTAATCCCTTAGATGAAATAAATAAGAAACTTGATCCAATTGTATTTGAAAGCAAGGTCCATACAACTCAAAAAGTAGAAATTTTAGAAAAACAAGTTCCTGCTACAAAAATCAAGGGAAAATCTTATGGACCATATACACAAGGTGAAATCATAGAAGTACCACATCATATTGCCGTGTTTCTATTATGTAAAGAAGTAGCAAAAACCATATAAATTAAACATTTAATCAACCATACACTAATTTTAAATACTAAAGAAAAAAGTTTCGATATTCATGGATTTAGAAAAAGAATATAAAAAGTTATATCAGCATTGGTTACATGAGTTCGAACAGCCAAATTTGACTGATTTAAATCGAAAACTTTTTGATCAATATTCTACCCTTCTAAAATCCATTGATACCCATCAAGAAGATGAAACTGATACTATTAAATTCAAAGTTTTTGAATCCTACAAAAAAAATATCACATTCCTTTATGAGGATCTTCAAGAGATGCGAGAGCTTAAAATTATAAATACCGCCCTTGTTTTAAAAGAATTAAATCTTGAAAATGTTCTTGAAGCTGAAAAGCTTCTTTACCAAAATATAATAAGTTCAATTAAAGGATATAGAAAAGTGAAGGCTATATCAATTTTTGAAGGACAAGAATTAACTGAACCTGAAGAACAAATTCAGATTCAAGATGATACAGTTCCCGAGATTGACGAGACAGAACCCATCATAGAAAAAGAACCACAAATTTCTGAAACTAGCGCTAAGCAAGAAAGGGAAGAACTGGATTTCATGCTTTTAAGATTTATAAAGAAAACACCACCATTAGTAGGAATTGATCTTATTAATTATGGACCATTTGAAGAAGAGGATCTTGCATCCATTCCCTCTCAAAATGCTAAAATCCTGATTTTAGAAAAGTTTGCAGAAAAAGTAGATATATCTTAAACCTATTCGAATTTCTTTTCAAATTCTTCCTTGAAATATATTATTCGATATTTCGCCCATTTATCTGTTAAGGAAAATTTTGGGGGTTTTGGATTTGCTAATCGGCCTCCACAATAACGACACTTTAATTTATCGTTTGGTAAACCATATTTTTTACACTCCACACATTTTAATAAGTATTTTGTCATAATTCAATCAAAACCATTAATTAAGGATATTAATCTCTTATGAATTCAAACGTCCCGTTGTAGAGTTGCGCTTTTTGCTCGATGATTTCTAAAGCATCTGACAAGATATTTTCTGCGTCTAAATAATCTTTTGTTACTACTTCAAGCCGATATAATGGTGCCGCTTGATAGCTGATGCTAATATTACGAGTTTCTTTAGAATCTATTACCTTTAAAGCCTCAAGTAATGATTCTTGAATGTGGTCTATTCCATTTTCTGAATTAAATGATAGCTTAACTTTTCCAGAAATATTTACCGTAGAAATTTCTACATTCTCATTCACTATCTTTAACAGGGTTGTTTTAAATTCATCTGTAACACCTTCTAAATCAGTTAATAGTTCCTCTCCATTTTCTTTAAGGTTTTCAATTGCTTCTTGATAAGTATGAAAATTATCCAATACAGGAAATCCAATCAATTCATAAGCTTCATCTAAGTTTAAATCAATTCCTTCTGTCTCTGTAAGAAATTGCAATAAATTCTCAAATTTTACTGCATATTTCCATTCTTTTAATCTAATCTCTTTCTGAGCTGAATTCACTCTTCTTAATGACATATCGACGTGACCTTTTTCTTGATCGACACGCAATACTCGTAACACTATTCTCTGACCAATTCGAACAAAATTTCTTATATTTTTAATCCATCTAGAACTGATCTCCGATATATGTATCATTCCTCTTGCGGTTTCCTCAGAGGGTAACCCTTCATAGTCAATTAGATCCACATACACATACTGATTTTCGACTTCAGTAACTTTTGCTATAAGAAACTCTCCTTCCTTCGGAAATTTGGCTCTACTCTTTACCATTCTAGTATCAGCTATTTCGTATTTTTTTTGTTGTATTACCTTAATTAACAATCTATAGTTTTTTATTCTTATTATCTTCTCTAATTCTTTGGAATATTCTTCTTGAAATTTTAAAATAATTACTAGTTTTTTGGTTATAGTCCTCGAAAATTAAGAGTAAATTATAGTAAAAAATATAAACTCATCGACATTTACAAATAACATCTAATAAAAATAATTTTTATAGAAATTTAAATATTAAAGATATAAATAATAATTAATAGAGGAAATTAATGAATTATGCCAACTGAAAAAGAACATTTGAATTTGGTAATAATCGGACACATAGATCACGGCAAGAGTACTATGATGGGCGCTCTGCTTATCGAAACGGGCTCAGTAACCGAAAGAGAAGCTCGTGAATTAGAGAAACTTGCTAAAGAATACGATCGTGAATCATGGTCATATGCTTTTGTATTTGACAAGTTAAAAGAAGAGCGACAACGTGGTATTACAATCGATTTAGCCTTTCGCAAGTTTGAGACACCTAACCGCTATTTTACCATTATTGATGCACCAGGACATGCAGATTTACCAGCTTAATTCAAGCTGGTATTGTAATTTGTCAAGAATATGATTACTGGTGCATCTCAAGCAGATGCAGCTATCCTCGTCGTTTCTGGAAAGAAAGGTGAAATGGAGGTCGGAATTGCTGCTAATGGGCAAACCCGAGAACACGCGTATTTGGCACAGACTTTAGGTGTAAAGCAACTTGTTGTTGCAGTAAATAAAGCCGATGTGTATGATTATAGTGAAGATCGCTATAATGAAGTAAAGGAATCCGTTGGTGATCTCCTAAAAAATATAGGCTTTAGGTTAAAAGATGTACCCTTCATTCCTACCAGTGGAATGGCAATGGAAAATTTAGCAAAGAAAAGCGATAAGATGTCATGGTATGATGGTCCATCCCTTATCGATGCTATTGATCAATTTGTCCTTCCAGAGAAACCAACAGGCAAAGCATTAAGACTTCCTGTCCAAGATTGTTATAGCATCAAAGGACAAGGTGTAGTCCCAGTCGGTAGAGTAGAGACAGGCGTTATGAAAACAGGAGATAAGATTGTTATCATGCCTACAGGATTTAAAGGGGAAATTCGAAGCATAGAAATGCATCATGAGGAAATTAAAGAAGCTGTTCCTGGAGATAATATCGGATTTAGCATCAGAGGACTCACAAGAGCAGATGCAACTCGAGGGGATTGCTTAGGTCATGTAGATAATCCTCCTACTGTAATTAATCCAAATGGTAAATGGACAGGACAAATTATAGTAATATGGCATCCAACCGCAATCGCACAAGGCTATACACCTGTAGTTCATGCTCATACAGCTCAAGTTGCAGCTAAATTTAGTGCCTTACTTAAAAAATTAGACCAGAAAACTGGTGCTGTAATTGAGGATAATCCTAAGTTTCTTAAGAGGAACGAATCAGCAATCGTAGAATTAACCCCGATCAAGAAAATGTGCCTCGAAAAGTATAATGACTTTCCAGAAATGGGCAGATTTGCTGTACGGGATATGGGAAGGACAGCATGTGTAGGGATAGTTAAGGACATAGACGTGGGAACCTCGGTTGTAGAGAAGAGTAAATAATACAATTTTTTTTTGAATCTTTTTATTTTATCCTAATTGATAAATTATTGATTTTTTATTTTCATTTTTTATTTTTTTGATTTAATCTTAGGTTTAACTTTCAATTCGCAATATTATTCATTAGAATACTCTCCCATGTTATGTAAATATTATTTTAATTTTTGAAGCCATAATTGCCTTTTCTACATAATAAGGTTCTAATTAGAAAAGGTTGATTAGATATTCTTACGACAAAAACAAAAATATGTTTTGTAGGTCAGAGTGGGGTTGGAAAATCTTCATTATTGTCTTTACTTCAAGGAAGGAAAATTTCAAAAAACACAAATCCCACTGTAGGATTAGAAATAGAAGATTCAATCTTGAATGGTAGTAAAGTTAATGTCTGGGATTTTGCTGGTCAAGAACGCTTTCGTTTTATGTGGGATGATTTTTTAAAAGGATCAGGATTAGCAATTCTTGTATGTGATTCCACTGATGATAACATTGAAAAAACTAAAGAAATCTATAAGAAGTTTTTGCGTTCTATGGGCTCAAAAATTATTGCAATAGCGAACAAACAAGATCTCCCAAACGCTTTAAGTGCTGAACAAGTCGAAGAAAAATTAGGTATACCCACATATGGAATGTCGGCGATAAGAGTAGATTTACGTGGTAGAATAAGACGAATATTAGAATATGAGATGGACGGCAAAAAGTAATCTATAAATTAGAACAGTTTTCCAATTAAATGGGCTAATCGAAGACACTCTGGTAATTTAGAATCAATACTGCAATTTTTAATTAAGAAATTTGCTTCGGAGATCTCTATCCCTTTTAAATGAAAATAGATCGTTGAAAGTCCACCCGCAGTCTGAATATTACTTTGGTATAGATTCCCTGCATTTAATATATATTCAATTTTTTCTTTATAACTCTCTGGGAACTTTTTAGCTAAGGCTTTAACTACAGAATCGAGATTAATACTACGATCATTAAAAGCTATAATCGGTTTTTTCACTTTCTGGTAAATTTCCTCAAGATCAATGATATTGAAACCTCCAAATGTAATTGTATGAGTAAAAATATAGTGGACAAGTTTCTCATGTTCTTGTAGGAGGTCAATAATTGTTTGGGTGGCGTTATTTCCATCAATATTAATCTTAGCTTTGACAACACTTACCATCCTAGTACCTTGGCATACAACCCCAATTAGTTGAGTTGTCTTAATTCCAGATTTTAAATTAAAAGTAGAATCATCAATTCCAATAGTTATAGGATTATCTTTCATAATTTTATTTATTAGGGAGAAATTCTTTGATATGATTTAATAACTTCGTAAAAGCTTCTGTAGCACTCTTTATCTCTTCATTCCTGATATTTAGATCCCCCGTTAGATTCTGAGATAAATATCCAATGATTTCATCTAAAGATATTTTTTTATCAAGCCAGACAAATGCAACTAGGGCTTCTGCTGTGTCTGCAAGATCATGTGCATCAGCTCGAGTTATTGCGAAGGCCTTCAAATTGGCATTTTTCAAAGCATTAGCTAGTATCTTTTTACTAACTTTCAATCCCGTTCTTAAAATGTTATTATTTGGGCTGTTTTTAGTTAGATAAATAGATTTGGCTATGGAATAAGTAAGATTTACAATTCCGTCTCCTATTTTCGCTAATCCTTTATCAGTCCCCACAGCTTTTTGGGATTTATTTAGCTTTAAATCTTTAATCAAAAACTCATAATCCATTAAGATATGTTGAATTATGGCTTCTTATAAAGTTTCATAAAAAGATTGTAAAAAGAGTTAAGTAAGTTTTTTAAATACTTTTTGAGTTTCTAACACTTCTTCTCTTAGAGCTTCAATCGCTTTGAATAAAATATCCTTGATTTTGTATTTTTTACTATCTTCAAGTCGTATAAATATCTGAGCGGGAACTATTCCTGTTACTTTATATGCCGCAGAATTAACACCTTCTGTATTTAATAAGTGCTTCACTAGAATATTACAAAACCCATGTGATTGACCTTCGATGATTAACTCATAATCATCCTCCCCTTCCTTTTTAGAGAGTTTTAATTTCAGATATTTATAATCTGGAAATCTTGCTTCTTCTTCTAATTCAAATTCTTCTTCTGAGATTAATTCCAAATCTTCCTCTTCTGTTACTGAAGGGGCTCCTTCTTGTTCTTTTTTTTCACTAACTTTAGGATATTCATCAACGGTTTCCTCATCATCCAAAAAGTCATCTTCTAGGTCGTCTAAATCTTCTTCTTCTTCTTCTTCTGGTTTAACTACTTTTTTCTTTGCCATAATGAAAACTTAAATTCAATTGAAATTATTAATATGAAATATTTAGAATAAAATAAATTTTTTATGGTTTTGCAAGGAAAAATCCATTTTTATAGAAATTGATTTGCTAAGTCTTTTAGTCTTTCAGTTGCTAAATATTGAAGATCTCGTGAACCAAATAAGGTAATTTTTATACTTTTTCCTTCAACATTTATATTCAAATTAAGATAATTTATTTTTTTTTGTATACTTTCAAGAAACTTAATAACGTTCTCTAAAGAATCACTATTATTATAGAAATGAATGACTTTTTTACCAACTTTTTTCAAAGTAATCACTTTATAATATTTATGAGGTTGTTATAAATAACTTGAAATAAGGTAAAAAGAATTAATATCTAAAAGGTTCAGAAACGTTTCTATAATCGTGTGCTAATTTTCTTGTTTCTGTATTCCCACATCTTTCACATCTTAACTTGTTATTACCAATTTTATCTAGAGGCGTTCCACAAATAACGCAATCTGCATAAATAACACCAAAATCTTTTCCACTTGTGCTTAAATTATATTCGTTTTGGTTTATGCTGATCACTTTCGTTCTAATAATATCCGTAATTTGAAAAGCATCATGTATTTTTTCGATATATCTCTCAGAGATTTGAGATACATGTACATTACCAAAATAAGATGAATTAAAATGCATCTTCCCATTTATTGTGTAAAAGTTCATACCAACGGAGTACTGGCGTAAAAATAAAATTGGGCCAATAACGATATCCCCAACTTTTACCGTCTTTCGGTCTGCTTCTTGTTGGGTTTTTACCTCAATTTTCCGTTTTTCATTATCTATATCAATATGACCTGATTTTGTCGCATAAATTTCTCCCTCTTTCACAAAAGTAGATTTCTTATCGGGTAGAAATTCCTCAACAACTCCAAGGTACTGACCTGTGAGAACCAATTCGTTATTTTTTACTGATTTTTTATCCAATAGTACCAACAATAATCTTTTAATTTCCCAATTTCTTTCTATTTTAAATATATATTATAATATAAAATAAATAAATTTAATGTATTAATTATAAAAGAGTTAACATTTTTACGGATGAAAATCAACAAAAAGCAATTAATCTCTATCATCCAAAACACTGAATCCTTTACTACACCTAAAGTTGAACTGGAACAATATTGTATTGATGCGCTTAGTGCTGTAGATATAATATATTTCGCGGGTTTTGAGTTTAACGATATTAATAATAAATTGGTTATTGACCTCGGTTCAGGAACAGGAAGATTGTCAATAGCAAGTGCGTTTCTAAAACCATCTATGGTTTTAAGTGTTGATATAGATCTCCCTGCTTTAAACATTCTAAAAGAAAACATTTTTAGGTTAGGGTTGGAAAATGTCATATTACCACTATGTAATGATGTAAAATATCTTGAATTTTCGAAAGAACCTCTTTTCAGCAACTTAAAAATAACTACTATTATGAATCCTCCTTTCGGAGTTCAAAAAAGAACAGCTGATCGAATTTTTTTAGAAAAGGCTTTTTCTATTTCAGATGTAGTTTATTCAATTCACCTTGCAGGAGAAAAAGTTTTTAATTTTATTTCTAAATTTTGTGAAAAATTTAATTGGCATATTGATAATTTCTTTCCATATGAAATGATTCTAGAAAGATCCTTTCAATTTCACACAAAAAAAGTAAAATCTATTGGCGTAAATATATTTAGATTTGTAAAAAATGAAAGATAAATATATTAAAAATTAATTTTCTATTGAAATTTTTTCCAGGAGTCAAAATTCTTGGGATAGATTGCGTTACTTCCTAATTCTTCCTCTATTCTAAGGAGTTGATTAAATTTTGCACATCGATCAGACCTACATGTAGCTCCTGTTTTAAGTTGACCTGTACAAAGCCCCACTGCCAAATCTGCTATAAAAGAATCCTCAGTTTCTCCAGAACGATGAGAAACCATAACATTAAATCCGTTTTTGAAAGACATTTTGCAGGCATTTATTGCTTCTGTAAGAGAACCAATTTGGTTTACTTTTAGTAATAAAGCATTTCCGGCTTTTTCATTAATAGCTCTTTCTAAAATGTTGATGTTAGTTACAGTTAAATCATCATCTACAACTTGCATTGATTCATCAATTTTAGCGGTCAAACTCGCAAAGCTTCTAAAATCTTTTTCATCAAAGGGGTCTTCTATTGATTTAAAAGGATAGTCTTGAATTAGATCAAGATAATATTGTAATAGCTCTTCTTCATTTAATTTCTTCCCATCAATATTATAAATCCCCTCTTTATAAAATTCACTTGCCGCAGCATCCATCCCTAAGACGAAATCAGTACCCATTAAGAATCCTGCTTCTTCAATTGCTTCAATTATAATATCAACAGCTTCAGATGTTAAAGACAAGTTCGGAGCAAAACCACCCTCATCGCCAACATTAATTGCTGAAGGTCCATACTTTTTAGCTAATAAAGTTTTTAATGTTTGATATACTTCCGCAACATTCTGTATAGCACTTGCAAATGATTTGGCTCCTATAGGTAGAACCATAAATTCCTGAATTGCTATATTATTCCCCGCATGTTCACCACCATTGATAATATTACAGGAAGGAAGTGGTAAAAGGTAATCTTGTCTTGTCTTATTATAGGCCAAATTATGGATGTAAGCAAATAATGGGGTATCAGACAAAATCGCCGCTAATTTTGCAACTGCTAGTGATACAGACAATATGGCATTAGCGCCCAAATTACTCTTATTTTCTGTTCCATCAATATTTATCATCTCCTCATCAATCTTAGTTTGTTCACGTACATCAAAACCTACTAGCTTTTTACCAAGTATTTCATTGACATTGGACACTGCTTTAGACACATGTTTGCCCTTAAATGACTTTCCACCATCTCTTAATTCCAGAGCTTCCAAAACACCAGTAGATGCACCAGAAGGAACTGCTGCCCTTCCAAATAAATTTCCGGCATATACATCTGATTCTACAGTGGGATTTCCTCTTGAATCTAAAATCCACCTTGATTTTATTTTTGTAATTTTGAAATCTGTCATAACAAATCTATTTTTTTTTTACTATATGAATATTAATAAGGAATTACGAAAATTTAATTCTTAATATAATTATATAATTTTTAAACTCGTCTGCTAAAATATATGTCTCTTGAAAACAGACCTTTCGTTGAAAAATACCGTCCAAGACTTCTAGATGATGTTGTAAATCAAGAAGGTATCGTCAAACGTTTGAAACAATTTATAAGGGATAAATCGATGCCGCATCTTATATTTGCAGGTCCTGCTGGTACAGGAAAAACAACTTCTGCCTTGGCAATGGTTCGAGAATTATATGGACGAAAGATGGCGATAAATAGAACTTACTTAGAACTGAACGCAAGCGATGCCAGAGGTATAGATGTTATTCGGACATATATTAAAGACTTTGCTAAAGCCCGCCCCTCTATTGATATCCCCTTTAAAATATTAATATTGGATGAAGCAGATAACATGACTTCTCCTGCTCAACAAGCTTTAAGGAGAACAATGGAAAAATATACCAGAAATTGTAGAATGATTCTAATCTGTAATTACTCCAACAAGATTATTCCTCCTATTCAATCAAGATGTGTTGTTTTTCGATTTGCATATTTAAATAACACAGATATTAAAAAAAGGATAAATTACGTTGCAAAACAAGAAGAAATTGCTTTAACACCGGGGGGATTAAATGCTTTAGTAGAAGTCTCTAGAGGAGATTGTAGAAGAGCTATTAACTATTTACAATCATGTGGAACTATTTCTAAGCAAATTGATAATGATCTTGTTTTTAGAGTCGCTGGGGAGGTTCCTCCTGAAAGAATAAAAGATATTTTAAAAACTGCTTTGAACAGTCAATTACAGTTATCTATTAAACTTTTAAATGATTTAACTGGTGACTATGGATTATCTGGACAAAATATCATTAAAAATATACATAGGGAGATTTATGACTTAAATATCTCTGAAGATTTAAAGATCGAGTTAGCAAAACTTTTAGCTGAATTTGAATATCGATTGAGCCAAGGTGGAACTGAAGAAATTCAACTACAAGCATTACTTGCAAATATCGCCATGTTGCAAGAAGTGGAATAGCTGATATTGATGTTTATATAATAATTTCTGATTCAAAAAGAAACTGTCCATTCTTTCCTTAGATTTGGGATCCTCGTTTAATTCTATTTCATTACTATAGACAATGTCCCACAAGATTAATCCCGTTGCATCAACAGGTTGATAAGAAAATACTTGGGAAGGATCAAATAATTGAATGAAGTCTGTATATGTTGTTTCACCCTTCCCAAGCTCTAGAATTTTTTTAACCATACGACGAATTTGTTGTCTTAGAAATGCTCTGCTTTTAAACTGGAATATTAAATAATCATTTTTAATTGATAAATTTGCGAGAGCCATATCTCTTATAGTCTTTACTTCAGAATTATCTCTTTTGGAAAAATTAATGAAATCATGCTGACCTTCTATAGCACTACAAGCTTTACGCATTACTTCAATATCTATAGAGCCAAAACTCTGAAGATTTGAAAGGGGAGATGGAACCACATATAGGTAGTGGCGCAGTATAGCATTATAACGAGATAGAAAATCCAGAGGTACCTTGGCATAAGCCCAAATGCCGATTTCATTAGGTAATGCTGAGTTTATTTCCATTAAAATAGGTTCTTTTTTCAAAATACAAGTAAAACATGCCCCGTGAGCAGATACATATCTATCTGTTCTACTTGCAGCTTCAAATCCAGACTCTTTAATACTTTCGATATAGTTCTTTTCTAATAATGCATTTAAAAGACAATCATCAACGGTCAGAAGCTTGGGTTGTCTTTGAGATCCGTAATATTTCGATTTGCCAATATAATAAATTTTGAAAAGGTACCTGCTTTCTCCCATAATCAATACTTCAAAAATAATTATTCATTTATACATGTAAAAAATCCATAACCCTTTTCTTTTTTTTCCACGATTGCGATTTTTACAATGTGTTGGATTAAAGAAAAACATTTTAATCTGAAGGATATTTTTTATATTCAAAATTTAATTATGGTTAATAAATTATCAATTTATTAAAATTTTAAATGAAACACCATGGTAAAGATCATTGCTTCATTAAGAAACTTTCGTGATCGCATAAGAACCTCGATAAACATAAAAACTCAAAATGTATTATTTTTCATCGCAGTTTTTATGGTTGTATTTTTAGCTGTTTTATTAAGGATTAGTCCAATCTTTAGAGGTCCAACAATACTTAAAGCATTTGATCCTTGGATACAATGGTATAATGCAGAATATTTATCTGAGAGCACTCTTTATGAATATTTTAACTGGCATGATTTTAAAAGCTGGTACCCCACGGGATTTGACCGTGGAAATTTACGTCCTGGATTAACTTTTACCGTTGTTATTATATATAATATTTTGACATTTTTTGGAGTTCCTGTTTCTCTATATGACGTATGCTACTTCTTCCCTGCTATAATGGGGGGATTAACAGTATTAGTTACTTATTACTTAGGAAAAGAAATTCTTGATCGAGGAACTGGGCTGATTGCCGCATTTTTCTTAGCTTTCAATCCCGGGTATATGCAGCGTACAATGGCAGGATTTTTTGATAATGAAACCATTGGTGTTTTTGCCACTTTACTAACTTTTCTATTTCTTTTGAAAGGCTTAAGAACTGGGAAATTTATATTCTCTGCATTAGGAGGTATATCACTAGGATATTTATCTTTAAGTTGGGGAGGTTATCAATTTGTTTACTTGGTTATTCCTCTTCTTTGTATTATATTGATACTTACTGATAAGTACAATGAAAATATCTTAATTACATATGCGGTTGTAGAAGGAATAGGATTATTGATTTTTTCTCTCTATACACAATTCAATTTTAATTCTTTATTCACTGATTTAGAAATAGCAGGAATCTTTTTCTTTACAATAATTTTAATAATATTTCACTTAATCCAATCAAAAAAAGTGGAGCATCCCCAATTATATAAAAGTATTATTAATGCTGTGAAATGGGGATTTATACCGGCATTGGTTATCGGTGCAATGATCTTATGGATTGCACCTGATCTTCTTCCCTTTGGTTTTGGTACTAGGTTCCAAACAATTCTTAATCCATTATTTCGGGATGAAGTTAGTCTAGTAGCTTCAGTTGCAGAACAGATGCCGAGTCCCTGGAGTGTATTTTACTATAATACCCTAATACCATTAGTTCTAACGCCGTTAGGAATTTATTTTTGTTTTAAAGTTTTAAATGCCCCTGAAATTTTCTTAATCGCATTTGTAATTTTAATGTATTACTTTACCGGAAGCATGATTCGAATAATACTAGTATTCTCACCCGCAGTTTCTTTAATGGGGGCGTATGGATTGGTGACTATTCTTAGAATTTTCGGTAGTTTCTTAGGAGAAAGGAGAGATGGTCTGAGCAGAAAACGAAAGCGACAATTAGAAGGTACTGTGATACCATTTAATATAACCGTATTTATGATAGTCGGATTTTTAGGTGTTGCTCAGATTGTGCACGCAACAGATATTTCAATCGACCAGTTCTCTTATTCACAACTTGCTCCTGCCGGTGTTGTTCATGACTGGGAAGAATCATTGATGTGGATGAGATCCAATCTAGATGGAACTGATGTAGTTGTCTCCTGGTGGGATTACGGTTATTGGCTTACCCCAATCGGTAATGTGACTACTGTCAATGATAATGCTACAATGAATTCAACCAGAATCGGTTTGACTGGTATGGCGTTTATGCAAACAGATGTTGTCTATAGTGCCAGAGCGTTTCAGAGGCTAAAGGCTGATTATGTATTAGTCTATTTTGGATTAATGATTACGGGGCTAGGAGGTGATGAAGGAAAGTGGCCTTGGATGGTAAGAATCTGTAATGATCAGTATGCTCAATATAAGAATATGGGATGGGAAGAAGACAATTGGGAAAATGATATGGTATTTAATGAGACTGAGTATCAGGATCCTGAAACTGGAAGAATGGGAGAAAAATGGTTCCAGAGTCAGTTAGTAAAATTGATGTTCTATGGAGTTCCGACAAATCCGGCTGATCTTGAACAGAATGATATTAGAATGACATATGCTAATACAATTAATAATGAAAATAACCCCACTCAAGATGGTGGAGTTTGGAAGGATTATATTCCCGATAATGGATTATATGATCTCCAAATTTTCAAGCCAAAGTATATATCTGCAACAGGTTTAGTCAAACTCTATAAAATTGATTATACTATTTTAGAATCAAGTTTCCTAATAGAAGAAGCAGAAGTTTTTGAAAATGGGTATGCTACATTAAACCTAAAAAATACTGGCACGAAAGATTTGTTTATAAAAAATGTTCAAGTTAATGGAACTGGTTATAATTTCTTTATTGGTGAGAGCACAGAAACAGCTGTAGTAAAGAATGGAGAATCACAAATGGTTTGGGTAGACATGGGGAGTTCTAATTTTCAGAAAGATGATGTCGTTAATATTAGTGTAACTGCCGAATCGGTGGATTCAGAGGGAGGATTTTATGAATTTTCAAATACCACAAAAAGTTTCTTTGTAAAAGAACCAAAAGAAGGCGCGATTAAAATTAATAAGGAGAATAGTAGAGTAATCCAAAAGGATACTACTACTTCAGATATATATCTTGAAGTAGAAAACACTGGGGACACAATCGAAGTCTTGGAGCGATTTTATCTTAACGTGGATACCCTGGGAAATAAAATTAATCCTGATAATATCAAATATCTTAGTGGATCTTCTATTTTAAAACCAGGAGAAAAGGTAAACGTGGAAATTACTGATGTAGTAACCGATTTTTACCCCATCAGGAATTATAATATGATTGGTGTAGCAAGTCCTAACAATGTAAGAGATCAAGTGTTGTTTTCATCAAATATTGAAAATTATTCTATATCAATTTTAAGTAGAGAGAGAATCATTTCCCCTGAAGCATTAGCTGCAATTGATAGTTACGATCGGGACCATATCCCTCATGATTTTAACTTAAGTCATGGATTTACATATGATAATGGAAGTACGTTACTAAAAATCAATGTGAAAAATACTGGGGACATTATATTTGGGATTGATTCTATTTATCTATCAGAATCTCTAATTGAAGTGGATTATAACGACTTTTACACCGAAAGTGGAAGTTTTCTTTTGGATAAAAATGATGAGGATGTTATCATTATTGATGCATCTGACTATGGTGATTTCGAAGTTAATGATGAGATTTTAGTCTGTATTACTGGAAGCTTCGGATCTACAGTGACTTCAGATATAGGATATATTCATACAATAAGAGATGAACCGGATATTCAAATAATTGAGAGTATTGATAGCTCAATGACTTCCTTTATCTATGCAAATGAAACAGGGAAAATAGTGATTAAAAATACTGGAGATGAGACAGTTACACTTGATGAAATTTATGTAAATTCCACTCTAGTTGCTAATGTTACATATCTTTACGGGAGTCCGTCCTTAGATCTCCAGGAATGCGCAATTGTATCATTTGATATTCCTAATTTGATGATAAATAAATCTAATGAAATGATAGTAAACGTTACAACTACCTCAGCAGCTAAAGCTGGTGGGATTTTAAATGCTTACGTAGATCCTGTCTATTATAGTATAGCAATTGACGATGATGATACAATTGTAGATAAATCTAGAAACATGACTTTAGTGTTTGATAACAATGGAATGTCTAACGTAACAATCGAATCTGTTTATGTGAATGATACTTATATTCCATTAGCTAACCTTTATACTTACTTTAATAATACGTGGGTACCCTTAACTACCAGTAATTTACAAGCTTTTGAAATTGCTATAGGAGATTCTATGGAAATAACCATTCAAGTTAGTGATCTTGAAGTCTTTACCGGACTCACTATTGATGTTGGTGAGGAACTAGTAATACTAATTCGAACAGAAGAAGGTGCCGAGATTTACCATGAAGAAATTGTTGTCCCGTGAGTAATCGTACACACAAAGGATAACTTATTTTTTACTTCTCTTTTTTTAGAAAAAATCATAATATAATATTCATTAGAATACCTATAGATCTATCTCTTATATATTGACTTCAAGTAATATATTAAAATATAAATATCATATTGGTCAATTCCTATGACTCCCGATTTCCAACTTGAATCTGATTTCAAACCTGCAGGAGACCAACCTTTGGCCATATCCACCCTTGCAAAAAATATTCAAGAGGGGCAACGTTTTCAAACGTTATTAGGTGCCACAGGAACCGGAAAGAGTTTAGATTTTAATGAAATTCTTCTTATCTATAATACTGAAAACCAAATTCAAAAAGTGAAAATAGGGGAGTTTGTAGAAAACCATTTTGATAATCCTATCAGTACTATAGGTACAGAATTTCAAGATATTCAAGGTTATAAAGTATTATCATTTAATGAATCAAAACATCTGATTGAGCAGAAAAACATAATTCAGATATCAAAACATAAAGAAGAAATAATTTATGAAATAATTTTAGATGATTTATCATCAATTAAAGTAACTAGAGATCATAACTGCTTTAAGTTTAATGATTGTAAATTAGAACTATGTGTTACAGAAGATCTCAAAATTGGGGATTATTTACCTTGTTCTAATATAATTCCATTACCTGAAAGAAGATTAGAATTTGTAAATCTATTAAATTATAATCAAGAAGTAAAATTAAACATAAAAAAATTAATTTTAAAGTACCAAAAGCATGAAATCCTTATTAAAGAATTGTTAAAAGAAGAACACAATGCTTCAAATTGGAAATATGAGCAAATTATTGCTGAAACAAAGGAAAGAGGGATTGGGATATCTACATTAAATATTCTAATGAATCATTTAGATTTAGATTATCCTAAAATTAATTCTGATATTAATTTAATTTCTAAAGGAAATGAGAGCTTACATCCTCTGCTAAAAATTGATGATAATTTTCTTATCTTTTCTGGTCTATATCTTTCAGAAGGGCATTGTACAGATCGGTATATATTAATATCTAACTCCGATTCTACCTTACAAAATAAATGTAAGGAGTTTTTTGATAATCTAGGTTTGCATTATAATCAGAGAAATGAAAATGACATCCAATTTAATTCTAAATATCTCTCGAATTTTTTTCATACAATGGGTGCTACAGCTCATGAAAAGCATATTCCGTGTTTATTTTATAATTTATCTAATGAACAATTAATCCCTTTCATAAGATCATTGTTTGATGGAGATGGATGGGTAGAAAGATCCGCTGTATGTTATTTATCTGCTTCAAAAGAATTAGTATTTGACATAAAAAACTTACTTCTCCGATTTAATATCACTTCAAGGATTACAGAAAAAAAGAAGAAGTACAAATCCTCAATAAGTATTTATTATGAATTATCAATCTCGGGTCAAGAAAATTTAAAAAAATTTTCGAAATTTATTTCTTTTTCAATTCAGTACAAACAAGAAAATCTTCAATTAATCTTAGATAAAAAAGCAAATACTAATGTAGATTTAATTCCGAATTGTCAAAACTATATTGTAAACTTAAGACAACAGCTTCAGTATTCTCAAGTAAAATTTTCACAAGAAATAGGTTGCTCAAGAAGGTATATCAGATTACTTGAAAATAATCTTCGATCTCCATCTAAATCCATATTTGAAAAGATTCTTAACTTGGATAGAAATCCTAATAATGAGAAATTGAGAAATTTATTAAAATTCAATTTTAGAAAAATAGTTAATATCAATCAAATCAAACCGACCAACGGATATGTATACGATATTGCTGTAGAAGATAATGAAAACTTCAGTGCGGGTAATGGAAATATCTTTGTACATAATACATTTACTATTGCTAATATAATTCAAGAGATCCAAAAACCCACACTTGTAATGGCCCCAAATAAAACGTTGTCTGCACAGTTATATAATGAGCTTAAAGAGCTATTTCCTCAAAATGCGGTTCATTATTTCGTCTCTTATTATGATTATTATCAACCTGAGGCATACATGCCTATTTCGGGATTATATATTGAAAAAGACTTTTCGGTGAACGAGGAAATTGAAAGATTAAGGCTAGCTTCTGCTCATGCAATAAGAACTAGAAAGGATGTTGTAATTGTTGCAACAGTTTCATGCATATACGGTGTTGGAGACCCTGAATATTGGGAATCAGTGACTCTATATGTTGAAGTTGGTCAAAAAATGACAAGATCTGAGATTCTTTCTAAATTGGTACGGATTAATTATGAGAGGAAGAGTACAGATTTCAAGCCTGGCTCAGTAAGAGTAAGAGGTGATATTATTGATATATTTCCAGCCTACACCCAAGTGGCTATTCGAATATCAATGTTTGGAGATGAAATAGAATCAATTCATGAAATTCACCCTATTTCTACTAATGTTTTAAGAGAATTAACAAATTTTCGGGTATTTCCCGCTACTCATTTCATAATTCCCGAAGAAAATAAAATTAAAGCTTTAACATTGATTGAAGAAGAAATGAAAGAGAGAATTGATTTTTTCAAAGCACAAAAAAAATATGCTGAAGCTCAAAGAATTGAGAGGAGAGTTAAATTTGATTTGGAAATGATGCGAGAAATGGGATGGTGTAAAGGTGTTGAAAATTATTCAAGACCTCTTTCGTTAAGGGCACCTGGAACACCTCCAATGACTTTAATTGACTACTTTCCTGAAGATTATTTAATTGTAGTAGATGAAAGTCACGTGACAATCCCTCAAATCCATGGGATGATAGGAGGAGATCGATCACGGAAAAAAAATCTTGTCGAATTTGGTTGGCGTTTACCTAGTGCTTTTGATAATCGTCCTCTTACTTTTGATGAATGGGAAGGAAAAGTAAAAAATATAATTTTCATGAGCGCTACACCAGGAGAATACGAAATAAAAAAGTCTAAGGGTGTTTCTGCAGAACAAATCATTCGACCAACAGGGTTAGTTGACCCGGAGGTTGAAATACGACCTGCTAAAAATCAAATTGATGATTTATTAGGAGAAATCCGAAAGGTTGTAGCTAATAATGGTAGAATTCTTGTAACAACATTAACAAAGAGGATGTCAGAGGATATTGCGGAATATTATGCCGAACTTGGGATGAAAATAGCATATCTACATTCAGAAGTGGACACAGTAGAACGATTTGAGATTTTGAGACGTTTAAGAAATGGAACTCATGATGTTGTGGTAGGAATTAACCTTTTAAGAGAAGGACTTGATCTTCCTGAAGTTAAATTAGTAGCAATACTAGACGCTGATAAACTCGGATTTCTGAGAGATACACGGTCTTTAATTCAAACAATTGGTAGAGCTTCTAGAAATGTAGAAGGAAGAGCAATTTTATATGCTGACAGGATCTCAAGAGCGATGAGAGAAGCAATAAATGAAACTACTAGAAGAAGGAATAAGCAAATCGCACACAACGAGAAAAATAAGATTACACCTCAATCAATTAAAAAGAGTATTTTAAAATCCTTATCAGATGAGAAAGAATATAAGGAAAAAGAAGTCAAAAGATTGAAGCAAACTGTTAAATCTAAAATTGAACAATTAGAAAAAGCGGGAGACGCAGATATTATTACTCAATACCTTGAATCTAAGATGCTTCTAGCAGCTAAAGAACTTCGATTTGAAGATGCTGCTTATTTACGTGATAAAATTAAGGAAGTAAAAAGAAATTATAAAATAGCAACGTGAATTTTATCTTTCATTATTAACTCAAAAAATTAGGAAGTAAAATGAGCCAGAATTCGATTATTATTAAAGGAGCTAGGCAAAATAATCTCAAAAATATTAATGTTATAATTCCTAGATATCAATTAGTAGTTATAACAGGAATTAGTGCTAGTAAGTATTGTTTAAAAAAATTTTCAAGTAATTTGATCTTTTAATTCGTTTTTCGCGAATCATACTGTTCAATACCTAAAAAATCAATTATATTCTCTTATTCTTGTAGAGCTGAAAAAGCTATATATATATAAAAATAATCTATATTTATCTATTAAATAATATGTTTAACTTAAAAAAAGGAGAAAAAAATGATAAATGATGTTTTAATTTATGAAGTTAAAGATCAAATCGCATACATTACATTAAACAATCCAAAGCGAAATCTACTAGACCCTCCTTTATGCAAAGCTTTAGGAAAAGCATGGGATCATTTTGCGGATGACCCCGAAAGCAGAGTAGCAATTCTCAGCGCAAATGGTCCGGACTTTAGTTTTGGTGCAGACCTTAGGCACAAAGGCTTATTAAAAGATCTTCGTAAAGCATTTCCCCCGAATGGTACTAAAATCCTGAAACCCATCGTCGGAGCTGTACATGGAACTGTTGCGGGAAGCGGATATGGAATTGCGATTCGTGGTACAGATATAACCTATGCTACAGAAGATGCTCAGTTTATCTTTGGTGAAGCGTGGGTCGGAATTGTTGGTGGAATTTTGGAATATACACCTTATATGCCCTTTAAGATAGCTATGGAATTTTATATGGGAGGGCAACCAATGAGTGGTAAACGGGCTTATGAAGTGGGATTAATCAACCATGTAACAAAAAATAGAGAAGAGCTCATGGTAGAAGCTACCAAAATGGCAGAAATACTGCGTGACAATGCACCCTTAACACTAAAAGCGATTAAATACGGACACTACAAGAATTTGGAGACTGCAGGAAGAAAAGCGATGCGGATAGCGCAGGAGGAATTTGATGCGTTTATTCAACCTCAATTAGATAGCGAAGACCTACAGGAAGGTATCGCGGCACTTAGCGAAAATAGAAAGCCAGTATTTAAAGGACGCTAACAACTCGGGGTATTATTTGTTTTTGGAACAAGATATATAAGAACTATTAAGAAGATCGGTAAGAATTACACTGGACTATTATTAAGTTCTCTTACTATTTTATTTATGAAACTGCCTTCATTTTGAATCAGGATAAACATTTAGATATCCTTAATAGTTGTTCTTATTAACAATCATGTCTATAGGAAAAAAATGTATATTGGATAATATTATACTTGTTTTAATTTAAAAAAATTTAGAAATTAAACATAGAAAAAGCTTAAACTTAACCAAAAAGATCAATGCTTATTCCTTTAGGGTATTCATCTCTTACTTTTATCATTTTGATTGCGTTATTAGGGCAATTCGCAGCACAAGTTCCACATCCTATACACATTTCTTCTCTGACTTTCATTTTTTCATCTGATGAATCTTGTTTACTTGGCCAGATATGATAAATTGTTTCATTTGGACATTTTTCCACACATATTTCACATTTTGTACAGAGTTCCATATCAAATTCAGGAACAAAATTGGTCTGATTAACGCCCTTATAATGATATAATTTTGCGGGAAGAAGTACTCCACAATGGCAACTGCAACAATTGCAAATCCACTTGGATGTGTCTTTACTGGTATCCGCAATAGTATTATGAACAAGTCCCGCTTTCTCAGTTTCTCTAATAAATTCAATCGCTTCTTCTTTAGTTAATCTTCTTGCTCCATAAGCGATCTGTCTTTCCGCTGCTTCTCCAGTCAAAAAACAACCCATTTCGGAGGATGCTTGTTCACAAGGTTCGCCTGTGTATTCACCAATTAACCGACATTGACAAGGTACAACCGCAAATGATTCATTCTTATCGATCATATCTTTAACTACCTCAAAAGGAAGAACTTGAGTCTCAACGTCTAAAGATTCATCAACTTTAATTAGCTTCTCCTCAGAGTCATATGGAAGTAAAGGACGGAAACCTCTTCTAATATTATCAGTATCCTCTAAATCTGGTGCCCTGTTCTTAAAAATGTATCTGTAAATCTCAGCAACTTTGTGAAGATTTTCTTGGGAATCCTTACGTCTTATGAAATACATTTCAAATATACCCGGTACAAGAGGGATTAATCTATAATCTGAACCAGATTTCAAAATAGTACCATTTCTAGCCGATCTTCCTAAAAGTTCTTCTATTTCTTCTTCTGATTTACCTGTTTTTTCTGCTAATTCTTTTCGTGAGATTTTTATACCAACATTATTAAATTGAGACAGAATTTTAATTTCTTCTTCATTCCAGAAGATTTTCATCAAATTGAAAATTTTTTTGTGGTTAGGAGCAGTTATTCTTCCAATTTGTAGTTTTTGTCTTACAATTTCATAATAGTCAACTTCAGCCATAAAATAATTGAGGATTGTATATATTATAAATTTTTCATTTTGCTATGAAACTTGATTTTAAAGATTTCATAATCTGTTTTGACGAAAAAGAATGAATTTCTCTTATTTTTCTAATTTTTTTATCCTTTTTAAGGATCATAGAATTTATTAAAACTTAATAAATTCATTCTATTTGTTAGGGAACTTAAGCTTATAAAAGGAAAAAAAAAAATGAATTTTTTATAAATTATTACTTCTATATATGTCTCTTTTTTCGTATAATTGTGTAAGCGATAGCCATCAATGCTACAGGTAAAACAACACCAACTGAAAAACCTGGGATCAATGGATTCTGATCCGCTTCTACCGGCTTAACTAGATTAAATACGAAGACACCCCAATAAAAGCTATAATCATAGTCTTTATTGATCGCATGCCCCTCCAAATCATTCCCGCAATAAATAGTTGGATATTGATAGTTCTGAATCCAATCAGTTAGTTGATTATATGAATCTTGGATTCCAGTTTCGTTTTGAAACCATATTTTCTTCATTATACTATCGAAGGTTGAACTATAAGAAAAGCCCATGTTGTAAAATTGATCAATTGGAAATGGCATCCACATTGAGGCAGGACTCTTATAATAGGCTTCAAGGTAACCAAGTGCATTTACCCGGGGATAATACAATTTTAATGCAAATCCATCAGTTATGAACCAAGGAAATGTAAAGGTTGTGCTCATTTTATAATAGCTATCAGGTGTATCTTCCCAAGCATCCATATCACATCCAATATCTCTAAGGCTTGTCGTCATCACACTATAAGCTTCTAAATGGGCTTGATCCCAACTATACTCCATAGTATAAATAGGATCGGTATCTGCTATGTAATTCCATTGTGCTGTCGTATTAGAAATGGTTAGTTGTCTATCAGCGCATATTGGCCCCCAGAATGGATCATCTAAAAGGGCTTGGCGTGCTATAGTGCGATTATGAGTAGCAAGTGGTATGGAGCCATTATAATATGGACTAGTTCCGCAAAGAAATCCTCCAGAACGCACTACACGGTCATTCATAGCAACATGTACGTAGGTATCATAATCAAACGCATAAGAAATCGCCTTTCTAAATGCACGATTTATTCCATGTGCGTTTATCGTATCATCTGCATTCATCATTCCAGAAGCCATGAATGACGGTTTGAAACCTGCGTACCAAGGTGACATATTATAATTAGTATCAGCGAAAAACGTTTTCATAAATGTTTCATTGATACAATTTAAAATAATATTTTCTCCATAACTTTCAACGCCAGTGGATATATAATCTACATCGGGAGCACTATTCATATCATCTTTATTAAGGGGTTCCCAAGAACGGTCCCAAGCCCAGTCAATATCTCCAGTAACCATAGCAGTACTTCTAGCTTGATATCCTGCTTGGGTGTGGGCAAATGTAGCTACCGCAACGTTTTCAATCGTATGCCAACCTTCAGCTTGTTGAGCGCTAGCATTCCACCAGTCATCAAATCTCGTCAATGTACCAATATCAGATACATGACCTCCAAAGACATACGGACCAGTACCTATTAGGTGTCCAGGAAAAATTGCGGGATTATCTTGTGGAAAAGCGGGATTATTACCATATCCATAGATAATAGTATCAAAATAGTCTTCATAACTTTTCTTTGAGATCATCTCTACTCCCTGAAGATAATTTAAACCAGTATCCCAATCACCAAAGTAGATTTTAACTTTTCCTCCTGATTGCAAATCTTCTGTGATTGTTATATTATAAAAACGAGGAAAGCGACTTAGCATATCTCCAGAAGCACCAAATCCTGGATAAACTGCTGGTATTCCATCAAACTTCGAAACATTCCAGCTGGGGCTTTCATAATCAACCCAATCATCTACTTCAAGCCAATACGTGTCTCTTACAGTACGTACCGTACCCGGTACGACGGGGAGAACACCACTGATATTTCCTGTAATTGTCATAAATCTATCAATATTCCATTTACATACTGTTGCATTCCAATCTGAGCCATCATGGAATTTAACTCCTTGTCGAAGGGTCACTTCTACTGATTTCATACCATTATAGCTCATAAAACCAGCCTCATTCTTTTCATCAGGTCTATCTTCATTTATCCAGCTTGTTGCAAGTACGGGAATTAACTCATTACGGACGTCACCGTCCCAAACTTGAGCTCTTGGTGTAAATAACTGTTCAAGACAAGACCACATATAATAATCGCCAGTACTGGTCACAAAAGTATTGATATCCCAGTGGGCTATATCACGTGGTCCAACGGCACCCACAACAAAAATATCTGAGTCTTGAGCTTTTACTGTCATAGGGAAGAATGGAAGTACTATAGAAGTAAGAAAAAGAGTAAATATTAATCCTTTTTCATATTTTTTCATAATATTAATTCGCCTTATTTTTTTGTTAAAGTTTTGATTTCGATTTTTTTGTTAAATTTTAAATTTACGAAGTAAATTTATTTATAGGATATGATAAATATATATTTAAACGTTTCTGAAAATTATCACTATTGGTTAAAAAATCAATGTTAATTGACTATAAACTTACTTTTTATAATATCATATCAAAAATTTTCAGTTGATACTTGTTGTGATGAGAAAAGATG
>JAGXNO010000037.1 GCA_019894975.1 Promethearchaeota archaeon | reverse complement strand
ACGAATTATTGGTCATGTTATTTATCCCTTTTTTGTTGATAAATTAAATTGGTAATTTTATCGGCTGTCTTATTAAAATAACAATTTAATTGCCTTAACCTACCTATATTTTTATTTATTCTTCAAATATAAAATTATTGTTGATTTTTATTAAGCTATTGATTTCGATTTTTATTCATCACTATTGTACAATTGTGTAAATCTATTAATTATATTTAACAAAAGTGTAATAATTTTATTGCTTTATCTCTATAAGTTCTTATTGTTTTTATGTCGGTATTTGATTATGATTAACCAATTGAATATGTCATCGAATTTAAACAAAAAAAGAGAATTAAATTTTTAATTTGTATTTGGTGTTCCATAGAGTAAAATTTTAAGTAAGAGAAACTTATTTCTTCTCAATTAAAATGTTAACAACTATTGGTTATTCTGCTTTATTTCTACTTGTTTACCTCTTTATAGCTTTTGTCATTGGGACAATTAAGAAGAATAATGGATTAATGGATGTATTTTATGGGCCGGGATATTTCATAGTAGCACTATCCAGCTTAGTCATATATACCATTCTCATCAATGAGGTAAACATTCGGCAAATTATCGTAACAATCTTAGTTTTTATATGGGCAATGAGGTTAGCAACCTATGTTTTTATAAGAAATCGAGGCAAACCAGAAGATTATCGGTATCAAGCTATGAGAAGACGATGGAAAACTAATATAGTTTTGAAAAGTTTTATACGGGTGTATATGTTCCAAGGACTCGTAATTTTTATTGTCGCCTTCCCAGTATGGTTTGTAAATACGAGTGATAATCCTTCATTAAAGATTTTAGATTTCTCAGGAATTACTCTATGGCTTGGTGGAATCATTTGGTTTATAGGCTTCCTTTTCGAAACACTCGGTGACTACCAACTTTATAAATTTAAACGAAATCCTGAAAACAAGGGGAAGGTAATGGACCGAGGATTATGGAAGTATACTCAGCATCCAAATTATTTTGGAGAAGTTATTCAATGGTGGGGAATCTTTGTAATCGCTTTAGCAGTACCTTTTGGCTTTATTTCTGTCATCGGTCCATTCTTCATTACTTATATGATTATTAAAGTCTCAGGAATAAGATTGTTAAACTTTCGATACAGAGCTGATGACAAGTATGCGGAGTATAAAAAAAGAACAAGTGCATTTTTTCCTTGGTTCCCGAAAAAGGAAAAATAAGTATTTTATTTGTCAATTCTAATCTTAGTAGTATTAGGGAAAAGTAATTAAAAAAATTCCAACAATATTAGGGAATATACTATAGGTAAAAGGTATATTGTAATTAAAAAAATTGTAAGAAACAATCCTAGAATTGCGAAGTATGGTCTTAAATCCCTTCTATAGTAAAAACCTAGAAATGCAAATATAATTGCAGTTAATAAAATAGGGATAGCAGAAAAAAACCCAATAAAAAAAAAAGGGATAGGAAATAATCCCCCCGAAAATATTATTGCTACCAAACCTATAATATCAATCACTATTGTGATAATACCGTAAATAGGTAGATTGTAAGATCTGTTTTCATTTGAAACAGTATGTTTTGCTATTAATTCTTGAATTATTGAGGCAGTAATAATAACTATACTAATTGATAACATCCCTTCAAAAATATTACTAAAATAAATCAGGATTATACCTAACGTAATCCCCAGAAAAACTGTAATTCCCACGCTACTATTATGATTCAAATATATCAAATCTTTTATTGTTAATCTTTCTTCTCTTAATCCTTGTCTAGTTGGCATTCTAATTAGAAGCTTTTTAGTTTTATGATTGATATTTACAATTGAAGGAACTTCCTCATAAGCCTGTTTCGATTTATTTAGTTCCACAGTAATATAATAATATTTCTCGTTGTTGTGTTGAGTTGAAAGAATTCTTTGATTAGAGCTCATTTGAGTTAAAACATTTTCTAGATCTTTATCACTAAAATCTTTTAAATATGGTTCTAATCTTTTTTTTAAAGCTCTTATTGTAAAAGCTTCATTTTTATGCTCTCTTAAGTATAAATCCAGTTTCTTCTCAATTTCTTCTTGAATCTTATCCCTTATTAAATTATTATCGCTCACTGATATTTTCTCCTCTTTATTGTGAACTTATGAAGATCTTATATATAATTATTATGCTTTTTCCACTTATCCTACGATTTTTAATCTGAAAATTTTTAAATACTCAAGAGTATATACAAAAGAAATAGTGAGAAAACAACCGAAAATTATTATAATTACATTAAAAGGTATACATTGTGAGTGAACCAAAAGAATCTGAAAAAGAAACCATTGAACCTAATAATCATCTCATCAAAGAAGAAATAGACTTACAATTAAATTGGTATTTACCAGCCTTTTTTATCATCTACTATGGCTCATTTTTAATACCTGCTATAATATTTATGATGTTTATTATGCTACTCTATTTACCTTTCTTTTTAGACGTAAGAAACTTTATTTCGTTATTTACGAATTTACCTTCTTTAATAGCCTCTTTAACCTTACCTTTAATAGTTATAATTTGCTACTTAATCCATTTATTTATTACAGCTTTAATTACTCGATGGTTTTGGAGTATTTCAGAGAAACGATCCCCTTCTAAATCAGGAATAATTCCAAGGAATATTCCAAGTAAAACTTTAAACTATTATCATTTTCGAAGTTTTATCATAAAATATCCTAAAAATGCTTTTTCAAGGGGACCGTTTCCATGGTTACTCAAGTGGATGTTTAATTTCATAGGGACCAATAAAATTGGCAAAGGATCTGTAATTGAAGAACAGATTGCAGGGGATCGTTTTGTTTCAATCGGAGAAAATTCTTATTTGGGCACTAATGTGGCAATAAGTTCCCATGCAGTGGAAGGAGTGTTCGGTAATATATCATTTGCTAAAGTTAAAATCGGTGATAATGTTACTGCTGCAGCATTCAACTGTTTTGCTCCTGGTGTAGACACAGGTAACAATTCATGGTGGTTACCTATGACAGGAGCTACAAAATATAATATTCTGAAAGGAGATAATTTTTATTTTGGAACCCCCTTAAGAAAGATTTTCAAAAGAAAAGTTATAGATTACCTACAAATATCTGAAGAAGATTTAGAAAGAGCAGAAGAACTAAAAATTAGTTCGCAAGAAATTAAAAAAAAAGAAAAAATCAAGAGAAGAAATAAATGAGTGATTCATTAGATAAAGAGAAATTAAATTCAGAGAAGATTGATTATGCCATTGATTTCGTAACTACTAGTGCTGTTAGTAAAATCGGTATCAAATTTCTAATTTTCTATATTCCTATTATATGGGCCTCAGGTTATATGGCGACTGCTTTTTTTTTTGATATGTCAATGATAATAAATAATTGGGTAGTTACTATGTTTCTTCTACCCGTCTGGATATTTATTTTATATTTTGTGTTTGTTTTTGGTGTCGCACTTTTTACAAAAGGATTCCTTCTCATGATAAATATGATTCATAAACCAAAAGAAGGGGTCTTTAGAGCCGAAGAAGGTGATCAAGATTTTGAATTTTGGAGATTGAGAGTAGAGTTAAAAAAATTAGTTTTTTGGTTTATGAATAATGGACCATTACCTTGGATTGTTATGTGGGGGTTTAGATGGTTAGGAATTAGAGTAGACTTTTCCAGTCACATGCAAGATGCTTGGGCGGATGGAGGATTTATTGAATTTGGGAGAAATGTTACAGTAGGTCAAGGCTGTGTGGTAATGAGCTCGATGGTTGTGGGTAAGTATTTAATTATCAAAAAAGTTATTCTAGGTGATTATACTGTTGTTGGAGGGGTATCAAATATTTCCCCAGGAACTATAATGGGCGATGAATCAGTAGTAGGTGCTTTTACTGCAACTGTTCCAAATCAATATTTAGAACCAGGTTGGATCTACCTAGGACCACATATTGCAAGAAAATTAAAAGTAAACAAATATGCTGAACAAAGACGGGATATAATTTATAGAAAGAATGTAGATGAAGAAACTAAGTATGAAGTTCAGCAAGAAGTAAATATTGATGAAGATAAAAAAAAATTGCTAAATAATTCTAATAAGGAGGAGTGAAAAGGATGTCTGTGCCCTCAAGTTTAAAAGTAGGACCTAATACGACTCTAACATTGGCAAAAAAGAGATATTTAATCTTTTATATTCTATTGATTTGGATCAGTATTTTTACGATTCAATTCGAATTCTGGCTATTGTGGGATATTTATAATATAGGATATGAATATAATGTTCATTTTTATCTCTTTTTACCTCTCATGGTTTTTGTAATGTACTTATCTGCGATATTTGTTTCTCTCATTTTTGCAAAACTAATGTTAACTATTGTTAATTTTATCCACAAGCCTAGGGAAGGGATATTTCTCAGACATTCTTCTGATAAAGATTATCGATATTGGAGTATAAGAAGTGTAATTAAGAAATGGCCACTCTGGATTTCACATAAATTTCCATTTCCTTTCATGAATAATATATGTTTAAAAATTTTTGGAGTTAGGACTAAGTTTTCTAACTCTCTTTTTGAAGGATTTGTTGACACGGAATTCTTAGATTTTGGTAAAAATGTAGTTATTGGTCAAAGTGCAATTGTCCAATCAGCTGTAATAGTTGGAAATTTATTTATTATGAGAAAAACCATTCTAGAAGAAAATGCAGTAGTTGGTGCTCATAGCATAATTATGCCTGGAACTCATATGAAAAAAGATTCAATTTTAGCAGGAAGTTCTTTGACGACAGTAGGTCAAGAATTAGAAGAGGGATGGATTTACTTAGGGGCTCCTGCAAAAAAGTTTAAAAAGAATGTGTTCTCTGAAGATGGTTTAGAAAGTGTTATCATAGAGGAAATAGAAAAGGAAGTAACTAGTGATATAAAAACTGAAGATTTATATACAATGCGAATAGATAAACAAATTTAAACGTAATTTATCACAAAGACAATGAAAGTTGGATATATTCAAACAAATCCTATCTTTGGTAATAAAGAAGAAAATTTTAGGGAAATAGAGAACTTATCAGTTAATCTGAAAGCAGATATTCTTGTATTGCCAGAATTATTCTCGACCGGTTACACGTTTATATCAAAAGAAGAGGTTTATTCATTAGCTGAAGATGTCAATGGTATTACATCTCAATTTCTAATTAAATTGGCTAAAAATACAGGCGCTATTGTTGTTGGAGGATTTCCAGAAAAAGAAGAGGATAAGGTATTTAACTCAGCAATGTTAGTATCAAAAAATGGAGTAATTGGTACTTATAGAAAACTCCATTTATATTACAAAGAAAAGTTATGGTTTGATTCTGGGGATAAACCTTTCAAAGTTTATGATGTTAAAGGGATTAATATAGGTATTATGATATGTTTTGATTGGATCTTTCCTGAAACTGCAAGGTCACTTGCACTACTAGGTGCCGATATAATAGCTCACCCTGCTAATTTAGTCCTACCATACTGCCAGAATGCAATGGTGACTCGCTGCTTAGAAAATCGAGTTTATGCTATTACGGCTAATAGAATTGGAAAAGAAACTAGAGGGGAGGATAACTTTAAATTTACAGGTGGTAGTCAGATTACATCTTATAATGGCCAAATACTCTCTACTGCTCCATCTAATAAGAGTTTTTTAGATTTTGTAGATATTGATATTGAAAAAGCAAGAGATAAAAAACTCAATAAGTTCAATGATATTTTTACGGATAGAAGAAAGAAATTTTATGCAAATTAATTCACTCGGTTTGATTTGCATTATATTTTAAACAAATATAATCTATATAAAAACAGTATTCACATCTTAGGTTACAATCTGCCGATGCGGGTTTGATTAGCAAGGAAAACAGTTTCATGATATCTTTCTAATATCATATATTAATAGAGTAAGTGTAGGAATTCAAATTGAATCTTAAATGTTTTTCATATAATCACTCGATTATTAATTATTAAGATCCGGGATACATATATAAAGGATTTTGACCTTAATATCAAATATTATAATTGTTTCTATCCAAAATTGGTGGAAGTTTAATGTTATCTGAGTTTGAAAAAAAGTTGGAAAAATATGCTGAAGTGATATTAAAAGTCGGATTGAATTTTCAGCCTAAACAGAGATTATTAATTGGAGGGCCGAGTATTGCTCATGACGGCGTATCTTTCGAAGCAGCTCCGTTAGTACGAATAATTGCGAAAAAAGCATATCAGATGGGTGCTAGTTTAGTTGATGTAGTATGGGCAGATGAGCAATTACGCCCAATACGATTTAAATACGGGTCTAAAAAATCCCTTAGATTATATCCAAAATGGAGAATTGATGCGAAACTCGATATAGCTCAAGCAGGAGATGCCTATCTTGACATAATGAGCCCGAGGCCTGATTTATTGGAAGGGGTGGACCTTAGTGTAATTTTAAAGTTTCAACTCTTCCTACTTAAGCACCTTAAACCTCTTTCAGATCTTACTAACCAATTTGATTACAAGTGGTTAATAATTGCTGCGCCAAACCAACCTTGGGCAGATAAGATACTTCCACACATTCATTCAAATGAAAGAGTTCAGAAATTGTGGGATATCATTTTTGAAATTTGTCGAATAAAAGAAGAAAATCCAGTATCTGCTTGGGAAAAGCATGATGAAAATCTCAAGAAACAATGTAATTATTTAAATGACAAGCAGTATCAAGCTTTAAAATTTATTTCTCCAGAAACAGATTTAACAATTGGGCTGCCTAAGAACCATATCTGGGAGGGAGGAAGCCTACAAACAAACAATGGAATCAGTTTTCAACCAAATATACCAACCGAAGAGGTTTTTACGACTCCAGTTAAAGATCAGGTGGAAGGAATTGTAAAAACTACTAAACCTGTTTTAATTGAGGGTCAAATTATCGAAGACTGCATTCTTAAGTTTTCGAAAGGGCGTATAATAGAAGCACATGCTAGAGTTGGTAATGATATTATAAATAAAATAATTAGTATTGATGAAGGAGCTCGAAGGTTAGGAGAGATAGCCTTGGTTCCTCATAGTTCTCTAATATCCAAGACAGATTTGCTCTACTTCAATCTCCTAATTGATGAAAATGCTTCAAATCATATTGCGCTTGGTCAAGGTTTTCGTTCTTCACTAAAAAATGGGAGAACACTTACTAAAGAAGAATTCATGGCTGCGGGAGGTAATGAAAGTTCTATTCATCTTGATCTTATGATTGGTTCAAGAGATATGAATGTAAATGGAATACTAGAAGATGAAACCACAGAACCTATAATGCGAAATGGAGAATGGGCTTTCGAGGTGTAAGTTGATCATTTAGGAAAGATGTAAAGACGTAAAAATGCGCAAGCAGTTAAATTAGTATTAAATTATTCTTGATTTTTGTCTCAAATGTTCTGATGAATATGTCTGGTTTGAAATTAGCTTAAAATAATATATTAATTATTTTTTCTTTTCTCATTATTGCATAAATTCAATATTTAGATAAAAAATTTAAAATGTAAACATAGATTAATGTCATTTTAAATTAAATCTATTTTAGTTAAAATATGAAAGCTGCTGTATTTGATGGAAAAAATCTAACAGTTAAAACCGTAAAAGATCCTAAAATTAATGAATCTCAAGTATTGATTCGTGTCAAGTCTGTGGGGATATGTGGGACAGACTTAGCTATTATAAACAAAACTTTACCTACACCCACCCCACTTATTCTTGGTCATGAATTTGCTGGCGATGTAATTAAAGTAGGGAGTGAAGTTAATCAAGAATGGTTAAATAAAAGAGTTACTTCAGAAATTAATAGCAATATTGATTTTAAATGTTATTATTGTAAACAGGACAATCACTCGCAATGTGTATCCAGAAAAGCATTAGGAATTGATATTGATGGAGCTTTAGCTGAATATATAGCAGTTGATTCTTACATGCTTCATGAAATACCGGATTCATTATCGTATGATGATGCCACATTTATTGAGCCTTTAGCAGCAGCATATCAGACGTTTGAGGTAATGCCATTAGATCAAAATGATAGAACGATGGCAATATTTGGACTCGGTAAATTAGGATTATTGTTGACACAAGTTGCATTGTCAAAAGGATTAAAAATATTTGCTGTAGATGGTTCTCATAAAAAAGTAGCATTAGCTAAGAAATTTGGAGCTCACTATCCTTTAAATAGATTTGAAGGACCAAATATCCCAAATAAAATTAAAGGTCTAACAAATGGGTTAGGTGCAGATATAGTAGTAGATACTACAGGTAATCCTTTAGCCTTAAAAAATGTAATTGCCTCCTGTAGAACTCGAGGGAAGATTCATATAAAAAGCACTCATGGTATTGATACACCTATAGACTTGACTGATGTTGTTATTCGTGAATTAACAATTTATAGTAGTAGATGTGGACCTTTTGACAAGGCTATTGATGGATTAACCTCTGGAAAGGTAAAAGTCGATAAATTAATCTCTAAAAAATATAAACTAGAAGATATCGAAAAAGCTGTTAGCTCTTTTGAAGAAATTCATCACCACATTAAAACTATTATCCACATTTAAAATTCATTCAATTTTTTGGTTCTTTTTATTTGTTTGAGGATCATTTATTCTAATCATCGAATTTTTTAGAGAAAGGTTCTTATTTATTAATTATATCATAAAAATCATTAAAAAACTCTCAAAATTCTAATCCGCTATGGTAGAAACTGAGATTACATCAAGTGAAATTGGGTCAAAGAATGAAACTATAAAAGAAGAAATTAAGTTTCAATATTTTAGTTACCTCGTTATGCTTTTCACTATTTACTTGGGTTCATTACTTATCCCTGCCCTTTTTTTTATAGGGTATATGATTTTTTTTTTCTTACCAAATTTCTTAGAAATTACTAATTTCATAGAATTATTTACTAAATTTAAACCAGTAGTAGCATTTACAACTATGCCCTTGGTCCTTATTGGCTGCTATCTTATCCGATTATTTCTTGTAGGAATTATTACTCGTCTTTTCTGGATTAATAGTGAAAAAAAGTCTCCAACCAAAGATGGAATAATACCAAGAAATTTTCAAAGCAAGACTTTAAAGTATTATCACATCAGATCTTTTTTGATTAAGCAAGGGAAGAATGTATATATGAAAGGAATTTTTCCGTGGTTAAATAATTGGTTTTCCACCTTTATCGGGGCAAGCAAAATCGGAAAGGGTACAACATTCGAGGAGTCTCCAAGTAACGATAAATTTATTGAAGTGGGAAAGAACTGTTATGTTGGAGCAAACACATCTTTAGCTAGTCATGCAGTTGAGGGAGTTTTTGGCAATATTTCGTATTTTAAGGTAAAAGTAGGAGATAATTTTACAGCAGCTGGTATGAACATACTTGGTCCTGGAACAGAAGTCAGTGATAATGCTTACTTACTTCCATTAGCTTCAGCTACTAAACATAGTGTATTAAAAGGAAATAATTACTATTGGGGCCTGCCATTAAGGAAAATTTTCAGAAAAAAAACTATGGAACTATTAGATATATCAATTGAAGATTTGGAGAAAAACAAAAATATTGAAGGCTATAGAGATAATTCCTCATTACCAAATTCAAAATCTAAAGAATCTTTTATAATCTCTAAAGAACACCCCACGCAAGAACAAATAATTGTAAATTCTGATACTGATAAAATTGATATCAACACCTTAACAAAAGAAGATCTGGCAGTTGATTTTACCACAAGCAGTGCAATTTCAAGAGTAAATATTAAATTTTTAGCCGTTTATATTCCTATTTTCTGGCTTTCTGGTATGGTAGTGACTATAATGTTTTATACATTTACCTATTATGTCAAAATATGGTACATCCTTGCATTTTTCTTGGGGTTGATGGTCTTTCTGATGTGGTTTATCTTTATAATGGCTAGTTTATTTTTTAGTAAATTATTTTTAATATTAATCAACCTTATCCATAAACCGAAACAGGGAATATTTAAAGCAGAATTAGGAGATAAAGATTTCGAGTTCTGGTGCTTACGAACTGAACTGAAGAAGATTGTTCTATGGCTGATACGTAACTGGCCTCTCCCTTGGATGGATATAATAGCTTTTAAGTGGTTTGGAATAAAAATGACACTTTCGAGTACGATGTGGGATTCATGGTGTGATAGTGAGTTTATTACATTGGGGGATAAAGTTATTATTGGACAGGGTGCGACTGTTATGTCATCAATGGTTATAGGAAAATACTTATTGATAAAAGATGTTATAATAGGTGATTATGCTGTCATTGGCGGTGAAGCAACTATAGCACCCGGAACGATAGTTGGTAAGGATTCTGTCATAGGTGCAATTAGTACAACCACTTATAACCAAATTATTGAACCGGGATGGATTTATTTTGGAGTTCCTGTTATAAAACTAAAAGAGAATAAGTATGCTGATTTACAGAGAGAAATCCTCATGATGAGAGATGTTGATGAAGAGAAAAAGTTTGAAGTAGAACATGAGGTTAATGTAGATGAAGATAAAAAAGATTTAGTATAATGATACCTGACTTATTCTATTTAATCTTTATTGCTAGCTCTATTTTCAAGTATCGCTTTAATTTTTTACAAGTTGTCCTTAATTTTTCCTTATTCTTGTAGAAGAGAATTGTTCTAGGGCAATCTTCATCAAATTTGCAGATGTTGCGATTTAAATCAAAAATCAAAGGATAAAATTTACAACCTTGAGGTCGATATTGATAAATCGTGCAAATCTTTAAGGATGACTCTAAAAATACGCAATGCCCCTTTTTATTTTTCAATTGATATTGCTTAGAATTATTCATAAAAGCAAATTCCTTCACCTTAATATTACTTTGATGATTGTGTGTTATTGAGTTAATATCATTTTGAGAGAGAATCATTTCTGTCTCTAAACAGCATTTTCCACAGTCTTTACATCTATTTTTCATGCGAAATTCGTTTATTTAACTGAGATTCATAAATTTAAAAGGAACCGAAAATATCTATTAAAGTATTATAAGTATCAATTGCTTTTTAATTGAATAAAATTTATTGTATAATGCTTTAAACTAAGATGAATTGGTACAAATGAGTGAAGAATCTGAAGATATTGACCCCCCCCCTAATCAGAATGAAGTTGTTAAAGAAGATGTAAATCTTCAGTTTCACTTATATATTTTGATATTTATGTGTATTTTTTATTCCTCATGGGTAATTCCTGGCATTTTCTTTTTCGTGTATCTTCTTAAATTTTTCTATCCATTTGTTTTAGAAACTACTAATTTTCTGGATATTTTTATACAAGCCAGACCATTAGTTACTTTTCTTTCAATGCCCTTAGTACTTATTGGATGTTATTTACTTCATTTATTTTTGGTAGGTTTATTCACGCGATTTTTCTGGAAATTTACTGAAAAGATGTCTCCCTCGAAATCTGGATTAATTCCTCGAAATATTCGTAGTAGAACAGCAAATTATTATCATATAAGAAGTTTTATGATCAAATATGGAAAAAATAGCTTTGTGAAAGGTGCTTTTTCATGGTTAAGCAATTGGTTTTTCAATTTTGTGGGTTCTAGTAAGATTGGAAAGGGTTCAACTTTAGAAGAATCATTAGTTAATGATAAATTTGTTGAAATAGGATCAAATTGTTATATAGGTGTCAATACTGCCTTAGCTAGCCATTTAGTTCAAGGGGTTTTTGGAAATATTATCTATTTTAAAATTAATATCGGTGATAACGTAACTGGAGCTGCCATGACGGGAATTGGCCCAGGATCAGAAGTAATGAATGAATCTTATTTTCTACCATTAGCCTCTACAAGTAAACATAGTATTATCAAAGGCAACAACTATTATTGGGGAATACCTATGAGAAAAATATTTAGAAAGAAAATCATGCTCTATTTAGGATTAACTCCAAAGGATTTGGAAAAGAATGAAAACATTGAAGGATATAAAGATAAAAAACTTTTAAAAAGGTTAAAAGCAGAAGAGTTTTCGAAAAATGTTTCTGATGAACCAGTAGAAATAGAACAAAAAATCGAGGATTTAGAAGAAGAAAAAATTGATATTGAAAGATTAACAACTGATGATTTAGCTCTCGATTTCACTACAAGTTCTGCTATAAGTAGAGTTAATATAAAGTTTTTGGCAGTTTACTTGCCAATTTTCTGGTTAGCAGGATTAATAGTCTCAATACTTTGGTATTGGTATTTGGAGGATAAAAATTGGGTGTTTATATTATCTTTTCTTCCTATTGCAATAATCAGTTCTATTTACTTATTTATTCTAGCTTGTATTCTTTTCAGTAAATTATTTTTAATTTTTGTAAATCTAATACATAAACCAAAAGAAGGGATTTTTAAAGCAGAAATTGGGGATAAAGATTTCGAGTTCTGGATGTTGAGAACTGAAATAAAGAAAATAGCTCTATGGTTTATGCATAATTCTCCTCTTCCTTGGACCGATTTAGTCGCTTTGAAATTATTTGGTGTTGATATGGATTCTTCCAGCCATCTTAATGATGCATGGTGTGATGCTGAATTCATTACATTTGGGAGGAAAAATTTAATTGGTCAGGGCGCAACCATAATGTCTTCAATGGTTGTAGGAAAATATTTAATTATAAAGAGAGTTGTATGTGAAGATTATATAATGGTTGGTGGTGCTACAACTATTGCTCCAGGGACAATAATTGGAAAAGAAACTGTTATAGGGGCACTTTCTTCGACAACAGTAAATCAAATATTAGAACCAATGTGGGTATACTTTGGTTATCCAGCAATTAAATTGAAGGAAAATAAATATGCAGAAGAAAGGAGAGATGTTATATTAAAGCGTGATGTAGATGGGGCAAAAAAATATGAGATGGAACATGAAGTAAATATAGATAAGGATAAAAAAGAGTTATTTAATTCAGAAAAAGAGGATGAGAAAAAATGAGTATTCCAAACACAATGCGTATAGGACCTTTTACAGCGTCAGTTTTAGCAAAAAAGAGCTATTTGATTTTATATTTTCTACTTATTTGGGCAAGCATTATACCACTTCTATTAGAACTTTGGGTTTATTGGCAACTTTTGCCAATCGACCCTCGACCAGTTCATTTTTATACATATCTTCCACTTTTAGCTATTCTAATGTATGTAACAATTGTATTTGCTGCAATATTTTTTACCAAAATATTATTGATGATAATTAATGCAATTTATAAACCCCGGGAAGGAGTATTCTTAAGAGTTAAAGCGGATAGAGACTATCGCTATTGGAGTCTTCGCAATACGATTAAGAAATGGCCTGTTTGGCTTGCACATAGATTCCCCTTCCCAGGAATTTTAGATAATATTTGCTTTAAAGCATTTGGGGTAAAAACTAAAATTTCAAATTCACTATTCGAAGGTTGGGTTGATACAGAAATGATTGAATTTGGGAAGGATGTTGTAGTCGGTCAAGGAGCAATTGTACAATCATCTTGCATCATTGGAAATCTTTTAATAATGAGGAAAACTACTATCGAGGATGGGGTGAGAATTGGGTCACACTCAATAGTTATGCCTGGTACTCATATTGGGCATAATTGTATATTAGCAGCAAACTCGGTAACAACCGTTGGGCAAGTTCTAGAAAAGGAGTGGATCTATGTCGGTATTCCTGCTAAAAAATTCAAAAAGAATTATTTCTTTGAAGATGGGCTTGAAGATAAATTAGGTCAAGTAGAAGATATTGAAGCATTGAGAGAAAGGTATGAAGAAATATATGTGAAACGATATGATGAACTTACTTATAAGGAACGAAAAGAACTTAAAAAAGAGAAAAAAGAAGAGGAAAAAGAACGATTTGAACTTGAGGAATCTGATGATTTTGATGATGGTTTTAATATATAATATTAATTGGGTTTAAATTAATACTCAAGAACTCCTGTATGCATTATTAATTTCCAATCATTTTCAACCTTTGTATATACTTTACAAACTCGACCTTTCCAATGATTTTTTTTTCCTTTGGAATCGATCCATAAAGTATCTATATCTACTACAGCAAATGCGCCATCACCTTGTGTTGAGATTTCGATTTTTTTAATTTTCCTTACATTATGTGCGAGCTCATGAGTGTTGAAAAGCTCTAACCAACCATCCCTCCAACGGTCGTAATTATATCTTCCCCATTCTAAAACCCAATCCATTGGATCATGGGACTGTGGTGTCTTGGGCCATGGCCACACCATATCAGGATGAAAAATAGTCATTAGGAGATCAACATCTTTTGTATCCCAAGCTCTTGTCTCTCGGTTAACTATTTCCTCAATTTCCTTTTTATTCTCGTTTGTTGACATAAAATCCACTTATGATTAGTATTGCATTACGAATGAATATATTAAAATTGAGTTACATTTTATTTTAAAATGAATGTAAAAATAGTTATGAGAATATACAATGAAAGCAAAAAAATTATACAAAAAGCTTGATTCTGATTTCGAGCTTGATAAATGTAAAGATGATTGGAAGGAAATGGATTACAATCAATATATTAGTGATAACTTTAAGAAACGCTATATGGGGCTCATGTTAGATAACTCTCAAGAAATCGATACTATGTATACTGCTGTATTTCCAAGTGATAAAGTCTTAAACCAGATTTTAGAGTTAGGTAAAGAAAATATCCTTTTAGTTACTCATCATCCAATGATTTGGGATATTAGAAAGCCTTCAATCTTCCAAAATATTAGCAAAAGTCTCCTCCCTATATTAAAGCAAAAGAAAATTTCAATTTACAGCATTCACGTACCCTTAGATAGAAATGGAAAGTATTCTACAGGTACAAGTTTGGCTAAAGCTTTAGAACTTGATATTGAAGGTGAGTTTTACGAATATTTCGGTGCCAAAGTTGGCGTTGTTGGAACAACTAAATTAACTACTCCTGAGGAATTAGCTGAAAAATTAAAGTCTGTTGTAGGACATACTACGAAACTATGGAACTATGGTTCTGAAGAAATATTAAATCATAAAGTTGCGGTTGTTGGCGGGGGTGGCAATAATCTAGAAGGGATTGAGGAAATTGTAGATTTGGGAATCAATACATATGTAACTGGTGTAACTGTCCTGAACGATTTCAGTAAAAAAATACATGAGTTTGAAAAAGAGAAAGGAATTAATATAATAGGTGGAACCCATTACTCAACTGAAAAGTTCGCATGTATTGCGTTATGTACATATTTTGAAAAAATAGGTTTAAGTTGTGAATTTATCGAAGATGAGCCTGTTTTAGAAGATATGGAATAAGTTTTCAAAAAAAATTAATCAATTTCTTTCTAAAAGCTATATTTATGATTGTTGATGTTACCATAGATTTCTTTAGTTAAGGGAACGTATTCAGCTTTATCTGGTAGTTTGATATGTATAGGATCTTCAATGCTGTTTATATTAAATCCCTCCTTTTTAAGATTCAGTTTCTTAAATTTTAAGCTATATGTAGTTACTAAATCTGATTTGAGTCTAATGAAAATTGGAATGGCATATGGAGCAAGGTTTTCATTTAAAACACTTCCTAATTTTTGAAAGTCAAAACTCTTGGTATCGGATTCAGGCACTATCGCTGCCATTCCTGCCCTTCCATCGGTGTTAGGGATTTTTATACCATAAACAGAAGACATTGAAACGTGATCAAATATGTTAAGGATTTCTTCTACTTCAGTCGTAGATACATTATGTCCCTTCCATCGAAAAGTATCCCCTAGACGATCTATAAATTGAGCATGATTACATCCCTGATCTCGCATTAAATCTCCCGTATTAAACCATTCATCTCCTTCTTTGAATGCATTCCGAAATAATTTAGCTTCCGTTGCTTTTTTATCTGTGTATCCTGCGAATTTATTAGGTCCTTCACTTTCACCTAAAAGAAGACCGACTTCTCCCTGCTTAACTTTCTTCATGAATCCTTTTTCATCTCTTATAGGCTTATCTTCATCAACGTCGTATTCAACAAGAGCAAACGTTCCGAATGAATATCCAACGGTACAATCGAAATTTAAAAGATTAAGAAATCCAATATTACCTTCAGATGATCCATAAAATTCACCAACCAGAGGTATATCAAATCTTTCTTTAAACTCATTCCATATTTCTGGTCGTAATCCATTACCAATGATGGCTCTTACAGAATTATCTTTATCATTAGGTTTAGGAGGTACATTTATTAAATATCGGCATAATTCTCCAACATAATTAAAAGCTGTTGCATTATATTTACGACAATCATCCCAAAAATGAGAAGTGCTAAATTTGCGGGCTATTGCTAAAGCTCCACCATTCATCAAAATAGATGACCACCCCGTCATAATAGCTGTACCATGAAAAAAGGGTAGTGGTATATATATAGTATCCTCAGAAGTAAGATCCGCAAATAGGTTTGCAAAAGCAAAACCAGGACTTATAACTCTTTGGTGAGTTAAACGAGCGGCTTTGGGTAAACCAGTAGTTCCTGAAGTAAATAGATAAGCGAGAACATCAGTGTTGAGTACATCAGTCGTAGTTGATGGATTTTCTTTAGGAAAATCTTTAACAATTGTAGGGAGATCAATGAATTCTTCAGGAATATCAATTTCTCTATAATCAGGTATAAAACAGAATTTTAAAGAGTCTGTTAAATTGAGTTCAGACTTAACCTTATTGAACGCATCATAACATTCTTCACCTACTATTACAATTTTACCAGGGGTTAGGTTTAAACAATGGATTAAAGTTTTTTGACGCAAATCAGTATTTATTAAGGAGGAAATTACTCCAATTTTAGCATTTGCAGTATATACAAGTAAATATTCTACACGATTCTTTATTAGGACTTTAGCAATATCTCCTTTTTTCAATCCCAGAGAGATGAAGTAGTTTGCATATTGATTAACTATTTCATTAAACTGCTTGTACGTTAACGAAATATCTTCAAATTTAATTGCAGTATTGTTTGGATATTGATTTGCATTATCCTCTACGTAGGTACCCCATGAGGTGTTTCTGACTGGAGGAAGTGCTAGCGCTTCTTGCAAGATTTTACCATATTTCTTCATAAATTCTTGAAATCGTTTACCAAATTCCTTAACATCTATAAGATTTGATTTTTTTTGATCTGGAGTTTCCAACATATTAAAATCCCTCAGTTTACATAAAATTCAATAGCTTTTTAAAAATCCAAAAAAAATTGTAATAGACTAATTAGATTTTATCAAGTAATAAATGTTATATTTTTTTTATGTAAAGATATTAAAGAAAAAAAGCAAAATAGAAAGGAACATAATCCATTTCAAAAGTACCTAAAGTATATTTTGAAATCAGGGACGTCTTCCCAACCCTTACATCCCCTACTACTGTAATTTTATACCTAAATTTTTTTCCAGATTCATTCATAGAATAGAAGAAATATTCGAGGGTGATATTTACAATAAGATTAGATATTCAATAATATAAAATTTTGTAAGAAGATATGATTTGATAAAAGATTATTTGAGAATAAAATACATTCTTCGGTTATTTTTACCTTTATTGACTGTTTTTGTCAGCTCAATTGTCCCAATTTCTTTTAGATGATCAACATGGGTTCCACCATCTACTTGTTTGTCAACATCCCCGATATTTACAATACGGAATTCTTTTATATTTTCAGGTAACCCAACGGCTAAGCGAGCTAATTCTGGTTTTTCTAAGACTTCTTGTCTTGTCATATAATCTATTGTAATAGGAAGATCTTGGTTTATTATATTGTTGGCTTTGTCTACAAAAGCATTTAATTTTTCGGGGGAATAATCAGTCATAGAAAAATCCATTCTTGTTTTTTCCATCTCGATTTGATTACCAGTGATCTTAGCGTCAGCGTCATTATAAAGTATGTTAGAGATGAGATGAGATGCGGTGTGATACCGCATAAATATATATCTACGTTCCCAATCAAGTTCACAAGAGACAGTATCACCAATTTTTAAGCCTGGCTTATCGACTTCATGACTGATCTCTCCTGAAAATTTACCAACATAAACAATCCTAAATTTTTCCTGATCTTTAGTGATAAAACCTTCATCCCAGGGTTGACCGCCCCCCTTAGGATAAAAGGCTGTATTGTCTAGTGTAATATATTTGTCATCTTTAACAGCAACTACTTTTGCTTCCCAACTTTTAAGGTAGGAATCGTTCATATATAATGCATTTGCCATAAAAAGTAAGAAACCATGGAAACTTAAATCTTTAACTTTTAATCGTTTTCATGAATCTCTGAAGGTTTAACTCCATCGTATAACTCAAGCTTTAAGAATTTCTTCTCTTTATTGCAGTTAGGGCAGAATTAGATACCGGGTTCTCTATTCTTAAAACTATAACCGCATTCCTTATCAACAGCGTAAAATAAACCCATATAATAAAGATAAATAAGGATTATTATTTAATTTATCTCATGAAGTTCATTTGGTTTAGCCCCACAAAAAGCTTCAAACTTGATAAACTTCATTTCTTTAGAGCAATTAGGACAAAAATATTTTCCCGGTTCTTTATTTTCAAATGAATATCCACATTCCTTACAAACTATTGCATTCATATAATAACGAACCTGAATAAGGTTTTAATAAGTTCTTTTTATTGAATAGAATATTTTCAAAGTTCATTTAAACATTTGATAAGTTTTTCATAAAGAAAATAAATAAATTAAAAGTCTTGTATAATTATTTTATATCTAAATAATGAAATTACAAGTTTCTAATATTTAATTTCATAATTTAAAGCGATTCTAATGAAATCTGTGGAATGGGCAGGAAGTAAATTTGAAGTAAACAATGGATTTTTAGATTTAGGACTTTTAGAAATCAGAGATATTGAGGAAATTATAGGGTTGGATAAAATCGATGGTTTGAAACATTTAGAACTTAGTTCTAATGAAATAATTATTATGAGAGGGCTTGATGCTCTAAATGAACTTGAGATCTTAAATCTTGGGAGCAATGATATAAGGGAGATAAAAGGATTAGATAACCTACAGAATCTTGAAATCCTACATTTAATCAGTAACCAAATAAAGGAAATCAAAGGTCTAGATAAATTAACTAATCTGAAAGAATTATATCTTAGAGGGAACCAGATTGAAGAATTAAAAGGTTTAGAAAATCTCACTTCACTACAACGATTAGATTTATCCTGGAATAATATTTCAAAAATCCAAGGACTTGATAAATTAGATAAACTTGAAGTATTGTGGATTGCGGGGAATCAATTACAGAAAATAGAAAACTTAGATAATCAAAAGAATTTAGAAGTATTGAACATTGCTGGTAATCAGATATCAAGTATCGAAGGATCTGAAAACCTAAAAAACTTAAAAAGTCTTTATCTAAACAATAATTCAATTCAAGAAATAAAGAATCTTGATGCTCTGGAACATTTAGAAACTCTCTGGTTAAATTCAAATCAGATATCAGAAATTAAAGGGTTGGATCATTGCAATAATTTGAAAATCCTGAATTTAAAACAAAATAAAATAAACCATATTAAAGGATTATATTCACTAACAAATTTAGAGAACTTATTTCTATCTGAAAATAGTATTGGTGAAATTAAAGGATTAGAACCGCTAACAAAATTAGAAACGCTTGATCTAAATCAAAATCAAATAATTCAGATAAAAGGATTAGAATCATTAACCAATTTAAAAGATTTATGGATTGTAGATAATGCCATCCCTCAAAAGATTATCGAGCAATTGGGAGGTCTTGATTCAGGAGGATGTGCTAATGATCCCTTGAAGTTTGTGCAATATTGTCTTGTAAACCTATAAAATAAAAAAAAAAGTTTAACTTATTTTGAAGAGACGTTAAAAACCCATTCCCCATTTCTCATAATTGGCTCAACAGTTCCATCTTCTTGGATTCCATCAACATTGGTTTCCTTAGAACCTATCATAAAATCCATATGAAGCATGCTATTATTTCCTCCAGCTTTGATAAAGTCATCATCAGACATTTCTTCTCCATTCTCTATACTAAATTTATATCCAGAACCCAAAGCAATATGAATGGAGGCATTTTCATCTATTAATATGTTATAAAAAAGCAATCCGGTTTGAGATATAGGGGAACTATGTGGCACTAGAGCTATTTCACCTAAATATTTAGCACCTTCATCATAATTTAACAAATTATCAAGAACTTCTTTACCCTTGCTTGCGTCATATTCTATGACTTTTCCATTTGAAAATGTAAATGAAAAATCCTCAATAAGGGCACCATTAATAAATAGTGGCTTGGTTGCTCTTACAGTTCCGTGTACTTTATTTTTATCAGGGATAGTAAAAATCTCTTCAGTTGGTAAATTTGGAACAAAAGTTATTCCATTCTGACTTTTAGTATTTCCTCCCACCCAAACGTGGTTCCTAGCTAGACCTATTGTCAAGTCTGTTCCAGGACTTTTTATATTTAGTGCTTCGTATTGTTTTTCATTTAAATAATCACATCTAGCTTGAAGATTTTTTATATGATTATCCCACGCTAAAATTGGATCTTCTTGGTCAATACGACAAATTTGAAATATCTTATCCCATAGTTTTGCTTTAATTTTATCTGAAGAAGGTTCAGCGAAAACCTTTTCTGCCCAGCCATTAACTGGGGCCGAAACCGCCAACCAATTCATATTATTTTTAATGAGTAACTGCATGAAAGGTCTATAAAGAATTGATTTAGCTTGAGCCTGAGTCATTAATAGTGCAGGATCTTGATCACTAAATATTTCAGGGTCTTGAGCGGCAATAGCTAAAATTGCATCACTCTTAGTAGCATATTCTAAAGCTGCTTCCTTACGCCATATTGAAACTTCTTCAAACGAATCTTTGGGAGCATATTGATATCTAATTAGGTCTAGTTGAGGATCACTCCACAGCACTTCTACAAACTTTGCTCCCATCTGGTAAGCTTTTTTCACAATTAATTGTATAAATGGGGCTAATTCGACAGGAGTTCCGGAATTAACAGGATTATCTACACCAATTAGGAGGCGCTGTCCTTGTTGTAAATTAAGGCCAACCTTTAATATTACATCAACATATTTATTTAAATTTTTCTCAAATTCTGAATTCATTGTATTTCGATTCTTCTTGTAAAATTTATAAAAATCTAAAGCTCTATATCTTTTAAGATTTTCTTTATAGTTTAATTTTTAAAAAAAATTACATTCTACAGATATAATAATTAGTTAAATTCTAAATTATAATTTCAAGGTAAACTAATTTGAGAAATATTAATCCTTTTGAAAGCGCTAAGAAGAAACTTGATATCGCAGCGAAAGTCATTGGCTTAGCACCGAACACTCTTGAATATTTAAAGAAAGTAGAGCGTTCTTTAATAGTCTCTATGCCCGTAGTAATGGATGATGGTAGGCTAGAAATTTTCGAAGGTTTTAGAGTTCATCATTCGACATTACGTGGTCCCGCTAAGGGAGGTTTGAGATACTCTCCCCTTGTTTCCTTAGATGAAATTAAAGCACTTGCATTTTTAATGACTTTTAAGACCAGCCTTTTAGGATTACCTCTGGGAGGGTCGAAAGGAGGAATTCGAGTAGATCCAAAAAAGTTATCACAAGATGAGTTGAGAAAATTAACCAGAAGATATACATCCGAAATATTAAATATGATTGGACCAGATATTGATATCTTGGCTCCAGATATGAATACTGGAGAACAGGAAATGGCCTGGATCATGGATACATATTCAATGAATAAAGGTAGATCTATCCCTGGAGTAGTAACTGGGAAACCAATAGAAATAGGGGGAACAGTTGGGCGTACAGACGCACCTGGAACCGGTATGTATTATATTCTACAATCTTTATGTGAAAGGCAAAATTTCAATTTAACATCAAGTACCATCGCAATTCAAGGATTTGGTAAAGTTGGGAGTGTAGTTGCCCAAATTTTAAGTAGTGTTGGCTGTAAAATAATTGCAATAACGGATTCAGTGGGCGGAGTTTTTTCAAATAAAGGTCTAAATATCAATAAAATGATTAGTTGGAAACAACAGGGGAACTTATTAAAGAATTATAAGGATGAAGATGTTGGTATCATTACGAATGAAGAACTGTTTAGGACACCATGCGATATTTTAGTCCCCGCAGCTACAGAGAATCAGATCTTTAGTGGTAATGCCGGTGATATTGACTGCAAAATAATATTAGAAGGAGCCAATAGTCCAACTACTTCACAAGCAGATACCATACTAAATGAAAAAGGAATATTAGTAATCCCAGACATCCTTGCTAATGCTGGAGGTTTATGTGTCTCCTACTTTGAGTATATTCAAGATATTCAATCATATTTTTGGAATCTAGAAAGAGTTAATAGTGAGATGAAAAGAATTTTACTTAGAGCTTTTGAATCTGTAATAAATTTATCTGACGGAAAATCAATATCGTATCGAACAGCCGCTTATGCTATCGGAGCAGAGAGATTAGCCAGAGCACATGAACTACGGGGGTTGTTTCCATGAGTTATACATTTAAAATAAGAGGTGAGAAAATATGGATTTAAATCCATTTGAAATGGCTAAGAAACAAATTGATATTGTAGCAGAAGAGATGGGATTGGATGCCAATATAACACGATATCTTAAAAGAATTGAAAGAGCTTTGATCGTTAGCATTCCTATTATCATGGATGATGGGTCACTTCAAATTTTTGAAGGATATCGGGTACATCATTCTACAGTACGAGGACCTGGAAAAGGGGGTTTAAGATTTTCTCCAGATGTGAATCTCGATGAGATAAAAGCATTAGCTACATGGATGACTTGGAAGTGTAGCCTTTTAAAATTACCCTTAGGAGGAGCTAAGGGTGGGATATGTGTGAATCCACGAGAGTTATCAAGAAAGGAATTAGAAAAACTTACAAGAAGATTTACTACGGAAATAATAAATATAATAGGACCAGATATTGATATCCCAGCACCAGATGTAAATACTAATGCTCAGATCATGGCTTGGATCATGGATACATACAGCATGCAAAAGGGAAGGGCTGTACCAGGAGTTGTTACAGGAAAACCAATTGAAATTGGGGGATCAGTGGGAAGAAATTCGGCTACAGGGATGGGCTTATATTTTGTAATTGATAAGATGTGCGAAAAGTTAAATAAGAAATTAGAAACTCAATCTATTGTAGTTCAAGGATTTGGTAATGTCGGTGGTTGGATTGCAAGCTTGTTATATGAAAGGGGTTGTAAAATACTAGCGATTTCAGATATATCAGGAGGACTTTATAATTCTGAAGGATTAGAAATTGACAAATTATTAGAGTGGACCCAACAAGGTAAATACTTAAAGGATTATAAGGATGATAGGAATAAATTAATTACCAATGCAGAATTGCTGGCTACAGAGTGCGATATTTTAGTGCCTGCTGCTCTTGAAAATCAGATTACAAGGGAAAATGTGGAAGACATTAATTGCAAAATTATTTTAGAAGGTGCTAATGGCCCTACTACCCCTGAAGCAGATCGAATATTATTTGAAAAAGGAATACATGTTATTCCAGACATTTTAGCAAATGCTGGAGGTGTCTGTGTTTCATATTTTGAATACGTTCAAGACATTCAATCATACTTTTGGGATTTAGATAGAATTAATGAAGAGTTAAAAAGAATCATAATCGAAGCTTTTGAGGATGTATTTAAAATATATAAAGAGAGAAATGTACCACTTCGTACAGCGGCATACATCATTGCAGTATCAAGGATTGCAAGAGCTTACGATTTAAGAGGAATTTTTCCGTAATTTTTTTCCTTATAATTTAACATTGTTGTTTAAAATATGACTAAACTAGTACCTATTGGGATAGAATTTTTCGCTCCCTTTAAGAAAGAAGCTTGTACTTTATGTGGGGATTGTTTTTACAGATGCCCTGTTCTAAATCTTTCTAAAGATGAATCGATCAAAGAAATGAAACGATTGCTGGCGGGAGAGAAAACCAAAAGAGTTTTAACGGAATGCCAAAGTTGTTTTTCATGTAATTTTTATTGTCCTGAGGAAGCTCATCCCACGAGTTTAATTTTGCAAAGGTGGAATGATCAATACAAAAGTGAAGGTTTGAGGAAGAGGGGAACGTATTATATGACTTTACATCCTCATTATCCGAACTTTCGATCTCATGTTATGGAACATCTTCCAAAGAAAACAAGAGATTTAGTATCTTCATGGGCATCATTAAAACCATTAAAAGATGATACTCTAACCTATCCTGGTTGCAATATAATCACTTTTGCTGAATTATCACAAGCAAGTTTTTTTAAAGATTTAGATATAAGAGGTCGTTTGGAATATTGTTGTGGGGAAACATTATTTCGAACAGGCTATCGTGATGAATTGTTTCAAGTTACTAAAAGATTGAATAAATGGTTCGAAACATTAAACCCTAAGAAACTATTAGTTTTGTGCACTGCAGGTACAGCTGTATTTAAAAATGTACTTCCACATTATGGTCTTACATATAAATTTGAAGAGATTAAATCTTATATTGAATACTTATGGGATGAACTCAAAAACGGGAAAATTGAAATAAAAAACAAGCTGAACTTGTCTGTAGCAATACAAGATTCATGCTATTCTAAAATGTTTGGAGATGATTATATGGATTTACCCCGGAAAATCCTTGATATGATTGGTGTAAAAGTAATAGAAATAGAAGCATGTAGGGAAAATATGCGGTGTTGTGGTATAGGAGCGGGCTTTTCTGTGGATTCATCTTATCAACCATTTAAAATAAGATCAGCTGCTTTAAGAAATTTTAAAGAATTTAGAAAATCAAAAATTAAAACTGTGTGCGTTTATTGTGCGGGATGTTTAGCAACATTTACAGCAAATAAAAAACTATATGCAAAAAAAATAAGAATCTATCATATCGTTGAATTATTGCAAATGGCAATTGGTGAAAAGCCTTCCTTCACACAAAAAGCAAAAAAAAAACGAGCAAAGCACTTCTTCTGGGGAACACTACGGAAACAGGTTCCCCACATTTTTTCTAAAAAAACATTTAAAATAGCCGAAATTGCTGAAGACCCACCATCTTATGGAGATGCTTGGTAAATATGGTATCTACTAATAGAATATCTGGTTTCAGAAAAGAATTGTGTAATTTATGTGGTGAATGTCTACACCTGTGCCCTGTTTTAAAATTGCCCCTAGATTTAGCGAAAGAAGAATTTAAAGCCTTAATTGAAGGAGAAGAATCTAAATACGTTCTTTCAAAATGCAATACCTGTTTCTCATGTAACTTTTATTGTCCTCAAAATGCCAACCCCTATCAACTTATTCTTGAACGATGGAACTCCCTTTATAAAAAACAAGGAGCCCCTCCACTTTATAAATTTGTATGTCCTACGGAAACACCCAATATTTGGCAATTACTTAACATTTTTCTCTCTGATAAAGAACAAATGTGGATTTCTGAGTGGATGAGTTATACTCCACAAAAAGATGATGATCTTTTAGTAATTGGAAATTACACACATTTATTTCCTTTCATAATAGGGGGGAGTAAACTATTAGACTATTTTAAACCAATTGATTTAATTGACCATTGGGAAGGAGGTGCTTATTTATACCAAGGAGGGTATCTTGATATCGTTCAGAAAATTGCTAAGAAGTGTAGAAATGATTTTGAAAACTGGGGAGTTAAAAACGTTGCCCATACTTTAGATGCTGTCCAATATATCTTTTCAGAAGTTCACCCAACAGAAATGAAAGTTAACCATGAACAGAAATTTATTAATTTTAATGATTGGATGTTAAATAGTCTAGAAACTGGAAAAATTCCGATTGTAGACAAATTAAAGTTTAGCACTACTGTTCATGATAATTGCTATTCGAAAGCTTCAGGAGGAAAGTACTGGGATCCACCCAGAAAAATCTTGGAAATTTGTGGTTGTGAGATAAAGGAAATGGAGCATATCAAAAAAGATTCTCTTTGTTGTGGTTTTGGCGCAGGAGCATCTTGGGTAAGAAATTTATCAATCCCTTTTGACATCATATCAGAAGGAAGTAAAAAGTTTAAGGAAGCTGAAGAAACTGGTGCTGATGCTTTAGTTTCCTACTGTGGAGGGTGTATTTATTTATTGTGGGCGATTCGGGAACTTATAGGAAGCAAAATTGATCTTTACCACATAATTGAGATTGTTAGAATGGCTATGGGAGAACAATTAGAATATCCTGAGATTCACATAAAACGGGCTTGGGATATAATTGCTATAATAACATATCAATTGATAATTTCAATCTTACAAAAGAACTTTTTTATAAAGCAAATTAGTTATGATAAGACTAAGAGCACTTTTAAACCAAAAAGATTCTTAATGTTAAGGACTATCAGAATTTTATTTAGAATTCGTTTTATAAGAAAGGTTTTTAGAAAATTATTTTTGGCTCAAATGACGATTTTGAAGACAAGATAGCATTACTATATTGTAGAAATAAAATAAAAAAAATTTTAATATTTTTTTAATATTATGAACTGGTGCCATCAACATCGATACTTCCAGTACTTACTGTTAAATCTAAAGTATATGTACTTGATGCGGTGCCATAATCTAGTGAAGCAAACGGATTTATATTTGTAGCTACAAATCCCCCTCCACTACTAGAACGAGTATAACTCCCTGTCGACCAACTCCCTAAAAAGCTCGCCCCTACACTTGCTTGATTATCTATATAAACTAAATCAATACTTCCCGTTGAAGTTTCTATAGTTCCTGTGATATCTGCACCCATCTCAATAAATTGAGATATTTCTATATCAATGCTACCTGTATTTGTCTCAATATCCCACACGCAGTTCTTATCGTATTGTACATTATAACTTTTTAAAGTAATACCTCCCGTTGAAGCTTTTCCTTTGATATCTTCTCCTATAATGCAGTTAGTAAGATTCAAATTCAATGATCCTGTAGAGGTTACTGCTTTAAAACCATAGGAAAAATTGACTCCTTTAGCAAATAAATTAATACTTCCCGTACTTACTCTTAAATCCAAATCACCAAAGAGAATACTGTTATTCTCAGCTTGAACATATACAGAACCTGTGGATGTCGCTAAATTGGTGCTATTAAGAATAACATTTTCAGCTATATTCATCTCAACCGAACCTGTACTAGTTAATGCTGAAATATCATATATAATATCAGTTCTAAGAGTTATAGATATATTGATTTTTTGTATCAGAGGGAATAAAAACCAGGTGGAAGGCTTTTTTTCAAGTGAGAAAGTTGTAGTGGAAATACTGTCATTTATCCATATTATTGGTCTAAAGAAATCTGAAAAGGATTTACCATTTACAAATGCTCCCTTTAGTTTAATATCCAAGTCTATCTTAACATAATTGTTAGTGGGAGTTGTATTGTAATTTATAACTATACCTCCTATATCACTGCTAAAGCTCACTTCTTCTATACCTGAAGGTGGCAGTTGAGGATCATAATAATATGTATCCGTATATTTATATTCACCCCAAGTGACCGCAACTATTATCCCAAATATACCTCCTCCCCCAACAATAACAATCGATGCTATCAATAATGCTATTTTTAAGTTTTTTCTCATTTTTCTCAAATTTTATGGTTATTTTACAAAAGTTATGAATGAGTTATACTCATTAGTATATAAATAAATCTTAGACTATTCTTTGAGGATTTATTTTAAAAATAAAATGGAGATTATAAATTATATATGTTAAATTTAGAGCTTTTTTATTATTGATTCAGCAAATTTTTTAGCATTCTCAAGATCTTCTTCATTTGGTCTTCCTTTAAGCCATATTTGATGTGCTTCTGCTTCTTTTCTTTTATCTTCAGGTAATCTTTCTAACATAGATTTTTGCATTGCTTCTGGTACTCCAATATTATCACCACAACAATCAAATTCGGCAATTATTTCTGAAGACTCACTTATATTCTTTTTTACCACTTTAAAACCATCTTGATAGGCTACTTTACTTGCATGAGTATTGAAAAATACAAACTTTGGTGGTAATTGGGGCGCCGCAGCTATTAAATCTGCGAGTGCTTTATTTACCCTACTCGCATAAATACCAGATCCTAAAAACATTAAGTCATATTTATCCAAACTGGAAGGATCTACTTCTTTAATAGGTAAAATTTCTACATCCTGCCCTTGGCATCCATCATAGATACTCTTCGCAACTTTTTCTGTATTTCCTGTTTGGGAATAATAAGTTACTAAAATTTTCAAATCATTCACCTTATTTAGTTAAAAATTAAAGTTGTACTTAGAGAAATGAGTTTCTAATTTTTTAACGTTTCTAATTTTCAATTTTTAGATTAAAAAATCTTATTGCATTTTCAACTGTTTTGTCACTCACTAATTTTTGTGAAACGTTATGAGAGTACGCGATAGCCGCTATTGCGTATCTTACATTGGCAGGTACATTTATCGGGCCTCTCTTGTAAGGATGTTGGTAGTAAGAATCCGTTTCAGTTACTAATGAATCTAAAGGAGAATTTTGAGTAGCTCCTCGCCATCTATTGAAACCATAAGCAGAACTCGGTACAGAAAGAATATATCCTTGATGAGGTAGTATTCTTCCATAATCATCTGGTCCTGAAAAGCAATGCCACATCACTCTTTTAGGTGCTATTTTAAAATCATTCAATATTTTCAATATCTCTTTATTTACACCATCCTTTTTATTAAATCTATGTTTCGGATTTTGCCTATCATATTCATGTTCAGCTGCATTTCTAACATGTAAAACATAAGGTTTGTTAAAATCGATTGTTAGTTCCAAAATTTTTTTGAAAACTTCTACTTGTTTCATTCGTTTGTCGAGTGTTTTTGCATGATGGAAATCTAAACCAATTTCACCTATTGCTAGGTATTCAGCTTGATTGGTTTGAATAAATTCTATCCACTTACTCCATTCTTCTTTATATTTCTCTTTAGGAGTGTAAGTTACTGTCTGGGGTGCAAACCCACATGTGAAACCAAAATTTTTGTTGTTATTCTTCTTGAATAAAAGTGTTTTATTCAATGTGTGCATATCGATTGTGCTTGTAACTAAGTATTGCCCCCCCAATTTAAAATATGTTGAGATCTGTTCTGTATCTGAGGGTAATCGATCATTTTTTGGGCGTGGAAAAGGTAAATGACAATGGACATCAATGAACTTTAAGTTTTCGTCTGGTTCTGGCAATCTAATCTTATTGACCATCTTTATCACTACGATTTTTCAAATTTAATTTTTATAATTCCATCTTATTATATTCTATATATCAAATTATATTCTAGTTCCTTCGCAGTATTAGAAGAATTAATATAGTTTATGATTAAGAAGTTTACCTCATTAATTTCAATAATATGAAGAAAATTATGAGTTCTTCAGATATTTGACGTTTAAATTAATATTACTTCTTACTCCCATCCCATTTTATTTGTCATTTCATCCCAAACTGCATCCTTAGCGTAATCAAACGATGCCATCCTCTCTGGTTTAACTACAATTTTCACCCATTTCGCGTGCTCATTAAGAATTTGCCACCACTTTTCAGCCTCTTCACTTGACATGTATTTCTCAAGCATGCTAGCGGCTTCTTGATCCCACGATTTGAGATCTACTTCACCTTTACCATAAACGATAACACCCTTAATAGCTGGACTTTCTACATAAACGATTAAGGTGACATTGATATTTTTTGCAATATTTCTAGCTTTTTGACTCTTTTCTGGAGTTGCAATAATAAATTGTCCACTTTCGTACTTGAACCAAACAGGAACTCCATGTATGGTATTATCTTCATTAATACTGCATATTATTGCGGTCGGAGCTTCTTTCAAAAAATCATCCATTTCTTTATCAGTTAAATGAGGGGCTTGTGTATAATCCATTTAAATCACTTCCAAATATAGGTTGATTAGAAAACTTTTTTATTTATAACTTAAGATACTTGTTATATTATAAAATACTTTTCTTAAAGCTTTTAGTAACAAATGAATCGCTAAGTCAAGGTTCAAGAGGAGAAACATCCTTTTATTGATTTTTCTGATTTGCGTGATAGATTTTTTTAAAAGTGAACCAAGTTGTAAAAACTAAAGCTTAAATTACAATCCTATTTCCTAAGGAGATTCAACTAATTCTTTAAATAGTGTCTTTTATTACTCAGTAACATGATTAGTCACTTAACTTCCAAACTTGAAGAGTTAGAACAGAGAAAAAAAGCTTTAGAGCCTAAAATTGATGAGATAAACAGGGAAAGAGAAAAAGAAATTCAAGATGTTAATACAAAATATGATCATATTATTGCTGATATAAATTATGAGATACAAAAAATCGAAGATAATATTTATAACGAGATGGTTGAATCTTTTGTAAATATTGTATCGAGAGAATTAGAAGTAAAAAGAAGCAATTCATTATATTCTGTAACTGATGAATTTAAAGAATATAGAACGAGTACTTCACAGCTCCCTTTGTATCCTAAAGAATTAATTGAAAAACTGGATAAAGTCATAAATGGTAATCCAATCGAAGAAGTAGTTTATATTCTTGATGATATTAAGGCTAAATATTTGAAGAGTTAAATATAAGAAAAAAAAAGATATAATCTCGATATTACCTTGGTATTACACTGATAAATATGTTTCCTGGATCTCTTGGAATATAATGAATACAGAAGGTAACAATAATATGGAACTTTTCGAAGAGGAAGTCGAAATTTATAATTCAAAATTACGACTTATGTCTTGGCTTTACGATGAGCTAAGGTTGCATCCTGACGTATTAAAAGATGAAATTAATGAAAAAGGTCAAAAATTACCCTTAAATCTTTAATCTTAGTTATATTCGCTTATCATTAATTAGGGTAATATTCTTTATGATCTTACTGATATCTTCTATACCTTTACATATATTTACTCTATAATTATTATATAGTCCGAAACCTGTTAAAATAATCAATTATAAAAACTTTGATCTCAATGAATTACAGGTTTTGAATTGTAGTAAATTAAAAAAAAAAAAAAAAAAAAAATAACATAAATCTTGTATAAAAATGATACAGTTAGCCTAATCTTCAGCTTCTTGGGCTTGTTTGTCTTTTTCTTTTTCCAAAGCGATTAATTGCTTTTGTAGAGTTTTAATTTCTCCCTGTACTTCTTTAATTTGGGATTTTTTGTCGTTCTCAATTTCTTTTAATTTCACATTGAGAGCTTTATCTTTATCACTTTTTAGGTTTGCAAATATTTTATTTGCATCTTTAGCAGTAGCAATTTTTTCTTTCTTTTTTTGAGTCCATTCTTCCGATTTTTGAATAGCTTCATCTCGCAAACCTTCTTCTTCATCTACTTTTGTTTTCGCTTCTTCTATTTGTAAATCAAATTCTGCTTCAATTTCCGCTTCTGCTGAAGCGTCTTTCTTTGAAGCTTCTTCTTCAATACGCGTAATTTCATCCTCTTTCGCGCTGATCTGACCTCTTATATACTCTTCAGACATTTTATTTCACTTTATTATGATCAATTGAATTTAAATAACTATCGTTAATTTTGTTAATAATCCTATTCTAATAAATTCTTGGCTTGTTACAAATTAAATGCGAAATTCTTAAATTGTGATGTATATAATATAACTATAACCTAAATTACCATAACAATTAGGTATCTAAAAATGGGAAAAACATTAACCGAAAAGGTTTTAGAACAACATTTAGTAGAAGGTAAGTTAGAAAAGGGAACGGATATTGCGATTAAGATTGATCAAACGTTAACACAAGACGCAACAGGCACTATGGCTTATCTACAGTTTGAAGCTATTGGCATTGATCGTGTACAAACAGAATTATCGGTTAGTTATGTTGATCACAACACTTTACAAACCGATTTTAAGAACCCAGACGATCACAGGTACCTACAAAGTATAGCTGCCAAGTATGGTCTATACTTCTCTCGTCCAGGAAACGGTATTTGTCATCAAGTCCATTTAGAAAGGTTCGCAAGACCTGGAAAAACACTTTTAGGAAGTGACAGCCATACTCCTACAGGAGGAGGAGTTGGATCTATAGCTATTGGAGCGGGAGGTCTTGATGTAGCAGCTGCTATGGCGGGAGAGGCATTCCGATTAAAAATGCCAAAGGTTGTCAATGTATATCTTACGGGTAAATTACCTGATTTTGTTTCTGCTAAAGATGTCATTCTTGAGATTTTAAGAAGAATCGGAGTTAAAGGTGCAGTCAACAAAGTTTTAGAATACACTGGGCCGGGAATAAAAACTCTAACAGTCCCAGAAAGAGGAACTATAACAAATATGGGAACTGAAACCGGGGCAACAACATCTATTTTTCCATCTGACGAGATTACAAAAGAATTCTTGGAAGCTCAGGAAAGAGGAGATCAATGGATATTATTAGAACCAGATAATGATGCGGAATATGACGAGAAGATTGAGATTAATCTAAGCGAGCTTGAACCTCTTGTCGCTACACCACATAGTCCGGGGAATGTAAAAACAGTAAAGGAAATTGAGGGGCTAAAAATTGATCAAGTATGTATTGGCTCCTGTACTAATTCTTCTCTAAGAGATCTTAAAGCTGTTGCTGGTATCTTAAAGGGAAAAACAATTGATGAATCTACTGTATTAACTGTTTCAGCAGGTTCACGTCAAGTAGTAGAGCATATGATTCATTCGGGAGAGATGTTAGACTTACTAAAAGCGGGTGCTAGAATATTAGAAAACGCGTGTGGGCCGTGTATTGGAATGGGGTTGGCACCTAAAAGCGATGCAATTACATTAAGAACATTTAATCGAAACTTCTTGGGTAGATCAGGAACTAGAAGTGCTCAAGCATATCTTGTGAGTCCTGAAACCGCTGCAGTATCTGCTCTTACTGGAAAATTAACTGATCCACGATCTTTTGGAAAACTTCCTAAGAGTGAAATGCCAGAGAAATTTATAGTAAATGATAATATGATTATCCCTCCTTTATCCATTGAAGAAGCCAAAAATGTAGATATTGTCAGAGGGCCTAATATCAAACCATTACCGGAATTTGGTCCTTTACCTGATAATTTAGAAGGAGAAGTTTTACTAAAAGTCGAGGATGACATTACAACAGATCATATAATGCCTGCAGGAGCACAGATTCTTCCATTAAGGAGTAACATCCCAGAGATTAGTAAATTCGTATTCAACGTTGTAGATGAATCATTTCATGATCGCTCACTAGAAAAGGGAGGAGGTTTTATAGTTGGTGGGGATAATTATGGTCAGGGTTCAAGTAGAGAACATGCAGCAATAGCCCCTAAATATCTAGGATTAAAGGCTGTAATCGTTAAGTCTTTTGCTCGTATTCATCTAGCCAATCTTGTTAACTTTGGAATCGTACCGTTAACATTTGAAAACAAAGAAGACTATAATAGCATTGACCAAGGAGATAAATTTGAAGTCGACTTAACAACATTACAGACTGGAAAAGTAACATTAAAAAATCTAACTAAAAATGTAGAAATTTCGTTACTTCATTCATTAAGTGAAACTGAAATTGAAGAGTTAAAAACTGGTGGCAAATTACCCCATATAAAGCAAAAACATACTTAATAAACCAATAATTTTATTTATCTCTTTTTTTTATTTAATTTAATTCTATGGTAGATAATGAATATTTAACCGATCCAAAGAAAAGATTTTCTTCAAGAGTAGAGAATTATATCAAATATAGACCTAGTTATCCCAAAGAAATAATAAATTTTCTAACAGATAAGAAGATATTATCAAAACGATCTATAATAGCAGATATTGGCTCAGGAACTGGTATTTTGAGTGAATTATTCTTAAAAAACGGAAATAAAGTATTTGGGGTAGAACCAAATACTGAAATGAGGAGAGCTGCTGAAAGAATTTTAGAAATTTATCCTGAATTCATAAGTATTAGTAGTTCCGCAGAAAATACAAGTCTATTGAGTAATAGTATAGATTTGATAACTGTAGGACAAGCATTTCATTGGTTTGATATTGACAAATCAAAAAAAGAATTCAAAGATATTCTTAAATTTGATGGTTATGTTGTTCTAATATGGAATAGCAGAAAAAAACAAGAAAAAGGATTTTCAAGCCAATATGAACAATTTGTGTCTAGCTACGGAACGGATTATAAGCAAGTGAGAAAACGTGAGCAAAACGTTGATGTTTTTTTTAACTATAAAAAAGAAATTTTTCATAATTATCAAGATCTTGATTTTGCTGGTTTAACAGGACGTTTACTTTCGGCTTCATACATCCCTTTAAAAGAGGATCCAAATTATGAAAAAATGTTAAAAGAACTGAAGATTATCTACGAAACTTTTGAAGCAGAAGGAAAAGTAAGAATTGAATATGATACTGAAGTGCTATATGGGCAGTTAGTTTAAAGAATATATGATAATTAAAAAGATACTCCAATCAAAAGATTAACTATAAAAAATATCACCCCTAGAATTAAACCTACTATTGCAATCTTTGGGTTATTATCTTTCCATATCCCTATGCTCCCAAAGATTATTGCTCCTATTGGGAAGGGTAAACCGTACCACTTTAGAATACACTCAAAACAAACTGATATAAAAAATATAGCTGCAACTCCAAACGCTATTGCAACAATACCATAAGTGTTAACCTTATCTTTCATCTTAACTTTACTTTTTTTACTTTTTATCTTAAATCTCCTTAGTAAAATAAATATCTTCTGAAAATAAATCTTTTCGATTAAAATGATATTTTTCTAAAAGTGATTGGCAACTTTTTATAAAATCGAATTTTAAGAATACTAAAAAGATTTATAGTAATTAAAAAAATGCCAATTATATCAATCGAAGTTAATGGAAATTTGAAAACCCCCAGTATCGACCCTTCATGTTGGATTTCAGAATCAGCTTGGATCATTGGTGATGTTACATTAGGCCAAAATAACGTGGTTTATCAAGGAGTAATAATTCGGGGTGATTTTGCTAAGATTAAAATTGGAGATAACAATGTTTTTCAGGACGCCTGTATCATAAATACAGCCGAAGGTTTTAAGACGACTATTGGTGATAATAATTTAATTGGGTTCGGAGCTATTGTTCATGGAGCAACCCTCAAGAATAACACTGTTGTGGGAATCAAATCGGTATTAATGATTAGAGTTAAAGTGGAAGACGATGCAATGGTTGGGGCTAATTCTTTTGTCGGGATGGCAAAAAAAGTCCCCGCAGGACAAAAATGGATTGGGCGTGAATTGAAAGGTCAGAATACCCAAGGAGAGATGTGGGAGATGGGGAGACAATCATGGCGGAAAATGGGTCTTGCAATGAAAAATCAACAAGAAAAACTTTAATTTTTTTTTCTTCTTTTTAAAAAATTTAATCTTTAGATCTTTTTCAAAAAAGAATTATATACCTCGAAGAATGATATAAACTTATACAAATCAAATAATGGAGGTTTTCTTAGGAAAGAGTATAAAGTAGTAACCATTAAAGGAGGAAAGACTGTAGAAAAACTTGTAAATTCTGCTCAAGAAAAACTTGATGAGATGGCATCGCAAGGTTGGGAATTCAAATTTCTTGATAACATTTTATGGATTTTTGAAAGAGAAAACAAATAGCTATTATCTTTAAACATTAATTTTGAGTTTAAATCATAAAATTTTTGTTTGTTCTTTCTTTAACAATTTTAATGAGTGAAGCTAAAGAACGAACTTTTTTAGTGGGAATATTTGGGGATAACTTCGAATATCGAAAGTTATTAGGACAAGCTCTAGGTGCCCCTGGAACAAGTTCAGATATCCAATTCTATAATAGATTGGATTCTCAATTAGGTGAGGTTTTCATTGCTTTAACACCAATAGATTATCCAGAAAAATTGAAACCATTTCTACAAACATTAATCTTAACTAACATTCACATTTTAGTTATTGATGTTGAAGCAGGCTTAAATGCATCTGTGGGTGAAATTCTGGTGGGTTTAGATATGTTCCATCAAATTTCCACTACAAAGGCTTTAATCATACTAAATGGGATTAATTCTAATTCGGAATGGAAATTACTTCAGATCAAAGAAAAAATTGAGTCCTTGTTAAGCAATACTTCACTTAAAGGAACTGAAATCTTCGAAATTAGACAGAAGGATGATTATAATTTTGTTAAGAAAAAGATTGTTGATCTTGGCCTGGAAGTATTTAATACCGAATTAAATGAATCCAATTACACTAAGATATTGATTGACCATGCTTTTTCTGTGAAAGGTATAGGAACGGTAATTTTAGGAATAGTAAAAAATGGAACGGTACACTCAAACCAGATGTTAGAGTTAACAGGAAACAGTGGTGCTGCAAAGAAAGTTATTATTCGAGGGATTCAAAAACACGATAGGGATTTTAAGGAAGCACATGAAGGGGATAGAGTTGGATTAGCATTAAAAGGAAATATATCTGTTAGTGAAATAAGTAGAGATAATATTATTACTACCCAAGGAATCTTCAAAGGAGAAAAAGAGATAAGAGCTAAAGTCTATATAAATCAATTTTTCCGACCCAAAAAAGGTATTATTGCATCTAATGATTCAATTCAATATCATGGAATAGTTGAAATTAAAAGTTCTCCTTTAAAAATCATCGATGGAAATGAGATCATACCGGGTAACTCAGGCATTTTAACATTAAAATTTGATAAACCTCTTTTTCATAATGGGAGTGGGTTGCGTGGAATTTTATGTGATCTTAATAAATTCGAAAATAAATTAAGAATAATAGGGCATTTCGAACAATTACTAAACTAGATTCTCTATCTTTTCAGCATTTTTCTTAAAACTGTTTGGAGTATTCCACCATTTTTATAATATTCAACATCGATATTACTATCTAACCTTACTATTGCTTCAAACTTTATATCGCTTTGCCCTTCTCTTTTGGCTATTACTTTTACCTTAGAAAATGGTTCAATATCTTTAATTCCAACTACACTAAAAACATCTGAACCATTTAGACCCAATGTATCAGGATTTTCTCCATTTTTAAATTGTAGTGGCAATACACCCATACCAACAAGATTACTTCTATGAATTCTTTCATATGATTCAGCAATAACTGCTTTAACACCCAAAAGTTGTGTACCCTTTGCAGCCCAATCTCTAGAACTTCCCATACCATAATCATTTCCAGCGATCACGATAAGATCTATTTTGTTATTTATGTAGTCCATAGCAGCATCATATATTGGTTTAATTTCATTAGTCAAAAAATCAACTGTCCATCCCCCTTCTTTATCAACTAGTTTGTTTCTAATACGGATATTACCAAATGTCCCTCTCATCATAACTTCATGATTTCCTCGTCTAGAACCAAATGAATTAAAGTCTTCTTCTTTTATACCCTTAGAGAGTAGATATGTTCCTGCCGGTATATCCTTAGGTATTGCACCAGCGGGAGATATATGATCCGTAGTGACAGATGTTCCTAACAAAGCTAGGATTTTTGCATTGTGAATATCTTCCAATAGAGGAGCTTTTAAGGGAAAATTTATAAAAAAGGGAGGTTCTTTTATATAAGTCGAATCCTTGTCCCAATGATATACTTCTTCCGCTGAAGGTTTTAAATCATTCCATAAACCCGAGCCTTTAAATATCTCCTTATATTCTTTATTAAATAATTCAGGAGATATCGATTTTTCTGTCAATTCTGCAATTTCTTTTGAACTGGGCCATATATCTTTAAGAAAAACAGGATTCCCTTCGGAATCGAAACCTAGGGGGTCTTCTTCCATAT
>JAGXNO010000036.1 GCA_019894975.1 Promethearchaeota archaeon | reverse complement strand
AGCAATAGTAATGTAATTACCATGGTTCAAGATTACTTTTTTGTCTTCTTGATCAACTGTACGTAACGCCTTTTTACTACCTGTAGCTTCTCGAACAAAGCTAGTTAAAGCAGAAATCATAGCTGAAATAAGCGCAGGATCTTGAATTTCAATACCAAAAGAATATTCATAGATATTCAATCCATCTTTGGTTAAAACAAACAAGTTTTTTAACGATTTTTGCCAATTCCTCTGTCTAATATATTTTCGAGAAACTAGTGCGACAGGAGTTGACACGAGTGCTAAACCTACAGATAAAAGTACCCAAAAGATTATATCAACTGGTGCTTTTATAACGATCTTCATAGAATAAATCGCAGCTTCTCTCCCGTTTGTCCAAAAAACCTTGGTTTCATAAGTACCTTCTTTAATTCCTGAAGACAATGATATTTCAGAGCTACTCATCGTTCCATTGACGGAGGTTAATCCTGTCTCATTATGAATTACTTCACCCGACGGAGAATATAAAACTATTTGACCAATACCACCAGAAACAGGATTATTAAAAGGATTAGTTATCCCTGCTTCAACTTTAACCGTTTGTCCCAATTGTAAAGAGGGTTTAGTTACAAAATCATTTCCTTGTTTCACTTTAGTGATAATCGAATGGCAATAACTTGGGGATTGAAATATTCCGGTGTAATTGCCTTCCTCCAAAGGTGGTCCAAAGAAGATCGTTATACCATAAAAAGATTTATTATAAAAATCAATAGGCCCAAAGTATACATCACTCAATTCGATATCATCTGGATCAAAAAAATCGATAAAACTCCAATCTTTTTCAAAAAGGAATATAGGAGGTGGCCATCCAAAAGAAATCTCTTCATAAGGATAAGTAATTGTCCACTCTATGCGATTTTCATCAGCGCTATATGTCCCACTCCCATTAATAAGCATGAAATAATAAGTAACAATTTCAATATCAAGAGTTGGTATGGTTTGGTTGCTTGATATCGTTAAATTTATATCATTAGTTAAGGGTGCATTAAAAGTAAATGATGTAAATGCCTCATAACCCGCAAAGCCCCAAGGAGTTATTTGATAAGTAGGAATTATGATTTCATCATTAATTATGAACTTAAGATCGATATCCATGGGATCTATTAATTTTGTATAAGAAAAAGTACATAACATATCTAAAGTGTTATCGTCTGATACTGTGGTCCAATTAACACCGTCCAGAGACTGTCTTGTAATTCCTTTATTATAAATGGGACTTGAATAATTTTCAGCTTTCCAATAATCGAATGTCGAATTGTAACCTCCAAGCGAATACCAAACCCGTAGAACTATATTGTATTTCTCACCAGGGAGTAAAACATTTGATCCAGGATAGATAGAAACCCACTCGTCTACAAATACTCGAGGGTCATAAGTAAAACCCCACGCAATTTGTTCTTCTAAATTTTCATCAAAAATAAAGATATCATAATATCTATTTAAGATACTGACAAAATCTAAATAAATCATAATTTCACTTATTTCACTTAGTGCTGGTGCTGTAAATTCTTGAGCAAATGCAAGAGAAGGAGTTAGACTTATTTGTTCAGACGTATTATTCGCAATGGTATGAAGTCCAATTCCCGAATAATTATATAAATTACCTGCTCTTATATCTAAACTTCTCGCTTTATATTCTTGATCCCAATAGGAAGCATTATAATTGATAATGTTTGTGCTTGAATTTTGGTTAGTCCAAGTTGAAAAAGTCCAATTTTCTTCGAAATACATTATTGAAAGATCACCTTCATAATCTCCTGAAAAAGAAAAACCTCCGTCACTCGGGGAAAGAACTCCGTTTGAGGAATAATTTTTTGGGATATGATTTATAATCATTGAGAAAATAATCAAACCGACCAGAAATTCAAAGATAATATATTTTCTATTCATATAACACCTCTGTACAAATTAGGAGAATAATAAAATCTAAAGTATTTATAACTATTTCTTTTAGTAATATTGAATTATCTTTACAATGGGTAAAAAATACAATTAAAAAATAAATAATTCCAAGCAAGATTTATAATTCATAATGCAATTTGGTCCTGAAAAAATTTGGGAAAAATTTGAAAGCGAAAGAATTAATAAACAAACTGCTACAGATTTATTAACATCTTTAATTGAAAACAGTAAAAAGGACGAGATCAGATTAAATGCTATTAATAAATTAGTTAAAATTAACCCTTCAGGAGATAAAATCTTTAAAATTCTAGAAAATTTGGTAGTTTCAGACGAAAATATTGAAATTCGATATATAGCAATAAAACACATTGGAGATAAATACTTAAATAATGCTTTTACTCTATTGAAGTGGGCAATTCAAAATGAAAGTGATTATAATTGCCTAATTGAAATAGTAAATCTATTAGGGAAATCAAATCTTGCCCAAGCTAAAGCATTGTTGATTAATGAAGTTCAAAAATTTCTTAAAAAGAAATACGTGAACACAGAAAGAAAAATTGAAAATAAAAAAATCAAAAAAGTATTGAAGAAATTACTAAAGGAAAAAGGTTATGCAGAATTCACTTATGATGAGTTAGCTAAAATTTTAATAAATATTTTAACTATTTCCAGTCTATTCAAACAATATTATAATGTGTATTATGAATTAAATCCACACAATGGCCTAATTAAAAAATTAGATCTCTCCGACATAGAGTATGAAGTAAAGGGGACACCCTGGGGTTGGAAAAATAATATTAATTCTCTCTCTGAAATACTTGGAATTCAATATTTAACTTCTATGTGCTATCTTGATCTCTCGAATAATGAGATTACGGAACTCAAAGAATTAACCTTGCTACCCAATGTGACTCATTTGATTTTAAAAAACAACAGAATCAGTAATCATGAAAACCTTGAATACTTCAATAAAATGCCTAATCTCAAATACTTAGATTTAAGAGGAAATGAAATCGTTTAAAGTATTAAAAAAAATGATTTTAATCCAAGTTTGAGAGTTCTTATGCATGATTCTTCTATAAAAATAGAATAAAAATAAAAAAAGGTTAATCTTCTATTAAGGCGGTTTTACCACTTCCCCATACTCCAAGTGCGATTCCTAATTCTTTTTGTTCTTTAGCAACTTGCTTTACATTTTTGCCTTGCATAACAGCATCAATTGCTTGTCTAAACGCTTTAGCTCCAGATGTGGGTCCGTCAGGATGGCTATGAATGCCCCCACCACTACCAATTAAAATATCATTGCCTGCTTCTTTCATACATTTTTCAACCATACCGGGAGTTATCCCTCCACTCGGCATTGGTAGTGTTGGTCTAATATGTTGAAATGGAAATCGAAGCGCTTTAAGGTTCTGTTCATATCTCTCATCTAAAATCTCAGCTTTTCCATAAGGTGCAGGGATTACAACTGTATCAGCTCCACAAATTCTTGGTAATTTAGCAAATATTAGCATACTAGTCATTCCTGTCCACATACCCCCAAAGTAAGTTCCCCCAAAATCCATATGTCCTAAAATAGGTACTTTTATTGAAGGATCTTCCGCAATTTGTCTTAGAGCTTCAAATCCAGTAGTTAAATAATTTATCATCAAAGCATTGGCACCCAATTCTATCATTTTATCAGCGTATTCGAACATTTCTGGGAATTTGGTGGTAATATTTATGGTGTACAAAGTTTTTTCTCCTTTTTCTGAGTCTGCTTTATCAACAGCTTCCATGACTTTCACAATTCTTTCTTCTAGCGTATTAAAAGAAGGATTTGATATTAATTCATCATCTTTTACAACATCACATCCCCCAACGGCAGCTTGATATACTAGATCTGCTGCAACATCGGCAGTATGACCTGTACAAGGTTTCACCATATTATTTAATAGAGGGCGTTCTGGTACATTCAAAAGTTTTCGTAACCCATCGATCCCAAACTTAGGTCCTTTATACTCTTCTAACCAAGCCTTTGGGAATGCCAGATCCACTAATTTTAATCCATGTGTAATACTAATATTTCCAATTACACTTGTAAGAAGCATTGGTATTCCCATTCCTTGAATATTAATAATAGGAAATCCGATTTGTACAAAATAAATTCGTTCCTTTACATCTTTAGGTATCTCATATTCTAAATGAGGTAGTTCATACACTCCAAGCACTCTTGCTACATGATGTTTTCTAACTTCTTCAGTCTCAGCAGGAACTCGTACCCATGTTCCTGTCGATTGTTCAATTGCAGCGAATCTAGAGAGATAATTTACATTTTGTCCTTTTGGGCGTTTTATGATGTAACTGGCTATAATATATTTCTCCAAATCTATACCATCCAAACCAATGGCTTCTGGAGTATCTAAATATTTTTCACAACTGGGAAAATTATTATCCATTTTAACTTCACATCAATATTTTGATTGTTCTAGGTTAGAATAATATTAGTCAATTCAAAAATTCTTTGATGTATACGATAAAAAGATAAAAAAAAAATAAAAAAATTATAAAAATTTATTAATCCTTAGCTTTAGCTGCTTCTTTTTGTGTTGCTTTTAAATTTGTGTAAGTATTTTCAAGAACTGTCAAATATTCAATTAATACCTGATCTGCTTTTGATTTTTGGTCATACACGGTTTTGATAACATTCATGAGGTATTTTGGGAACATTAGTTCTAAATGAAAATCTGAAAGAAGCGCATAATACTCATTTCCTCTTTCATCTTGAAAGACCTGTATTATTTGAGTATCCCAAAGCATCTTCAATACATCATCGAGATCTTCTACTCCTTTCTTTCTAAGTTTTTCTAGATCATTCTTAGTGACAACCGCAGTTCTTAATAATCGTATCGTTTCATAAACTTGTGGATTTGTAAGAACATCTAATACTCTAAGATTGTCTGCTTCTGTAGGTTGATAGTTTTGAAAGTATCTACGAACATCAGTTTTGTAATTTTCAACAAGTTGAGAGGGTAAACCTCTGTCTGCGGGATCTCCTAAAATAGTAGCCGGTGGTACTCGCATAAGTACAATGTCTTTTATCAAGAAAATTAATTCAGAAGGCATACCCTTAACTGATGCTTCTTTGACGACTTCACGTTTAATGAGCTCCATTAGAACACCCTCAACGTCAACAAATCCTTGTTTATATCTATCTTTTAACCATATCATCAGTTCGGATTTAGAAACTACACCTTCATCTCTTAAACGATTAATTATCATTCGTTTTATTTCATCTTGATAAGTTAATGCAAGGCGTTGTTCAGTACTTAATGTTGGGTATACAGATAATCGTCGGAATAAGGAAGGGATCATTTGTAGAAATGCATCATCTTCAAAATTTGAGAGAATTATCCTCGAAATATCAATCAATCCTTCTTCATACGCATCTGGATCATCATCAAGATTTAAAAGTAGGAGGATATAGAAGTTTTTATCTGGTCCTGTGTAATAAGATGCAATATTTAAGGATCCTATCATTAGACTTATCATTCCTGATTCACCGCTATATTCATGCGTACTATATACTTGCATAAGCGTTTTTTCTGTTAGAACGATCTCCTCAGGATATTTCGATAGGATTTCTGTTCCAGCCCTATCATCCCATCTCATTATAACCAATCCAATTGGCATTTATTCTTTACCTCCTTTAGTTTGTTTAATTTTTCCTGGGGTTTCTGGTAAGGTTTTCTTTTTCTTACCCTCAATCCCTAAAACATCTTGCATTGACAATCCAAGCAAATCCCATCTGTCTCCTAATTGTTTTACAAGAAATTCTTCCTTTGAAGGATATAAAAGAGATTCTGAAATGGTCTTTTTACTCTTAATGTCCTTCTTCATTTTTCTCGCTTTTTTAACGAAAGTAGGGATTCTAGCTTGTTGCACTGTTCTATATATAGCCAAACTTGCTGTTACAGCAACAACTGCTCCTACAATCATTAATAAGTAAAACGTTGGGAAACCGAATGTTTCATGCATGTTAACCACAACTGTTATTGTCGCTGAAACCGTAGAGAAATATTGTTTCTCAATTGTAAGTGTTGCGGTGAATGTTGAAGGTACAAAGAAAGCGTCAGCAATCTTAGAAATATCTATATCATATGTTCCATCTCCGTTGGGTGTAAAATAATGGTCAGTACCTTTAAAGGTAATATAAAGAGTCGCCCCTATTACGGGTACTGAACCATTATTTGGATCAGAAAGTGCTAATGTAAACCGTAAAGGTGCTCCTGACTCAACCTCGACTTTTGTTCCTTTAAACTCGCTTGGCCATTGAATTTGAAATATTCTCTTTTTAATAGTTAGTGAGATTATTGCGATTCGATGCTCATAATTAAGCTTATCTAAAGTTACTATGATTGAATATTCACCATCTAATCTTGTCTCTGTATCAAGATCTAACAAGTACTCTGAACCAATGGTTTCAGTTAGAGAACCGGATTCAGAAGCTCCAGAAATAGGGTCACCATCTTCATCAAGCATTTGTAATAGATAACTCATTTCATCCAAATCTGAAATTGCAGTTGAACTCATAGTATCTTCATAACTGAATATAAAATTAATTGCTTCAAAAATGAAAATATCTTCAGAAACATATGAAATACCTGCAGAACCGTTTAATTTAGTAGGTCTTGAAAGAATGTTGATAAAAAATCCAAAACCATCAATTTTAGTATGGTTCTCAAGTCCAGCTGTAATTTCAATGAGATATTTACCTACGTTGGTCGCAGCGGAAGTATCAATTTCAAAAGTATAATACCCAGGATTTAGAGGATCAAGATTAACAGAACCACTTCCATAATCCCAGTCGTATGTGAATACGTCAGCCATTAACGAATTATTTGTATCAAAATCGTAATATTTTACAGTCACATTGATAAGTTCATTATAATACTGAGATACTTCATTATTACTCAACTCATCTGGCATTGAGGTATAATTATGCAAACTTATTCCAGTTGCCATTGTATTGATATTGATAATGAAAGTTTCATCCTGTGCTTTACGATAAGCTCCCTTCTCTCCAGATATCACAACTATGTATGATTTACCATTATCTCCAGCTGAAAGAAGACCAGAATCTATAGTAATAGAATAATTCCCATTCCCTATAAAACTCATTAAGTCTTGATAAACAACAGGATTCCCAAATGCAGTACTTTTTATAGTGCATGTAACGGTACTGCCAACTCCATCATCTCCTGTCCAAGGTCCCACTTCTGCATCATCCGAAGTTGTATAATTGATAGAAAAACTCATCATATCACCCCATGTTACAGCTGTATCAGCAATGAGACTTGCATTCTGAAATCTAGTTATATAATCTTGAAAATTTAATGCAATCTCTAAAATGAGCGTAGAAGCGCTATTTAAAGTATAGTTATATTCTGGTTGAGGAACTGCTAAGGGATCATAATACTGATCTGAATAATTTATTTTAAACCAATAATTTACACTTGCTATCCATAGCGTTATGTTATATACCTCACCTGTTTTATACCAAAACAACACTTCATCATTAGTTCGACCATAGGCGGTACCATTTTCATTTGTCTTCAATTCTGTAACTTTATCGTTTGTACCATTGATTGTTAATCTAACAGTCGCTCCTTGTACTAAGACGGTTTCTGTATTATCAAGGACTATTATTTCCAACTTAGATAAGTCAGTCTGTATGTACTCTTGATAAATCATCGGACCCGTACGCACAATAGTGCTTGAATTTAATGGAGTTGGATTCTGTATTGTATAATCGGAATTATCATAATATACTGTATAATTATAACTTGTACGGTTTAACCATCTAAAAGTAGATTCACCATCAGAATCCAATGTAAGTGACTCTAAGATTTCACTACTACCTGCGCTTACTTCTACGTATCCATAATTTAGTGGATCCCCATCCCAGTCATCTACTTCGAAATCAATTGTCCATAAATTCGCTTGTATAGTAGTTGAAACCACTAATCCCTTGAACTCAACTTCTTCTCCTGGTTGGCTTCTACCATCATAGACAACTTCTTCATATAAACCTGAAACTAGGGTATAATTGACAGAAATATTATAAAATCCAAAAGGAACATTCGCAAAGGATACAGTGCCATCAGATGATGTTAAATCAGTATAGGTTGTGCTATCGACTTCTAAGATATGTGTTAAATTATGCCATAATGAAACTTCTGCCCCTGGAACTAATCTACCATCAACATCTTCAATGGTAATTGTGACACTTGCAGCTCTCTCGGTGACTGGTAATAAATCTGTTTCAATTGGTTGATAGTTTGCTAACCATTCCAACTCGTCGGGAGCAACAGCATAATCAAAGTATCGAAGTTCGTCAAGATTTCCATCATAATAAAAACTATTTCTACCTCCGTTTTCAGCTAAAGCTTCAGAACCATCCCCTATAAATCCCCATCTATCTATGTTTGTTCCAAAAGCAAGTCCATTCATAGCATTTACCCATCTTGCATCTTCTACTCCATCATCGATATATATTATCTTGTCTGAACCATCATATACGATGGCAGCAAAGTGCCATTGATCATCATTTAACCCTGTAGTACTGCCAAAGAAGTCGTTTTGCCCGCTGTATCCATTCGCTGAACTTGCAAAACCAATTCTTCCATTACCTGTAAGGAAAAAGTTAAAATACTCTGATCTATCAAAATCTAAAAAAGCCCAGTTATCCCAATCACCAGTACTTGAAAAAGAAGTTTTAAACCAGCAAGTAACTGTAACTGCGGGAATTTCATTAGCATTAGTGAAATGCATCTCGTCATTTATATACAAAAAATCATGACTACCGTCAAACCTTAGTGAGTATGAGCCAACAGCAGCATCCCCATCATAATCAGGAGAATAGCTACCACTTGTACCCCAAAGAGTAGCATTAGCATAATCCAATGAATCTAAAGCATTAGAACCGTAACCTCCAGATCCTTCTTCAAAACTCCACCAACTGGTTCCTGAAGGATCAAAACTAACATAGCTATTTCCACGATAGTTAATTGATGCATTTCCCCAGTACATATATGTATCATATTCAGATGCTCCAACTGTGGAATTTGTCTCAAACCAAATCGTTGCAGTATTTGTATTAGGAAAATCTTTTTTTACATAATAATTCCTCACGATATAATTTTCAACGATTCTCACATCATATAGGTCTGGATCCATGTCGTAGTTATCTCTTAAATTAGCATAATCAAATTCTATACTGATATAGTTATCCGTTAGGTTGAAATTTCCAGTATTAGTCACATTAATGCATAATCTCCAACGATAGGATACATTCCACCAAGGATCTTCACCAAAACCATTATTTAGCGTTGGGGGAATAAAACCATCTCCACTATCTCCCCCAGAAAAATTTTGTGAATTATTAGACATTAACGGAACAGCAAAAAGAACTGTACTTATAGTAAGTATCAATAGAAATATAGCTGTTATTCTATGTTTAAATTTTTGTTTCGTCTTAATCATTTTTAATCATTTTGTTTAAATTATTTTGTTGTATTAATTTTTTAAAAAATGCTTTTCAATAATAATACTATTTTTGGTATTTAATTTTTTATTTATCAATATAAAATTTTACACACTATTCTTTTGAATTGTGGTTGGATTTACTCATTCATTTTAATTGGTACTCAAAATCTTTACACAAAAGATGGAGTATTTGAATGGAAAAAGTATCTCTAATAGTTGAGTTGTTATCAAAAATATTGGATACAAAACTTACTATGAAACAAGAAATCTTATTTCAGCATTTATTGCAATTATGATACAACAAATAGTTTTAAATCTAATGCATTTCATTTAAATACTTCCCTCTCCAATATCGTACATTCTTTGATTCCTAAAGATTTAAATATTTTGATTTAGATTGAAGATTCAAAGGAAAATTTCAAACTTTTTAGGTTTAGAATTAAATTCTTTCGAATCACTTTTTCACTGTAAGAAGGTGTTAAATAATGTTAAGACAAGTTTATATTTTATATGGAGAGAACATATTGTACAATAAAAATTTTGGAAAATCACTCTCAGTCGAAGATTTCCAAAAAGTAATTACAGAGATTGTAGAAGAGGTAAAAAAGGGGACAAATTTAGATAGTTATGATTTCTTTAAGTACAAAATCGTATACTCTCGACTTGAAGAGGAAAGGTTAATGTTTATCTTCATAACTGATGTCAACGATGAGGTCGAAAGGACAAAGAATGAATTAGAAAAGCTAAAAAAAGAGTTTTTAGATACTTTTGGAGATAGTTTGGAGAGTTTAGATCCCATACTCATGGAAATACTCAATCCTATTATAGCCACCATCCACAGAAATCTTAAAACAAAAATATCTCTAGTTGGGTTTTCAGGAGTAGGTAAAACAACTACAACTAATCTAATTTGCGCAGATGAAATCCCTTCTGTTCACATTCCAACTATCACTGGAAAAATCTCAACTGTTAAAATTGGTAAGCTTTATTTCCATTTATGGGATTTCGCGGGACAGGAGCAATTTAGCTATTTATGGAATGATTTTATTCTTGGTAGTGATGCTGTGCTTATAATAACCAACTCAAGTTTGGAAAATGTAGAGAAAAGCAAATTTTTTATTGAATTAATAAAAGAACATGCCCCATATGCTCATATTGCTGTAATTGGTAACAAACAAGATTTGCCAGAAGCATTAAATATTGATAAAATTCAAGAAATTTTAGGAGTAAAAACGTATTCTATGGTGGCAATAGATCCAGTAAACAGAGAACGGATGATACAAATTATTGCAGATATTTTAGAAATTAATACTAATGTATCTCCATTACTAAAACCCTTATTTGAAAGAGATCAGCTTATTAATAAAGCAAGAGATTGTTTGGAAAATGGTGATATAGCCCAAACTGCAGAATATTTCGAGAAAATATCTGATATATGTCTTGAATTAGGAGATGATGCACTTTATAAGGAGTTCTATGAGAAAGCTAGTAAATTAAAGAGTTATTTAACGGATAATTAAAACAAAATTAGTCTTATAGCAATTAAATAGAAGTATAAATCTAAATAAAAAAAAATAGAAAAAATAGTAATTTAATTAGTCTTCTTTGTTTTCTGCTAATTGAGCTTTTACTGGTTTATAGGAATTATCAAGTACATTAAGATATTCTAGCAAAACACCATTTGATTTCGATTTTACTTCATATTGATGAATGATTATTTTTAACATATATTTAGGATATACCAAGGAACTATGAAAATCTGTAAGTAACGCATAGTATTCATTTCCCTTGTTATCCTGAAAAACATGTATCATCTGATTATCCCATAACTTTTTCAATCCGGCATCAATGTCGTCAACCCCTTTTTTTCTTAGTTTTTCTAAGGTGTTTTTTGTGACTATTGAAATTCTAAGTAATCTTAAAATCTCATACACTTGAGGATCTACAATTATTTCATCAACAATCTTAAGATTATCTTCTTCGGATGGACGATATTTTTGGAAGAATTTCCTTACCTCAACATTATAATCATCAACAAATTGTTCAGGAAGCCCTCTTTCAGAAGGATTTTTGAGCAATTTTATTGGTGGCCTTCGAATCATAAACATATCATTTATTAGAAAAATCAATTCTGAGGGCATCCCTTTAACGGAAGTTTCTTTGATAATTTCTTTTTTAATCAATTCCATTAAAATAGCATCCACATCGAAAAATCCTTCTCGATATTGGTCTTTCAACCAGATCTTCAATTCTGATTTTGTTATTACGCCTTCTTCTCTCAGTCTATTGATAATTAATCTATTTACTTCATCAATGTAAGTAATCGATAAAGATTGTTCCATATTTAGATTCGGGTATGTTGATAATCTTTGGAATAGGAAGGGGATCATTTCTAAAAATGCTTTATCTTCATAATTTTGAAAAATTACTCGTGAAATGTCAGATAATCCCCCTTCATATGCGTCTGCATCTTCATCTAAGTTCAGAAGTAGTATAATATAGAGAGGTTTTTCTCTTCCCGTATAATATGAAGCAATATTTAAAGGGCCTACTAATAAACTTATCATTCCTGGTTCTCCTGTATATTCGTGAGCAGCATATATTTGCATTAGCGTTTCTTCACTAATCACTAGTTCATCAGGATATTTTGCAAGAATCTCTGTACTAACTTTAACGTCCCACCTCATTAATAATAATCCAATTGGCATTAGTTTTTGTCACCTCCCTCTTTACTAATCTTGTCTTTATTCGCTGATTTCTGAGATTTTAAATCTCCCATTCCTAAGACTTCATCAAGTGAAAGACCGAGTACTTTCCAGTCATCCCCAAATAATTTTGACATCATTGCCTCTTTAGTTGGAATTGAAATAGTTTCTGGTATTTTCTTACTCGATTTAATATAACTCTTGATTTTCCGGATTTTTTTAACATGTTTAGGAATTCTTGCCTGCTGAATCACCCTATATGATACTATACTCCCTACTACTCCAATTATGGATGCTGTAATCAGGATAAAGTAAAATGTTGGCATTCCTGGAAAAATTTCTTCCATTTTAACAATTACAGTCATAATGATTTCTTGCGATGTAAAATTATCCATTTCTATCGTAATCTTGCCTACGAGTGTCTTTGATGTGAAAAATGTATCAATCTGAGATGTGGTGATAGTTCCAATGTATATTCCTGGTGTAGATTCCGAAAAGGGATAATCAACACCATCAATATTTAAGCTAACTTGTGCTTGTTCTAAATCGACACCCCCTCGACTGAGATCTGTTAGGTTTACTTCAACATCTACAATATCTCCTTGATCAACTCTGATCTGATTATTACTGCCGAAACCTGTTATAGAAACATCAAATTCTCTTAATTTAATCTCAAAACTAATATAAGAAAATCGTGCTTGGTAATTTTCCTTCTGAAGGGTAACATGAAGGAAATAAAATCCAACGGCTCTGATTTCAGTGTTAAAGTCTAAATAGTATGAATTATTTAGATGTTGAATTAACTGCCCAGTCCCCTGACTTCCATTGATTCGATTTCCAGATTCATCCAATTCATACCAACTAAAGGTTGCAACGTTTAAATCTCCGATAATATCTAAGGTATTATCATCTGCATATGTAAATGTGAAATAATGCGCATCTTGGACCCAAATCTTTGGACTCAAATATACTAAATCTGTCTGTCCATTGAGTGTTGTAATTCTTTCTCGAATATCTAGATAAACAAAGAAATTGGATTGAGTGGTATAGTTTTCAAATGAGGCTGTAATACTAATTATTTTTAATCCTGTAGTAAGAGCATCCGAAGTATCGATAGTAAAAGTATAATATCCCGTATTTAAAGGATCTGCTGAGAAACCTATAGGTGCAAGACCAATCCAACTATAAGATAATAATGCATTGCCCAGTGGATTCCCGGACTCGTTTATTTCATATCTTATAGTTATATTAAGGATCTCGTTATAATACGCTGAATAGGTCTGATCAGATATTTCTACAAGAGAGCTATAATCATGTGCACTGATAGTTGTTGGTACCGTCTTTATTTTAACTAAATATTGTCTCGGGGTTGGATCGTCGTATGTAGGATGATACCCGTTTATTGCAAAATCGTAATATTCTTTTTCATTTCCGGCAGAGAGTAGATCTGAATTAACCATTACTGAAAAATTGCCGTTACCAACATATATCATCTTCTTTGAGATCAATATATCTTCTGAACCGGCTCTCTTTATGCTTAAATAACAGGCTCCTGGAGGCTCTGAAACAAAATTCCAAGTTTGCCAGTTATCTGATGTTGATGTAAATTCTGCCCAGAAATTTAGGTCTTCTCCCCAAAATACCTCAGTAGTTCCGAAGGATGCATTGAATGAAGTATCGTAATTTGTAATATTTACTCCTGTCCCTTCTAATCTAAGGTTAAACGTAATTGAGGAATTGCCGAGAAGTGTATAATTATATTCATTGATTTTAGTCATTCCTGGAGTCCATTGCGTTGGTTCTACATGCGATATATTAAAATAAGCATCAGTTAAATTGCCAATATCTAGAGAAAAATTATATTTCCGACCGATTAAAAACCAGAATGGTGTCTCATAACCATTTTTTGGTCCATAAGCATTTCCATCTCTATCATTAAATGATGACAAATTAACTAACGGTTGCCCGGTAAAATCGTCGATTACATTGATAGTAGTACTCCGAGGATCTCCTTCTGGGGATTCTGGAGATCCGAAATTTTCGACCACACGGATGTTTAGCCTTGCTAATGCTGTTCTGTTATAAATATTACATGATTCAGTTAAACCTACCTTAATTTCACCATTGCTTTGTGTATTATTAAATCCATTAACTTCAATTAATAATCCATATGCTTCATAGTTATCATTTCTTAAGTTAACATTATCGATCTGTGCGATATCAAGCTCAATATAATCATCAGTAATATTTGTTGTGCTATAGATCCTTTGATAAAGAAGATTTCCAACAGTTGAATTATCTTCATCGATATAATAGATTGAAACATCTTCAAGATAATCTTTCATATCTGTAAGAGTAATATTGGCGTTGATTATTTTCTTATTTCCTAGTTCAGTTTTAGATCCATTTGTATAAATTATTTCGCTGATTGAAAAACTACCAGTACCAGTTTCGTTTAAATTGATAGTGTGTTCCCGAAATTTTACATTATTCTGAGCATATTGATTTCTGTATATATAGCTCTCATTTAATGACGTTGGGCTAAAAGAACCATAGTCTGCATTATCATAATAAACTTTATAATAATAACTTGGTTGATTGAGCCATCGAAAAGTCGCTTTACCGTTACTATCAAGAGTTAAAGTTTCTAATAAAGTCCCACCTAAACTATCGTTCACTTCAATATAACCATAAGTTAAAGGAATCCCATCCCAATCTACTATTTCAAAATCTATTGTCCATATATCAGTATAAAGGTTTTGAGTATAAGAAATTCCATTGAAATAGTATGGACCTTCTCCAGAATCAATGCTATTAAAAACTTCCGCCTCCATAGACCCTAGTGTATAATTAGCAGTAATATTATAATAACCGTTAGGAATATCATTGAAAGTGATTCTTCCATTAGAAGTTGTTCCACTAGCAACGATATATTCGGGTGATCCTTTAGCGTAGGTATTATCAACAATCATAACTTCTGCTGTAGGAACACTCCTTCCATCAACATCCTTAATTATTAATTCTACTGTTGATACTTGGGTTTGTAATTCTTGCATTTCCGCAGATATGGTGTAATTAAACCTTATATCATCCACCTGAAAGAATCCTGATTTGTAAATATCCCCACTTCCGTCTTCTGGACCCCAAGTACCAAATTCTATGAATATATCTTCACCCATATAATCAGTAAGATCAATCTCTATAGAACCCGTTAAGTCCCCATCGTCAATTGAACCTGACATCGTATCTAAGCTCGGATCAATTTCAAAGTGTTCTTTTAATTCAGTTTCATATTTTAAAGTTTTTTGATTTGGTGAAACATAAGCATAACCTCCGTATGTCTCCACCCAACTATCGTAACCAGTTCCTACATTTTCATGTAAATCTACATCAACTGTATATTTTGAACCTGATCCATTACAGATCCTTAGAAAATAGCCATCCTCAGAAATAGTAGGAAGAGAAGAGGCCGGGTCTTCGAACATAAAGGTTCTTACATTGCGAAAAACATTCAAACTTATTTCTCCACCTTCTATTATCGGAACTTTAAATGGATAAGAATAGAAAGTCCCTACATAGTCTTGACATGATATTTGAGGGAGCATATCACCTAGACCGCCCCATTTATAAGCATAATATCCTGATTCTACTCTCTCCGCCGATAGGTCAAGATCATCTATCGAGACTAGGTTATTTTCAAAAAACGCATAACTGGTATCTGAATGATTTACGGCTTCTCTAGCATTACTTATATCCTGAATTTGGTCAACTTGATCATGAGAGAATGTCCATCCATAGGGTTCAAAATGTTGAGCAGTACTATTATCTAATTCAAAATCTCCGTTTTTAACCCAACCAAAACTATCTAAAATTCCAGATGCTTCATTGCTTCCAACGGTTTTATTGAAGTACATGTATGTATCATATTCCGTAGAACTTTGTGAGATATTAGTGTCAAAATATATTGTAGCAAAACTTGTTGAAGGATAATCTTTTACAACATAATATTTACGTTCAATTCCATTTTCTACTATTCTAATATCGTCTAAGCTAGATTGGATTTTCCCTGCTAATTCCATATAATTAAAACTTACAGATATTCCATAATTACTAATATTGAAATTATTTGGGTTTGTGATTTTTAGTAATTTTCGATACCCAAAAGAAGCATCCCACCATGTATCGTTGCCCAATACACTTGATTTTAAATCCTGTTGATTATTAAAACCATAGTTTTTGCCACTATCTTCACTAAAATTCTCTGAAAGCCCTGTAAGATTAGAGAGGTTTATCAAATATGCTGGAAAAAGGATCAATAGTACCATAGTTAAGAGTAATGACACTTTTTTTAATCGAATTTTATATATATTTCGTATTTTCATAAAATCATCTGTACAAATTGTAAATTTTATTATAAATTTTAACAATAGTATAAAAGAAGTTACATAAAATATTTTGTATATGAATAAACCAAAAATGATGAAAATTAGTAAAAAAATTATTGAAAAAAAAATTTAATAATTATTAAGATTTTGCTTCTAAATAGGAGTTTTCTAGGACATTAATATATTCTATCAACACTTGTTCTGCTTTAGATTTATTATCATAGTCTAATTTGATAGTATTTAAAATGTATTTCGGAAAAGTTGATGTTAAGTAAATATCTGATAATAATGCATAGTATTCGTTATTACTTGTGTCTTGGAACTTACTTTTCAAGAACTAGAAATATTCGTCTTTTCTTTGGATTCTGTGGATTGTCAATGATGTATTCCCCCGTGAATTTTGTATTTTCTGTTATCATTTTGCCAATAGTAGTCATTATTTCATCGTTTTTTGGGTAAAATTGTATTACTGCCCTTGAATTGTTTCTCAGAATTGAATAAAAATATGTTATAAGATTTATAAAATTGGTTTTCATTACATTATCATTAGTATCTTTAAATACCCATTGTAATGCCGAAATAGAAATAATTCCATCAAAAATATTTGATTTAAAAGGAACTAAGCACATATCTGCATTAACAGGATTTAAACCTTTTATTTCATAATAATGCAAGAAATCTAAAATAATATCAAGCCCCACGACTCTATATCCCAATTCCTTTATATACATTGAAGCAAATCCAGGACCACAACCTGCATCTAAAATTAAAGGATCCTTCCTTGAAAAATTCATTAATTCTAAAGCTCTTGATGTAATTTTTTGTTGAATTCTCATCATGCTTTTAGAAGTCGCATACTGAGTTAAGATATCTCCTCTAAAATAATCTAATACTTTTTCGTAGGTTTCCTCTGGCCTTTTTTTCTTTACATCAAAACTAAATTCATTGTTCACGGTAATAATTGTCTACTATATTAGTTTGATTAATAAATTAGATATACTCTATTAAAATTTATAGAATAAACCAAAAATTTTATTTAATTCTAAATATTTATATTTTCATTCTATTTTAATTTTTTAATACTTCACATCATAATTACCATGTCAGAGAAAGAAGAAAAACTGCTGGTTCGAAAAGCAACAATCAATCTAAGAAGAAAATATGGAAGAACTAAGCAAATTACTGTCGTTGAAAGAGATGCTTTTATACCAAAAAGCATTGAGAAAGATATAAGAGATTCAATTTCAAAGAGTAAAACAATTTTGGCCACAGAGATGGCAGTAAAATTTGATATTAGAGTTTCGACCGCAAAAATCTTATTAAAGCAGTATGTAGAGGAAGGATTAATAAAACTATTAGATCCCAGCTTGAAACTCAAAATTTTTGTTCCTACTTCTTAAATATTTCATAAATTCTTATTTCGAAAATCTTATTCATTGAATTTCTTTCATCCTAAAAAGAAAGAATTTTATAGATAAGATCGCTTAAGTTTTATAAGACAATTTTAACAAAATAGCAGATGTAGCCTAGCTGGTAAGACGCCGGCTTCGAAAGCCGGTGCGTGCAAACGTTCGGGGGTTCGAGTCCCTCCATCTGCGCATTCAGAAACTAATAAACCATATATCAAAGATGATTTTAATATAAAGTAATGAGTTTAAATAATAAAATTACTTATTGAATAATCTGCATTATCAAATTTTCCATTTGAGGTTTAGCTGCTTCGATTTTATCTAAAATTGTGACTGTTAATTGTAAATCTTCATCTTCTTCAATTATAAATAGTAAAAAGAATTCTAAATTGCCAAATTTTAAAACCTCTACTATCCCCGAAAATCTTTCCCCATTTTCAAATTTGTCGGAAAATTCATAAAGAGTCCTATTTTCAGAGACAATACGTTTTTGCAAATCTAAATATATTTCATATATTTTTATCTTTTGTAGTAACTGTAGGTGAGGACGAAAATACTCTCCCAAAGTTATACCTTTTGCATCGAATAAAGATATTAGAATAGTGTTATAATTCTTACTAATTTCTGCAAATAAATTCGAGACCATCTCAATTTTTTCGAAAAGCATTGATAGTCCACTTGAAAAGGCATCCATAATAGATTTGATGTCAAAAATTGTGGTTTCAAAGAAGAAAATATCAAAATGGTTGGAATATCTCGTTAAGGCCTGTTTTAAAGTAAGTATTCTCTTATTTATTTCTACATCATCAACAAATTGAGGGTCGAATTTATGAAAAAGGACAGCAACCATTACATCTTCTTGACGCTCTTTAAAATAAAGTAAAATTTCTTCCAAATAATCTATTGATTCAATATACCTATCGAAATCTTGAGCATCAATAACATAGAAAATCAAGTCTATGCCACTCAAGAATTTTTCAGGATGTTTTAAGTAATCTTCCCGGTATATACGCTGGCCACCAAAATCAAGTCTTGAGAATTCTAAGCCCAAGAACCTAAATGTATCACGAGCAATTCTTCTTGTAGGCATTAATTTTGCAACCTCTTCTTCAAAACCAAAGCGTTTCGTGATTGCAGTTATTATACTGGTCTTTCCCGCGTTATCAAGCCCAATGAAGGCTATTTTCTTTATTCAGATACACCTATTTAATGTTAGTTGTTATTTTATGTCAACAATTGTATGGATGAGAAAAGCGTCCTAATTTATTCCAAATTTAATACCATTAATAAATTATAGCTTTTAGTAAAAAAAATATGATTCTTTTTATATTTAAGGTTAATGTTTCAAAAAGCTAGATGTTTGTACCGGTATAAGCACAAATGTCATTTATCCACCTGCGAGCGCAAACGACAGGTAGATCTCATCATTATCGTTAAGTTTTGTTTTATACTCTTTTAAATATTTAATGTTCCTACCATTTAGCAATATCAATATCTGAGGGTTCAGTTTTTTTCTATTTTTGTCTAATAGTTCTTCTCCAAGTTTCTCTCTATATTCTCCTAAAAATTGATTCATTATATCTCCCACAGTTTTACCCTCATATTCTACGAATTTCTTGTTGATTCTTAACTGGAAGATGTTTAATAGATGTAGTTTTATTTTTGCCATGAAAATATATCATTTAAAGAATTTTGATTATTTTTATAAACAAAAAATGCTTTTTAAGTTTATTTTTTATGAAAAAAAATTGATTGATTTAGATGAATATATCTATATTATACATTCCAACAGTTTTACTTTGACCTGTTTTTAAATTGTGTTCCCTTAAGATAACATATCCCTCTCTAAAGATTTCAATTTCAATGAAAGCCTGATTAAATCTCTCAGATCTAAGGTTTCCACCATTAGAAAAAACAGTATTATCGATCTTTACATTAAAAGCAATACTTGGAGTACTATTTAAACAAAGATCTATCTGTGAACGGGCAAATTGAGAGAGTACATCTCCCGAATCCGTTAATTCTGTCCTCCATACACTCAAAGGAGTAGGAATCAAACTATGAAAACAACAAACACCAAAAATTTTTTGATGACTTAAGCTTAAGACTTTTTCTATAAACTTATGCATTTTATTTCGTCCTATAAACCCCTCAGTAGAATCTCGAGTGGTAGAATTCAATCCTTGAAAATATATCTTTTCATTTTCAAATAAAGGATTAGATTCACCAAAGGTTTGTTTCCAGTATTCCCAAGCGGGAGGTATTGAATCTGTGAATCCTGGTACTGCTATATAGGGGTATTTTAAACTATCCATTTTTTGTTTTGCTATCTTAAATTCCTCTTTATAACTATTTTGTGTAATATTTCCTGCATGTACTACTAAATCAACGTCACTTATTTTATTTACATAATTGATAGCTCTATCCAAATTAGTTTGTCTATCTTCTAATTCTTCTGAAATTAAAGAGTGTGAAAATTGAATAAATCTACATAATGGTTTTTTACTTCTTTTGATATCTAAAGGGAGGTAATACTTTACTTCTCTACGAATTTCATGCATAGAATTGGAATCTAATATAGGAACTACTCGAAATGTAAGGTTATTACCCTCAATATCAATCGTTGCATATGTAAATAAATCTCTATATCTTGTTTTATTACAACAGAAGGTACCCGCATTAAAAATAATGAGATCCTTTTCACTACTACTTAAGGTATATAAATTTGAAGTATGACGATGCCCATTTAAAACTAAGTCTGCTTTTGTTTCTAAAAGCATTTTAAGCATATCTCCTGAATCATCAATTGCAGACCTTTCTTTCCCCGTATTAGGAATCGGGATGAGTTGATGATGAAAACAAACGATTTTAAATTTATTTTCTCTTTCTTTTTTTATTAATTCTTCTCTGACTAATTCAATTATGTTATGATGAATTATTCCCCCAGGTAAATCAGGTTTAGTACTGTCAATTCCTATAATAAACAACTCATCATCTTCATATTCGATATGCCTTCTGCCAATCATCTCTTCGAACAATAGATATCCTACATTCATTGCATCATGATTCCCAATAAGGATCATTAACGGACATTTAGATGCAGGCTCAAATTTCTTAAATTGTTCTAATGTAAATTCATATTCTAACAAGGTTCCGTTCTGTGTTATATCACCTAGATGTAAGTATAAATCAACATCTTCTATCTTATTTATTTGCTCTATACCTAAATTAAATGTATGCAAGTTGAAGGGACCACTTGACCGGCTAATGTGCGTATCAGAAATAATTACAAGCCGTTTTTTTTTCTCAATATCTTTATCTGGATCCAATTTGACACTTTTTTCTGTAATCATGATTCATTAAACTTCTTTTAATTTTGCAGGGTGACCTAAATATATTGAATTCTCTTCTAACACATCATTATAGTTTGTATAAGAATGAGCAGAAAGTTTTACTCCCTTTTTTAGAACTGTGCCAGGCAATAAAACACATTTAGCTCCAATCACTACATCGTCTCCTACTTTAATCCTCTCTAATATTAATCTATCTTGTTCAATTCCAAAACTTAGGAGAGTGGTTCCCATACCGATAATAACATTGTGACCAATTTCTACGAACTCTGAAGAAATCCAGCATGTATCACATATCCCATTCTTACCTATTTTAACTCCAAAAAATCTAAGAACGAAGCGATTTTTCAGCCACGGAAAAGGATTGGAAGCTGAAACAAACAATGCCCACTTCTTAGAAAGATTTCTTAGGTTCCAATACAAATAATTTTTATCTTTTATATCCCGAGAAAAAACTCCTTCTTTGGGGGTATAAAGTAAATTAATAATTAATAAGGATAAAGCAGAAAATAACACAGCGCTAATCTGGAGTATATAAATCAAAACAAAGAAATTTAATGGAAGTAGTATAAAGAAAAACAGATATAATCCTTTATTCCATAGATAAAACACATAGAGATATTCAAATAGAGAGCAAGGAATAAAGCTTAAGATAATTATTATTAAATAGAATATGAGATATTTATTTCGAATTCGCTCATCGATAGGAACTGGCGATTCACCCTTTAAGCTAGCAGGTTGAAACATTAATTAGCATCTCCTTCTAGATTTTTAGATGGTTCTTTTATAATTCTTTCTACTTTTTCTTGAGATTCTTCTAATGATTGGACAGGAAAATTCATACTTACAGGAGTCCCAACATGGATCAAATCACTCTCTAATTCTTGCCCAATCCAAGTATAACTATTTGCTCCCAAAACAGCACCATCTTGCATTATTGTACCCGGACTTATTATTGTTTGAGGTCCAACAACACAAGCTTTACCTATTCTTACTTTTTTGATAATAATTCGATCCTGATATATGAGATGTGAAAAGATACATATGTTTAATGAAGTCATCGTAAAATCTCCTATTTCAATAAATTCAGGATCAATATACCCCTCGTAAGCGACAACATTTTTACCAATAGAAACACCATACAACCGGTAAACAAATATATCCGACCATGGTATTGGTATTGCTCTCGCAAGCCAAATTGGAAAATAAGCATTCCAAAATCTACGGTGAGTATACTTCCATTCTTTACTCCCTCTATTAAATACTCCTTCTTTAGGAGGGCTTAATTTGTTTAGTAATTTATTTATTCCCCCTGAAAATAATATTATTGAAAAAGAAAATAGAAATAGATTTCCGTATAGGTTCAATGGTAGTAGAAACCATTCCCACCATTGTCCGATTAAAATAAAAGATAAAAATCTCTCTCCAGTCAGAAGATAATAAAGATCATTATAAAACCAAATATTAATTAAAATAGAAATCATGCTCCCAATAAATAACTGTAGAAGAATAATTAGGCTAAATGGTGTTTTATATACCCCTGAAGTTGATATATATTCGACCTTTATTTCGGAATTATCTACACCGCTCATTTAATTTGTCGAACTTCATTAATGATTTCCTTATATTATATTATAATTTCGAAATTAATTAACTTATAATATTAATTTCAAATTATTATAGTACTCTAAAGTCAAAAAAAATTAAAAGCTTGATTCAATATGATATATATAATATTATCAAATTAATTCAATAAACTAGTTTAAAATTAAAAGATATTTGAACTCTATAAAGGTGAATTATAATTAGTATTGACTGGGAAAAAGCCGAACAAAAACCAGATAAAAAAGTGTCAGTTGAAGGCAGGTTCTTATTAGATCTTAGAGCTAAAGTCAACGACCTGGAAAAACAATTATCTGAAACAAAAACCGATTTATCTCAAACTCAAGATAAACTTGCAGCTACTCAAAATGAACTTGCTGATACCAAACAGACGCTTGATGACACTCAAAACACACTTGAAAAAACAATTGGAGACGGTGAAAGAAAAGATAAAACCATCGAAGTTGTAACCGCCGAAAAAAATGGGTTAGCTGCTGATAAAGAAACTTTAACCAAAGATTTAGAAGAAAATGTAAACAAAGTTAGTGATCTTGAACCAAGACTAGCTACTTCTGAAGAAAAAGTAGGCATTTTGACACAAGACTTAGATGCTGCAAATCAGAAAGCTTCTGATTTAGAAACCCAATCCTCAGCAAATCAAGAAGAAATCAACAAATTAAAGGCTGATAACGAAGAATTAACTTCCAAACTTACTACTTCTGAAAGTGAACTTACGCAATTAAACGCACAATTAACTGAATCAAATAATACTCTATTACAGAGAGATACGCAAATCCAAGAGTTAGGTGTGTCAATTACAGAAAAAGATCAAACCTTAGAATCAACAACCGCCCATCTTACTGAAGTCGAAACTGAATTAGAAGAATTAAAACCTCCAGATATAGGCGCAGGGGGGTTCGCTGCTGATGAAAGGATTACTTGCCCCATGTGCGGATCTGTAGGTCATGACATTAAAACTGTTGAAGATAAAAGCAAAGTTTTGAGCTATGTTGGTCACATTCCAATGTACGCTAAGAAACATGTTTGTAAAAAATGTGGTTATGAATTTTAGGGGGAGAAACGGGTCTAAAGTGGAAGAACCTAACTGAAACGCCGATTTGGCAGAGCAAACTAATATATTTTTTTTATATCTTCCTTTTTATTTACTATTAGTATTCTACGTCTATTTAAATTAACATTACTTTTAATTTCTGTCATGGTAAGGGAAATAAGACATTCTTGTGCTAACTCTTTAGCACTAATGAAATTACCTTTCAAGAGGGAGATCCAGGCTTTAATTCTTAACAGATCTATTCTGACTCTTTCTGATGCGGGATCATCTGCTATAGAATTTAAAATTCTTTCAGCATCTTGAACATAATTAGATGCCTTATCGAGATCCCCACTAAATGCTATATTTGCTTTTATGATAAGGCTTCTCGCTTGATCTAATTCTTTTGAAGGTGGATTGGTCATAATTTTGTGGATTGCACTCTAAGGATTAAAAATAAGGAAGTCAATTTTCCTTAAAAGCATTATGTATAAATGGTTAGTTGGCTTTTCTCGCATTTTTAAAATTTCACTTTTCATCTCTAAATTCAAAATTTTAAAATATTTTACCCGTATTTATTACCATTATGAATGATAATCCTAAGAAGAAATTCATTGGATCGTTACCTCAAAAAGAACTGCTTAAACTATATTCGAAACATGTAAATGGTCCTAAGGTCCGTTTTTTCAAAAGTCTAGGGTTAGGTGTGATTCCTGGAGAAAGAGACGGGATTTTCCTACGTACATTAGAAGGGCCAAGACCAGGTGATCCTCCTTTAGAAATGTACAATTGTCGTACTTCAGGAGGAGTATATAACCTAGGACATGGAAATCCAAGAATTACTCAAATCGTTAAGGATGCCCTGGATAGTGGATTAGATATTGGTGATCATATTCTCTTATCTGAACAAAGAGCTTTATTAGGGAAAAAGCTTGCAGAATTGATGCCTGGAGACATAAGCAAAACAACCTTTGGCGTTGCAGGAGGTGAAGCTGTGGATTGTGCGATTAAGTTTTCAAGAGCATACACTCAACGTAAAGGATGCATTTCAGCCATAGGGGGTTATCATGGTCATACTGGGTTTGCATTAGCAACAGGAGATCCACTGTTTAGGGACAACTTTTTATGGAATCTTCCCGAGTTTAAACAAGTTCCTTTCAATGATGTTGATGCTATGAGAAAAGCCGTAACTGATGAAATAGCATGTGTTATATTAGAAACAATTCCTGCTACTGGAGGAATTTTGATTGCTTCTGAAGGATATTTTGCTGAAGTGCGCGAAATCTGTGATGAAAATGGAGTGATGATGATTATAGATGAAGTTCAAGCAGGTCTTGGGAGAACTGGAGAGTTATGGGCAATATATGGTGGGCTCTATCCAAATGAAAAGGTTGTACCAGATTTTATGGTACTGGGAAAGGGGATGACTTCTGGAATTTATCCTTTATCTGTGTGCAGTTATAAACCATTTATTGAAAAAGCCGTCTATAAAGATAACCCATTTATTCATATATCTACTACTGGAGGTTCAGATATTGGATGTGTTATAGCTTTAGAAATGTTAAATATCCAATCCGATCAGAAATTTTTAAATCATGTTAAGGATATGGGGAAATATTTTCAGAGAGGATTAGAAGAAATTAAAGAAGAATTTCCTGATTTCATAAAGGAAATTAGAGGAAGAGGGCTTATGTGGGGTGTTGAATTCCACAATGAAACTAATAGTCAATTAGCGATGCTTTCTATTATAAAAGAAGGAGTCTTACTTGACTATTGTGATAATAAAAAGGATACTCTTAAATTATTACCCCCTTTAGTTGTTCAAAAACACGAACTCGATGTGATTTTATCAAAGATACGCACTGCATTAGATAAATTGAAAAAAATTAAAAAATAAAAAATTTAAATTTTTGATTTCTTTTGTTCATGTATTTTAGCTAAATCCTCTTTAACTTGCTTTAACTTTTCCCCATGTAAAGGATACTTATAAATAGCTAAAATTGCAATTATCAACGCTACTGAAGGATATACAAACATTAATATACGAAGTGTCATTTGAATTTCTGCAGATGCCGGGAGCGTAAAAACTTCCCAGTCAGCAATAATAAACATAGGTCCTATACTTACAAAAACTATAATTATAGCCAATCGTAAGAAAAAAGCATTTACACCATAATAACCCGCTTCTCTACGTGTTCCTGTATTTACCTCGTCCTCATCTATGATATCACTTACAATTAAGTCGATTATATAGAACGAACCTGATAACCCAAGACCAATAAAAAAGAACACTAGTATCGCAGCGATTTCCATATTTGGTCCTAGGAACATCAACGGAAATAAGGTTACAATCCAAGAGGTCATTGAAATCATCCATGCTTTTCTATTCCCAATCCTTCTAACTATAGGTTTCCATACAAATGTAATAAATATTACCGAAGATACAAATGCTGCACCCATAAGAAGCGAAATCATCAAAGCGTCATTCATACCCAATACTGCTTTTGCATAAAGAGGTATCAAAGTTGGTAATATACCATACACAAACCAATTCGCGATTTCCGCAGGAATGTACCACATGAAAGATTTACTTTTTATGCACATTTTGATTGAGTTGGAAAAGCTTGGTGCTATTTTATAGTCTTCATTGAATTGCTTCTTTTCTCTTGGTGTAAATTTAACGAAAATTAACCCAACGATAATAATGATTATCATAGCAACGATCCCGAACAACTGATACTCTCCCAATGCTTTATCTGCGTCTATAGGATCAGGCGTATAGTCTTCAATAAACAACCCCGGTAAAACGAATGCCACTATTAACCCTAAAATGAGAAACGCTTGTCTTACATTGTTAGCTTTGGTTCTTTCATTTTCAGAAATGAAGGTTTCTGGGAATAATGATGTGGCGTTAAGACTGAACATTGTATAGAAAAATTCGAAAACGATGATAATTATCATAAAATAAATAAAATTACCAACCTCGTTGTTTACCCCAATCGGTAGTATTGGGGTAAACAATAGAAATATAATTATCCCAAGAGGTACTATTGACACCATGATATAGGGTAAACGGCGTCCAAATCTTGTATGTGTTCTATCTGATAAATAACCAAGCATAGGGTCATTTAAACTATTCCAAAAAGCCCATATTATAAAACCTGCTGTAATTAACGTAATGTTGAGTTGAACTACAGTAAAATAGAATGTGAATACCAAAAAAGTGAATGTTTGGTAAGCAGCTTGGTCAGCAATTTGTCCGGTAGAATATTTAGCAGCTTTTTTAAAAGAATAAGGTTCTTCAATTTCTTTTTTTATTTCAGTCATAGTAATTTTTTAAGAATAATTAAGTTGAAATTATATCTCTTTCTTTGCTAATAAAACTTTAAATTCTTCCTCGATAATCCATTTATTAAGAATAAAACTAAACCTCTTAATAATGAAACCAAATCTACCTAAAAATCATTAAAATTATAAATTAACTTGGAATATTATTAACTTAGAGTGGAAATCTTTTAGACTTCAAATTTTTAATTAAAATATTGGGCGAAATGTTATGAAATCATCAAAAGAAAAAGTAGAAGAGGAAGACAAGGAACCAAGGAACATAAACGGCTGTCCTTATAGTACGAAAGAATTAATCAATTGGATTATGAAACATATAATTGTTGATTTTTATTATCCTTTTATGATTTTCATATATTTCTTATTTGTGGCTTCCGTGGTGACTACATCCAGAGGTACCGTTTCATGGCAATGGTATGCTATTTTTTCTATCACTTTTCTTGTATTTGGGATTTTGTTTATTTACCGAATGATTCAAAGAATAATACACAAAATTGAAAATATAGGAGATCTGAATGAAGATGGTTGGAGAGAGTTTGAATTTAAAGATCCTAAATTGAAACCCGAGGAAGTTAAATATAGAATAGGATTTGTAGGAGATATAATGAAGATGGGTGATTATAATTTACTCTTTGAGAAAAGAATTAAAAAATTCTTTAGTGATACTGATTTCATTTTGGGAAATCTAGAAGGAATAATATTTACAATCCATTAAAAAAAGGGGTGAAATTCATTTGGAAGATTCATTATTGTTCTTTCATGAAGAAAAGGATTCTAAACAAAAACCTTACAAAATTGTGTTTACTGGATTAGATGGTGCCGGTAAAACAAGCATAATTTTAACTCTACAGAGAGAATTTTCAAAAATAGCTGTAATTGAACCAACTAGAGGTGCTCAGAGAACAACTTTCAAATTATTAGGGAGAGAGGTAACGGAATGGGACTTAGGCGGTCAAAAGAGTTATCTAATCTCATATTTAAAAAATCCTGGCAAGTTCTTTAACGAGACAGAAATCGCTATTTATGTCATTGATATATTAGATTCTTCACGTATAATTGAATCCTTAAGTTATTTATACGATGTAATTGAGAAATTTGAAGAACTGAACATCGAACCACCATTAAACATTTTCTTTCATAAATGTGACCCTAAATTAATTCATAATATAGAAAGTGAAATTGAAGCTCAAATTGAGGAATTAAAGAAGGAAATAAGTGAAACAGCGAATTATAAAAATATTCAGTTTTTCTGTACTTCAATATATGATCCCTATACAATCATGAGTGGGATGTCTCAAATTTTATTAGAACTTTATCCAAAATCGGAATTGATACAGAAGACTATTGAAGAATATGCAAAGAAATTGGACTGCGAAGGATTAATAATAATAGATAAAAATTCGATTATATTGGGTTCCTGCTTTAAAGATGATATTTCAAAGAGACTTTTGAGCAGTACAATTGGCTATTTCTTAAGTATTAATGATGTATTTGAGGATATGGAGTTGGAACAGCAAGAAGATCAAATAGTTGTGAGGAAAGCGGAAAGATATTTTCTATTCAAGCCGATACTTCTCAAAGATATTGATTTACCCTATTATATGCTTGTTTTAAAAAACAAAAATCCATTTGATATATATTTTATAAATAAAAATTTTAACGCATTTGTGAACATTTTTAGGGATATTGTTAGAAGCTAATAATTTCTCTTTATTTTTTTTTAATCTAAAACGCTAATAATGTTTAAATTCTAAATTAGGGGAAAATTAAATATATCTTAAATCTATATGATATATACATTAAAAGAAACCCTAATTAAAAGCTGTTCAAAATGGATTTGGAAAAATTATTTAGACCAAAATCGATTGCTGTTGTGGGTATTAGTAAAAAAAACTCTCTTAGCCCTGGTCGAATAGTGTTATTAAAGAATGAATTTGAAATGCAAGTGAAAGTTTATGGAATATATCCAAGTGGGGGGGAGATTGAAGGAATTCAATTGTATGAACGCTTAGATAAATTACCTGAAATTCCAGATCTTTTAGTAATAGCTGTTGGGCCTGATGACACTTTAGATTATATTCAAGAATGTAGTGACTTAGGTATCCCTTCAAGCGTTATAATAGGTGGAGGGTTTGCAGAAATTGGAGGAAAAGGTAGAAAAAGACAAGAACAACTTCAGAAGATTGCTTTTGATAATGATATCGCTGTTCTTGGACCGAATTGTCTTGGAGTTTATGCTCCACCGATCGTTGATACTATTTTTTTACCCACAGAACGTATTACTAAACCCCCTAAAGGATCTGTAGCCTTGATCAGCCAAAGTGGAGGAGTGTTAGTGGACCAATTCTTTGTAAAGTTTAATGAAAGAAATATAGGAGTTTCCACCGCAGTTTCAATAGGTAATAGAGCAGTTGTGGATGAGGTTATGTTATTAGAATATTTCAGTCGAGTAGATCCAGAAACATCAAATATCGCTTTCTATCTAGAGGGATTTAATGAGGGTAGAGCACGAGATTTTTTAGAATTAGCAAAAGTATCTGAAGATACAGTTATAGTATATTTTGGGGGTAAAACAAGAGAAGGAAAAATAGCAACACAATCACATACTGCGAGTTTAGCAGGAAATTACAAAATTATATATGACGCTCTACGTCAACACTATGTTATACAACCCCACTCTGAACGAGAATTACTAACATGTTTAAAAGTCTTTGATGTGTTGGCAAAAAAAAGGAATCCATTTGGAGATAATGTTATTACGTATGGTGAGGTTGCAATAGTGTCTGTTTCTGGAGGTCATGCAGTTCTAGCATCTGATATGCTAAAAAAATATGGACTAAATGCTGTGAGATTCTCCCATCAAGAAAAAAGAGATTTAAAAGATCTTATGAACCCGGTTGCTGCCGAAATTGCTTCATTTAACAATCCAATTGATTTAACAGGATCAGTATTAGATACTGATATTGAAAATATCATCAGATATTTATCAGATGTTGAAAGAATTGAATGTATTATTCTACTTTTGCTTCCCTATCCCCCTAATATCTCATTTCAGATTGGTAGAAGGGTTGCAAATATTATAGGATCTAAAAATAAACCAGTTGTCTGTTTTGTGCCATACGTAGCCAAATATTCAATGATAATTGAGTCATTAGAACTTGCGAATATACCGGTATTCCATTCAATAAAAGAAACAGTTCAAGCAGTATCCGCACTAAAACAAAGAACTAGGATGGATAATCTTAAACTACAAAATTTATTTGGAAAAGAAAAATAGGATTAGGAAACATCTACAATTTTTTCTAGTTCTCGAATGGATTTCTCAATATATTTATTATCATCTAAAAATAGTTCTATTGCATTTTGTGGACAAACACTAACACAGCGACCACATCCTCTACATTGGTTACTAATAGCAGCTTTATTATCTCTTAAGCTTATTGCATTAACAAAACAAATATCTTTTAAACATGTACCACATCCAATACAATTTTCAGATACGCGCACCTCTACTCCAGGCATCTTTTTTATCTTTGATCCAATTTTTGGAACTAAGATTGAACCTACACGCCACAAACAACAGCAAGGATCACAATTACATATACTTAAAAGGTTGTCTCCTGAGCCAACACCTAACCATTGTGCATCTAATCTGTTTTTTCCAATCATTTGAACTAATCCTGCGTCTCTACATTTTCTCAGATGTGCTAATGCCTGTTCTTTACTTACAAGGGTCCCTAATTGTGGATTAATATCGAGGACAGCATCTCCAAGAAAAAGACAACCTAGATCAATCGGATAATCTTGGCATCCCATACTCGACCTACAGATGCAAAAATTCATAATCCAATGATTTTTAGCTTTATCTATAAAATGTTCTAATACTTGGGAAGGTAATACATATTCTTGGTATTCTCCTAGAGATTTATCAAGATTAATAACTTTGTCTTGAGGAAGATAGATAATATCATCACCTCTGAAAAGAAGAAAATCAAAGAATGTACCTAAAACAGGTAAATTTGTTAATTTAGCTATAAACTTGACGTTTGGAAAAGCTTTTTTCAGCAATTTAACAAACCATAACGGACGAGCCATAATATCACCATATTCTATTAAGAATCTGAAACTTTAGGGGTTTTTTTTTGAGCATTTAGATTAATATCACCCATTTCCTTAGTATAGCCTCTGAGGAAAAAACTATACCTATACTTTTTATTCTCAGCTAATCTGTATTTCCTATGAAGGAGGGCATATGCAGGTAAGTCTCCACCTACTCCACGTTGTTTAAAATCAATATTAAATGTGATGAAGTCACGATTGGTTAGTTCATGGTTATGCTTAGCAGTTTCCAAATCTTCCATTGTATAGGGCCAAGCACTTATACTAAGATTAGTTCCCCCAACATCAGATACCAATACACCCGTTCCCTCTTTATTAGTTAGAGAAACCCATCGTACGTCAGTCCTATTCCCATTCTCTTGAGGCATGACATAAGGGTGTATTAAATTCTCTACATAATCAGAATAAATTCCTATAGCCGCTCCTGATTTTCGATCAAACATAGTTTCATGAGGACCTCTTCCATACCATGTCATATAATTGAATTCCTCCGGGATGGTAGTTTGCATTCCGAAACGAACCATAGGTTTAGTAGGTATAAATTCATTCAGTACAACAATCGTCCCATCTCCATAAATCATATATATTATTTTAAGAGGGTCATCCGAATTTATTATATCAAACTCAGTTTCTACACGAATAGAAGTGTTATTTATTTGTTCATGATGAATTTTGCGAAGGACTCTTTTCTTACTCGCATCTTTCCATTTCATTTCATCTTCTTGATTCGGATCTCTCGGTACGTCACCTCTTAGTGAGTCATTATCAATTTGTGCCCTCCAAAAATTAGGAAGAAGATCACTAGTTATTAATTCATTATTCTTAAAAATGTAAGATTCTATTACACCCGAATTTTTACTAATAAATAATTCAAACATTTCACCTTTAGCTATAATCTTTGTTTCTGTTTCTTCGAGATTGATTTCTTCTAGTTCCCTAATATCTATTTGTGGTTTATCAGAGAACTCAAATGGTATTTTCAATTGATCCCATGCTATAATATGTCCCTTCTTAGCCCAAAGGTTATCCTCTCCAAGAAAGAATATAAGTTTTAGATAATATTCTGTATTCGGTAACATCTCAGGTGTTTGAAATGGTATATTAACGTTTATATTTTCTTTCGGTTTTGTATTAAAACTCTCAATCTCTCCTTCTTGAATTATTTTCCCATTCGCAGTTAATTCCCATCTCACATCAGCAAAATCTAATGAAATAAAATCATACTTGTTGAGAATCTGAACTTTACCTTTAATTAAATCAACAGGGATCAACTTTATATTTTGGTAAACTTTCTTAACTTCATATAACGCTGGATTAGGAGATCGATCAGGTAAGACAATTCCATTAATACAAAAATTGTAATCATTACGAAGATCTCCAAAATCACCACCATATCCCCAGAATTCCTTTCCATCTTCAGAGAATTTACGTAATCCCTGATCTATGAAATCCCAGATAAATCCCCCTAGAGCGTTAGGATGATTTTGAAAGATATCCCAATATTCTTGAAAATTTCCTAAGCTATTACCCATTGCATGAGCGTATTCACAAAGCATATAGGCTTTCACATCTCCTTCTTTCAATTTCTTTTTGTTAGTCCAATTTCCATATTTTCTTGTTCTTATCATTTTATCTAAAGTATAAGATGGATAATACATATAACTAAGAACGTCAGATACTTCGTTATTATAATCCTGCTCATAATGAATAGGTCTTGAAGAATCAATCTTAAGTGCCGCTTCTTTCATCTTTTTAAAGTTATCTCCCATACCCGCTTCATTCCCAAGCGACCACATTACTATACAGGGATGATTTTTATCCCTTTCAACCATGCTAATCATCCTATCAACACAAGATTGAGTCCATTGAGGATCGCTCTTAGGTAAGATATCTCGTAGTTCGTGGGCTTCTAAATTACATTCATCAATAATATAAATACCATATTGATCACATAATTCGTACCACTTAGGATGATCTGGATAATGACTCGTGCGAACTGCATTTATGTTATTCTGCTTTAATATTTCTATATCCTGAATCATCCTACTGAAAGGGACAGCTCTCCCATGATCAGGATCATGTTCATGCCTATTCACACCCTTAAATTTAATAGATATCCCGTTCAAATAAAATCCCCCATCAGGACCAAGTTCAACTTGTCTAAACCCAAACTTACAATTTTCTACTTCTATTATATTTTCATTGGAATTCTTCAACATTATGACTAAATCATAAAGATTTGGTGTTTCTGCTGACCATTTTTGAGGTTTTTTAATATTTACTTGCATTTCAATTGTCTTTTCTGTGTTTGCCTCAATACTCAACCCTTCTGATATCAAAACATTTGATTGAATAAAGCTTTTTTGGGCATCTAATAATGAAAACTCTACTTTATAATTATCAACATTATTTATTCCATAATTCTGTATTTTTAAACTAATTTTTAGCACTGCATCTTCATAGTTCTCATCAAAAGTGCAATGAACAAAGAAATCCCTTACATGAATTTTCGGAGTTGAAAATAAATATACATCTCTATAAATACCACTTAATCTCCACATGTCTTGGTCTTCTAGATAACTTCCATCAGACCACCTATATACTTCGACAGCTAATATATTACTCCCTTCTTCTAAGAATTTTGTAATATTAAATTCTGCAGGAGTCATTGAGCCTTGACTATAACCCACCTTTTTACCATTTACCCATATGTAAAATGCAGATTTAACGCCGTTAAAATGAATAAATATTTCCCGATTTTTCCAATTGTTAGGAACAATAAAATCTGTTCGATATGAACCTACAGGATTATACTCATGACTAATTTTGGGTATTTCTTTTTTATTTACACTTCGGGGATATCTAACATTTAAATAGATTGGAATCCCGTATCCATGCATCTGCCAATTACTTGGGATCGCAATCTCATCCCATTTATTCGTATTATATTCTTTTTTGAAGAAATCTATTGGTCGATCATCAGGTTTTCTTACCCAATGGAATTTCCATTTCCCGTTTAAAGATTTGTAATAACTAGAATCCTCCCAAATTCCTTTCAACGCGGTTTCTGTGCCTTGATATGGAATAAGTGTATTATGGGCAGGTTCTTTATTTTGACCTATCATTTCCGGGTTTTCCCAATCCAATTTCTCATTCATTAAACATCTTTCCTTTTCATCATATAATTGTAGTTTAAAAATCTAAAAAGCTTAAAAAATAATTTGTTTTATTAGTACTATGAAAATTCTCTACATTGATATTGATACTTTACGTCCAGATCACCTAGGATGTTATGGATATCATCGAAATACTTCCCCAAATATAGATAAAATAGCCGAAAATGGAACACTCTTTACGAATTGCTATGTTTCAGATGCCCCATGTTTACCATCAAGAGCGTCCCTATTTACTGGAAGATTTGGTATTCACAGTGGAATCGTTGGACATGGTGGAACTGCAGCAGATCTAAGGTTAACTGGAAGAACCCGAGGATTTCAAGACCCTTTTTTGCGTGTTAATTGGATTAGTATGCTCAGAAGAGCAAAAATATATCCCGTATCTATTTCGACATACGCAGAAAGACATTCTGCTTTCTGGTTTTATTCTGGATGGAAAGAAATGTATAATGCGGGATTTAGGGGTCTGGAGAGAGCTGATCAAATCTATCCTTATGTAGAGAAATGGTTAAAAGATAATGAAGAAAGAGATAATTGGTTTCTACACGTAAACTTCTGGGATCCTCATACACCTTATCGTACTCCAATAGAGTTTGGAAATCCTTTTGAAAATGATCCAATCCCTTCATGGATAACACAGGATATCATAGACGAACATAGAAAAAGTTATGGGCCTCATTCTGCTTGTGAGACTTCAGGTTTTGTACCTTGGGATCCTCCTGACATCCTTCCCAGAATTAAAGAACTTGGTGAAATTAGAGACCTAAATGATTTTAAGAAATGGATTGACGGTTATGATGTTGGAATAAATTACGCAGACGAATATGTTGGTAGATTAACAGAATTGCTAAAGGATCAAGACATCTATGATGAGACAATTATCATTATCAGCTCTGACTATGGAGAATGCCAAGGAGAATTAAACGTTTATGGAGATCATGCTACTGCTTGCCATGTAACTAATCGGGTTCCACTAATAATAAAATGGCCAGAAAGAAATTGGAGGAAGGAATACAATTCATTAATATATCAAACAGATATGGCTGCAACTGTTTTAGACGGTCTTGGATTAGAAATTCCTGAGTTTTGGGATGGAAAAAGTATCTTATCACATCTTGATAATAACCAGGATCTAGGGAGACAATACCTCACAATTAGTCAAAATGCATGGAGCTGTCAACGTACAGTACGATTTGATAATTGGACCTTAATCAAAACTTATCATACAGGGTTAAAGAATTTCCCGGAAATTATGCTATTTGATTATGATAAGGATTTTCATATGATAAACAATATAGCAGATCTAAAGCCAGATATTGTAGATAAGGGGTTAGATTTTCTCAAAGAATGGCATATAGAAATGGTAAAGAACACCCCTAATAACAAGGATCCTATGGAAACAGTATTAGAAGAGGGTGGCCCTTATCATACAAGAGATCAACTGAAAAACTATTTAAATCGATTAAAAAAATCGGGAAGAGAAGAAATGGCAGAAATTATCCTAAATCGGGGGGAATCTTATAACTATTAAACTTATTGTAATATTTTAAACATTTATTAATAAATAGAAACAATGTTAAATTGATTTTTATGAAAATCGATATTGAATTACTCAAAGAGTTTGAAAAGACACTTGATACAGTAAACCCAGAAAACGGAAAAATACCGATAAAAATTCTTGGATTTGGGGAGATTAGTTTAGTTTTTGAAATTCTAAACGATCCAGCCCATTTAGCTTATAAGAGAATCCCTATTTTTGACAATGAGAAACAAGTTAAAAGGCATGCATGGGCATACAAAGAATATTGTAGGATTCTAAGTGATCAGATTGGTTTAAACCTTCCTCAAAGCGATGCAATCTGGTTTAAAAATGAAAAAGAAGAAATTAAATTTTATTGTATTCAACAAAAGATTGATCCTGAAGCTGTTGGGAACAAAGTTATACACCAGATATCAGATAATGAAATTGAAACACTAGTTATTCTTGCAATGAGAGAATTAAAAAAAGTTTGGACTCTTAATAAAGAAAATAAAACTTTAGATGTAGGTCTGGATGGACAAATTTCAAACTTTGTGGTAGTTGATTATGATCATCATAATCCAAAAATTAGTGATACATCAAAGCTAATATATTTAGATACAAGCACTCCTATGTTTCGGAAAAATGATATAGAAGCAATGGAAGCAGAATTATTTTTAAAAAGTGCTCCATCATTCTTGAGATTTTTAATTAAAGCATTATTTGTACAAGAAGTTGTTGATCGATATTACGATTGGAGGCTCGTAGCTATAGATTTAATTGCAAATTTTTTTAAAGAACAGAAACCTGACATAATTCCCAGGCTTATCAGAAGAATTAATCAGTTTTATAGAGAGGAAGCTAAGGAATTTAATATAGAACCTATTACCTTTGAAGAAGTGTATAAATATTATAAAAACGATAAAATGATATGGGTTATCTTTCAAAACGCAAGACGTCTTGATAGATTTCTTAAAGCTAGACTATTTAAGAAAAATTATGACTTTTACCTTCCAGAAAAAATTAAAAGGTAGATTTTATTTTTTCTTTTTCTTTTGAGTAGAAATCCATTTTCCTTTACATTTTTCAGAACAAAAAACATGAATTGTAGTAGGTTCCTTAATATCAAAATATTGAATTTTTGCCCCTCCAACTATCTCTTTTCCACACAATTGACATTTAATTATTGCCATTTTCTCCTACTATCATTGTATTTTAAATATAAAGTAGTTTTAGTTTTAATAAATATTGAGAATAAGATAAAATTAAATAAAGATAAACTTCTAAAGAGTAATAAATTTACCAAATTGTAGATTATGAGTGAGATCAATAAACCTAAGGTATTTTTCACCTCAAATGTGTTTTCAGAAAAGGAAATTGGTTCTAATAAACAAATCTCTAAAAATATTCGAGAAATTATTAAAAAACTATGGGTTGAATTAACTCAAATTTCAGAAATTAAAATCTTCAACGGTAGATTTCCTTCAGAAGATCAAATTCGAATTGAAATTGAAGAATTCAACCCTGAGATTCTTGGATGCCATTTAAGCCATCAAATATCAGCACAATTATTAGAGAAATCACAGATTTTTGCTGTTTCTACATCCACTGTAGGATATAATCATATTCAGAGAACTCAAAGAGACAACATACTATTCACTAATACACCAGGGATTCTCCATGAAACTGTAGCAGATTATACTATAGCGTTAATTATGGCAAGCTTAAGAAATTTGATCGATCTTCATAATCATGTGTGGAAAGGTCAATGGAGTTCAAATAATAAATGGGATCTGGATGGCTCTCTTTCATCGGTATTCAATAACAAAATCCTTGGCATTGTGGGATTGGGGGAGATTGGCAAGGAAATTGTGAAGAGATTATATAATTGGGGTATTAAAATCTTATATTACGATCTTTCACAGAAAGAAGAATTTGAAAAAAGATTTCCCCTGATTGAATTTAAAACAGATTTAAAAGAAATCTTTAGAGAATCAGATATCATAAGTTTGCACATTCCTTTAAATAGCTTTACAGAGAAATTAATTAGCCGAGATTTATTAAAATTAATGAAGGAAAATGCCTTACTCGTAAACACTGCCCGGGGTGGAATTATTGATTTTGATATTTTATTAGAGATGTTGGAAAATAAGGCAATTAAGATTAATTTTGCTCTTGATGTATTTCCTAACGAACCAATAGATACAAAAACTCTTCGGAGACTAAAAAAAATAAAAAAAAATCAACCAGAAATAAGAATGATTCTTGTTCCTCATAATGCGTCTGCTGATGCGAATACCCGTGGAAAAATGAATATAATTTTTCTAAAAAATATCATAAATCTTATAAAATCCACTAATATAGAGGATTTGACTGATATTAATCTCATTCCAGACCATAAAAAACAATTAAAAAATAAAGAATGGAGAATTTTTAACTATTGGGATAAAAAATGATTAGATCATTCATAGCTCTTGAATTAAAGGATAACGAAACCACTGAAAGAATTGAAACGTTTTCCTCCCGATTAAAACAAAATCAACCAAAACTAAAATTGGTGCAACCCGAAAATCTTCATATGACTGTTAAATTCTTGGGGAATATTCCTGAATCATTAGCACCAAAAATATATGCAATATTAAAAGACGAAATCAACTCTAAGATATTCCAAGGAAAAAATTATAAATATATCCTCAAGGGTGTTGGCCAATTCAATAAGTTCTCTGTTTTGTGGATAAAATTAATAGGAGATATTAATTTACTACAAGAAATTAAAAATTCAGTGGAAAACCTTCTTTATGAACGATTGAAAATTGATCATGACAAAAGACAGCAGTTCAAACCCCATCTGACTATTGGAAGACTTAGGAAAGAAAGAATTAATTACAAAACTTTCGAAATTTTTAAGAAAATTATCCATGAAAACAAGACTACAGAATTTGGGGAATTTACTATTGATCAGATTAAGCTAAAAAAATCAGAACTCAGCCCCAAAGGGCCAATTTATTCCGATTTGGTATATTAAATGCAGGGAAAAAATTCAATAAAGGCAATAATATGGGATCTAGATGGTACTCTTATCTATTTTAACATTGATTTTGTAAGAGCACGTCGTGAAGCCATAAAAATTTTAAAGAAAAATGGTGTTCCTAAACCATACCTCTCTGTAGAATTTTCGATCTTAGATAATGTAGCAAAAGCAAGAGAGTTTTTCACAACACAAGGACTTTCTGAACAAAAAGTAGCAAAAATCATAAAAGAAGTTGACACTATCATTACTAAAGTTGAGTATGAGGCTGCTCAAAAGGCTCAGATGGTACATGGGATTGATCAAGTTTTAGAATATGCAAAGGCTAAAAAGTTAAAACAGGCAATATTCACTTTTAATACTAATAATAACGCGGAAATTTCTCTCAAAACAGTTAATTTAAGGCATTTTTTTAAAATAATTGTAGGACGAGACAATGTAAATAATCTAAAACCTCATCCGGAACACTTGATATATATTTGCAATCAATTGAAAGTCACACCCGGAGAAGTATTAGTTATTGGAGACTCTAGCCGTGATATAGAAGCCGCAATTAATGTTGGGGCTTACTCTATCGCTCTAGATACAAAAAAACCAAATTTCTTTGGAGGAGAATTCATTAATAAAGCGGATGTAATAATTGAACATAATGAAATCCCGTCAAAAATAATAGAAGCAATTGAGAAACTTTTATAAATTAGAAAAGGAATAATTAAAATATTCAATAAAACGTTAAGAAAATTAATATATTAAAACCACGGGTTTAAAATAAAATAATGAAAGTAGAATTTCTCTTAGATGTCCTTAAACCTCATCAACCGGATAGCTATTTTGTGGCTCAACAATTAATGCAAATTGAAGGAGTAAAAAGAGTACGAGTAAAGGTAGACGAATTAGATCAAAAAACAGCTTCTTTACATATTCATATCGAAGGAATTGACCTATCACTTGAAAAAATTGTTGACCATCTAGCGGGAATTAATTGTGCTCTACATTCGGTAGATGAAGTGATATGTGAAGAAGGAGATTAACTAACCCCTAATTCTTATTATTTTTTTACTGTTATTTTAGAAAAATCCCCTAGCTAAGCAAAGACTCCATTAATC
>JAGXNO010000035.1 GCA_019894975.1 Promethearchaeota archaeon | reverse complement strand
ATTCCAGACTGATGATGCAACCCTAGTCCTCTGTGCTCTGATGTTCTGTCACCAGAACTCATTCGCGCAGAATCTATCCTTTCAGGCTGCATCCTTACTAAGCTATTTGGTTTCAAGCACTTTTCACGGCCCTTCCGGGTTACTTTTCATCTTTCGCTCACGCTACTACTACGCTATCGGTCTTGGGACATATTTAGATTTGCCAGCGTGTATCTGGCACATTCGTACGAGAAAACCATCCCGCACTACTCAGGAACTCTCGCAGCAACTTTCTAGGTTACAATTACGCGGCTATCACGCTCTATGGCTCAACTTTCCAGGAGTATTCATCTTCTCTAGGGAAGTCGTACGAGGTCCATACACCACATCTCCACTAGGTTTCCCTAGGGATTCGGTTTGATCTGTTCCGCTTTCGCTCGCCGTTACTCACGGAATCACTATTGTTTTCTTTTCCTCCTGATACTAAAATGTTTTACTTCTCAGGGTTCCCTTTCCCACAAGGGAATCTTGCGGATTATTTGGCCGCAAGCGGATGTCCTATTCGAGAATCTCGGGGTCAACGTCTTCATGCGACTAGCCCGAGCTTATCGCAGCTTGTCACGCTCTTCATCGGTGCCCAAGCCAAGATATTCACCAAATAGCGGAGGCGTATTGGCGTCTAATTGAGGAAAGATTCAGATTACTTGCCTAAGGGTTTGCGTATTCTGAATTGGTAAAAAATTTGTTCATAAAAATTTGTTCATATAAATTGAGACGATTAATAAGTAGACTTTAATAATATAGGGAGTATGTTCCTATGAGCACGATTTTTCATGCTTGGCTTCGGTTTTCTTAAACCAACCGATGTAGAGGTCAGTTTAAGCACCCACTTCCTGTGGCACCAAATTATTGACCGAGGTCATTTTTGGTGTACTTAGGTGGGGCCTAAGCCAGCTATTGGCTCTATGTCATCAATTATGATGAGATATTTTTGTAACCAATAACTTGTCGATGGACAGAATAATGTTTTCAAAGTACATTATTAATATCAACGACGAAATATTAGAGTAAATGGTTCGTTAAAAATTTTATGGTCAAAATTCATAAACTTTAAAAAGTTAATTCGGGATTATACAAATTATTAATTAATGAGTTAATAGCAATCAGATTTAGAATATACATAGCTAAAATCAGAAAACTAGGTGCATTTTAAAGTTTAAATAGGAATAAAGTTATTTACTAGCATTAAGAAACGTCGATTTAGCAGATACTGTATTAAAATTCTCTATTGAGTGCGTAAAATGACAGCTAGGATTTTGATTGGCACATCCGGATGGGGTTACGATGAATGGGTAGGTCCCTTCTATCCTAAAAGTTTAAGAAAAGAGGATTTTCTCCCATTTTATGCCGAAATTTATTTTACAAATGAGATCAATACTACTTTTTACAATACTCCTTCAAGGGGAGTTGTTCAGAATTGGGTAAATAAAACCCCACCTAATTTTATGTTTTCAGCAAAAATACCTCAAACAATAACCCACGAGCATAAATTAGATATTGATGAATGCTTAAGAGATTTAAATTATTTTTTAGATTCAATGGAACCATTAGTTGGAGCTAAGAAATTGTTGTCATTTTTGATTCAACTACCACCAACATTTAGAAAAGATAAACATTTTGGGAACTTGAAAGAATTTATAGATTGTTGGCCTAGAGATCTTGAAATGGAGGATTATAATCTAGCGATTGAATTTAGACATAAGTCCTGGATGAATGATGAGACATTTAAATTCTTGAAAGATAAATCTATTAGTTATTGCGCTGTTATTGAGCCATTATTACCACCTAGAATGGATGTAACTAATCCTGAATTGGTATATATTAGGTTTCATGGTTTTGGAGAAAAAATTTGGTTTGATTACGATTTCAAGGAAGAAGAAATAAAGAAAGGGGCTCAATCCATACGGGAAATAATTCCAAAAGTGGAAAAAATTGGTATCTATTTTAATAATCATTTCTCGGGGTATGCTGCGAAAAACTCATTAATGTTGATGAAAGAATTGGGACTTCAACCAAGGAATCCCCCTAATAGGGTAAATCTTTTAGACATTAAAAAGAAAACAGGAGAATATTCCAAAGGTCAAACAGATTTGGATAAATTTTTAAAATAATATTGTGATCTTTGATATAATCATCGGGTTTATTTGAAGGAAGTTGAATAAAAAAAGAATAAGAATTGGATTTATAGGCGCTGGATCTATTGGGAGTTTATTTGGTGGATATTTAGCTAACATTAAATCTGAACTTTATGAGTTAGAAGTAATATTTTTTTGTATGAAAGATCACGCGGAAGCGATTAGAAGAGACGGATTAAAGATTTATAAAAATAATGATGTAAAAGAAATAAAAAGCATTGAAGTGTATACAGACGAGAAAGATGTAGAAGGTAGAGCTAAAAATGAAGAGGATTTTAGATTTGATTACATTTTTCTAACTACAAAGACATATGACATAGAAAAGGCTGTGCTCCAGTACAAAAAACTTATTGATGTGAGCAACTGGTTTGTTATTTTACAGAATGGGATTGGAAATGAAGAAATTATTAGTCAATATGTATTGAAATCAATATTAATAAGAATTGTAACTTCAAATGGAGCGTTTTTAGAATCACCAGGTAAATTAATACATACAGGAGAGGGATTTACAAAAATTGGTTTCCCATACCTAGAACTTATCCGTAATAACCCCTCTGAATTAGAAAAGGCAAAATTTGATTTAGCAAAATTAAAGGAGTTACTCGAGTTAGCAGGTTTAGAGAATCAAATCGTAAATGATATAAATAAAGAATCTTGGGAGAAAGTCTTCGTAAATGTAGGAATTAATGCTTTTGGGGCATTAACAAATTTGAAAAATGGTCAATTATTAGAATCTGAAGGATTAAAACATTTGATGAGTGAAGCCGTGAAAGAAGCAGTTCAAGTTGCAAAACGGAAAAAAATCCAACTTTCAGATAAGGATTTTACTGTTGAAACTTATAACGTTGCGAGAAGAACATCGAATAATAAGAATTCAATGTTACAGGATATTTTAAATGGAATGACAACTGAGATTGATTTCATTAACGGTAGAGTGTTAAAGTATGCTAAAGATTTAGGTATTGATGTTCCGATAAATGAATTATTGACTCACTTAATTAAAGGGTTAGAATCTTCATCAATCTAATCTTTTCTTTGTTTTAAGAGTCATATAATACGCATTTTCCCCATCTCGATAATAATTCTTTTTGATGTTTACGATTTGAAACTTAAAGCGTTCATATAATTTAATTGCATTATAGTTTGACACTCTTACTTCTAACACATACTCATGAATTTTATATTTCTTTGTTGCTTGCATACTATGAGTTAATAGACTTTTTGCTATTCCTCTCTTTCGATAATCTTGAGAGACTGCAATGGATACGAGGTGACCATTATTAATATATCGCAAGCTATCTAAAGAAGGGCTCTTTTCTACTCTCCACATAATATAACCAACAATTTTTCCTTGGTCATTTTGAGCTAATAGAAAAGATTCAGGATAATTGTCAAGGATGCTTTTATAAAAGAAGTATGGATAATCTTCTGGAAGCTCTTCTTCATTTACTTTTATTACACCATCTAAATCATCAAGGTTACATCTCTTTATAATGATTCTTTGATTGGATGTGTCACTAAAAGGATCTGTCTTTATATCTTTATTAGTTGTCATTGTATAGCTTGCTCAAAAGATTAGTATCAAAAGAACAGCAATATTAATATATAACTTATAATATTTGAAACTTTTAAGTTTTTATGTATCAGACGATTTTATAATTTCATTACTTAAGGATTTTAAATGCATCTACTTTTTGTTGTTGGATATATTTAATTATAAGATCCAATGAATCCAAAATATTCTTTTTGTTATCAAAGTCGTCCAGAATCTTCTCCAATGATTTTTTTTTTAATTTTTTTAGTTCCTTTGCTATTTCTATCATTAGTGGTACTACCCTAATTATATTATCAACTATGGTTATATCTGCCCATAGAGCGGTTCTACTTAAAGGATTTAAATCTACAGCGATTACTTTCTTATTTAATTTTTTCAGTGCCTCTGTACGATCTCCATCTTCTAAAGGAACCATGACAACGTCGGCTTTTCCAATGAAATCTACTTTTCTCCTATTACTTTCAAGTCCTTCAAGCTCAATCATTGTTTCTTCATTTACGCCTTTGATATCCGTAGCCCCTGCGTTCTTTAGAACATTCTCGATTGCCTCAATTCGTCCCTCTTTCCGGTAAAATAAATTAATTTCAAGGGGAATATCCAATAATTTTGATAAATTTACGAGTTCTTCAGGTACTAGTGCTGCAACGTTTCCATTAACACTAATAACTGGTTTATCAGCAATTATTAATGCAGCTACAGCTGCTTTTACTGCATTTTTCGCGGATTGAGATGTTTGTTCCCCTAAAATATAATCGAAACATTCACCTCTTCCGTGAGCAATTAATCCTGCTTCTGCTACTATTAAGTTTCTCATACCTTCAATAATGGTATGCCTATATTTTAAACTTAGGTATCGTGGGTGTGATTTAGGAACGTCACTGTCTTGATTTTCATTCAAAGGCATGTTATATTCACCTCTATTAAAAAATGTTCTTTATATAGATTGGTATAAAGAAAAAATATTAATTTTTTGTTAACTTTTTAATCATTGTAGATGGATATGAATATTGTGATGAATAAGAAAGCTAATGATTTAGCGATCTATAAGACGAAACAGATCGTAGATAATCTAGGAAAAAAAAAAGGATTTCATACAGAATTAATTTCACTGTATATTCCTTCTGACAAAAAGATTTCAGATGTAACAAATTATTTAAAGAACGAAATTAGTGAAAGTCAAAATATTAAATCAAAGCTAACCAGAAAGAATGTATTAGATAGTATTAGTAGTATCTTAGGACAATTAAAAAATATAAAGGAAGTACCTGAAAATGGTTTTATTATATTTTCAGGGGCAATTCCTCAAAGTAACACTCCTGGTACAGAAAGAAATGAATTAACAATAGTAGAACCTCCTGATAGAGTTAAAACATTTAGGTATCATTGTGCAAGTGAGTTTTTACTAGAACCCTTGGTAGATATGCTTACTCCTACAGAAGCTTATGGTTTGTTAGTAGTTGGGAGAAAAGAAGCAGCAGTAGGGTATATTAAAGGAAATAGTATCGAAATTGTAAAGGAATTTACTTCAGGAATTCGTGGTAAACACTCACAAGGCGGTCAATCACAGAAAAGATTTGAAAGGTTAAATGAAGAAGCAGAAATGGCTTTCTATCGGAGAATTACTGATACAATAAATGATGTTTTTTTAAAAATTGAAGATTTACAGGGAATTTTTGTTGGAGGTCCGGGTCCTTCAAAAGAAAAATTTGTAAAAGATGATAGTTTAGATTACAGATTACGAGATAAAATTATAGACGTTGTAGATATTGGGTATGGAGGTTCTGAAGGAATTCGAGCTTTAATTGAAAAGGTTAAAGAACAAATGGAAAATATCAAATACATTCGTGAAAAAGAAGTGATGCAACGATTCATGAAAGAAATTTCAAATGATACAGGATTGGCTATTTATGGGTTAGAAGAAATAGAAAGAGGCTTGAATTTTGGTGCTGTTGATATTCTTTTACTTTCTGAAAAGCTAAACAAAAAAAAAATTAACTTAGGATGTTCCAATTGTGATCACACTGAAAATAAAGTGTTAGATGAAAGATCATTAGAAAAATTTAGAGATGATGTTGAAGATAGTAGTTGCCCCAAATGCAGCTCAAATTCATTTAAAATAATTCAAATTAAATCCTTAATTGAGGTTCTTGGAGAAGTAGCTGAATCAATTGGTTCAGATGTGGAGATTCTATCCGCCGAAACAGAAGAGGGTGAGAGTTTATATAGTACTTTTGGTGGAATTGCAGCTATTCTTCGTTATAAAATTGACTATTAGACATCTGAATGACGAGATTCACATGATTTTGATTTTTTATAAAACTAAAAGGAGTAATCTAAAAAAATGGAAATAAAGGATCTTTTATTAAATTTAAAAATGGTTATGTTTGGAGGAAAGGGAGGAGTTGGAAAAACAAGTTGTGCGGCAAGTTCGGCAATTTGGGCAGCAGAACATGGTCGGAACACATTGATCATAAGTACAGATCCTGCTCACTCATTAGGTGACAGTCTTGGGATCGAGTTAGCACCGGGAGTACCTACACCCATTGCAGGGATAGATAATCTTACTGCTTTAGAGATTAACCCTAAGGTAAATATGGCAGATTTTCAGGGATTAACAAATATAAATCCAATGGAAGAAATGGGAATGTCTGGATTGATGGAAAATTTACCACTGTTTGGAGATATGGAAGAATTAACTTCCATGACTCCTCCAGGAATAGATGAAGCCTTAGCTTTTGGAAAGATTTTAGAGTTTGTTGAGACAGATCATGATTATGATCTAATTGTATTTGACACTGCACCCACAGGGCATACACTGAGATTTTTAAGTTTACCAGAAACATTATCAGGATGGATTGGTAAGCTTATAAAAATGAGAGCAAAAATAGGTAATATGTTTGGAGCTGTGAAACGGATGTTTAGTCGTGAAGAAAAAAAGGAAGATAATTCATTAGAAGTATTAGAACGATTAAATGATTCGATTATAAATGCCAGAGATGATCTTACAAATCCTATAAAGAACTCTTTTATAATTGTTATGATCCCTGAAGAAATGGCTATTTCGGAAACGGGAAGACTACTAAATGAATTAGTTAAAAATAATATTCCTGTATCCAACATCGTTGTGAATCAAATATACCAAGATACAACTGAACTATGTGAATTTTGTAAAGCAAGAAGAAAAATGCAAGGTAAAAATTTAGTAAAAATAAAAGAAGTATTTGGGGAGAATTTACATAAGAATTTAATTGAAGTGCCTTTATTCAAGGAAGAAATAAGAGAGTACGACAAATTAAAAGAAATGGGGCACTTTTTGATTGATAGGTCTTAAAGATTAAATTCTTGTAAATAAATGCAGTAAGAGCAATAAACTTTATTTGTACTGGGATAACCACAAGATTGGCATGTGTAATAATCTTTTTTTTCATAGTGATCATATAGAATGGATGATAATTCCAAAAATCCACTTAGTAGATTGAATTCAATTTCTGAACTGGTTTTTTTACATTCCTGAATGAAGTCTAATACTTTTTTTCTTATTATAGGATCTTTTTCTCTATAAGGACAGTGCGAAGGATAATACTGGAACTTTTTTATATTTGCATAAAGAAAGATCTCTTCCTCTGGGATCCTCATTAAGGGGGTAATTTTTTTTATGTAAAATTGACTCGTTCTTGAATCTTGTTCCTTAAACAAATATTGATTGGCTATTAGGTGAAATCGTTTATAGAGAATGTTCATAAGAAAGGTTTCCGCAATATCAGTTAGATTGTGCCCCATGGCTAAGATAGTTCCTCCTAATTCTTTTGCTTTATCATTTAATAATCTTCTCCTTATAACAGCGCAATAATTACAAGCATATTTATAATCAGGAAGCTTTCTTTTAATGTTGATGATTTCATCTAAAGTAAAACCAACTTTCTCCTTAAAAGAGATGATATGATGTTCAATATTTAGCTCCTTACAAAAATCAATAGCATTTTTTACGCTTTTGTCTCTATAATCTTTTATACCTTCATCTATAGTTAATGCAATTATTTCTTTAGGGCGATAAGCCTTCTTTTGAATAATAGAGAGGTTATATAAAAGAGTAAAAGAATCTTTACCCCCAGAGAGTCCAACTATAATCTTATCATAGGGTTTCAGCATCTTATATTTAGAAATGGTTTTATAAATGTTTTTTTCTATGTTTTTCTCGAAACACGCGGGGCAGAGACTTTCACCCGAATATTTTCTTTGTATTACCACTGAGTTGTTACAATAAGAACATTTACCTGTCTTTAAGAAAATATTGTACTCAGTCATTCAAACCATTTGAGGGAAAAATATTAGGATTAAATCCAAAAGAGTAATCCACCAAACTTAATAAAAGATAAAGCAAAATTACCTACGATAATAATCAAAGTTATCATTCTTAGTGAGTTTAGAATAGTTTTTTTGACCTTACTCTTCTCATCATAGTAGTGATCATACGAAATTTCAATTACTGCATCTTCTGTTAAATTCGTTTCTTCAGGGAGAGTCAATACTACAGAATCCTTAAAACCATCCCCAATTTTATCGATGAGTTCATATTTATCTTCTGAAAGTTCAATTGTACTGGGATCATACATTCTTGAGCTTTCTTTCATTATAATTTTTATAGAGTTTACCTTTTCAACTCTATATTCTGATAGTTCGTAGAATTCTTCTTTTTTCTTAAAATAAAACTTGTCCTTCTTTTTCTTTAAGGATTTGTAATTTTCACCAATACCCCAGTTAATTAGTTCCTTTACAAGCCTATCTCCATCAAATATAGGCAAAGGTAACATATTAAACAAGGTAATACTGAATGCTATTATAAAAAGCCATGAAAGTTCCCTTATTATAAAATCTGGCCAAAAACTGGTGAAGAACTTACCAATATCATTTTTATACATAAAATAGGAGTTGCTGAGAATTCCCACATAAACTCCTATAGTTTCTACATCTAAAGTCCAATTGGTTGATTGTCTACTGAAATTAATAGTTTTTAAATTAAAAGTTGTTAGGGCTTTTTCTAATGTATCCCCATTTGAAAAATTAATTGGAATTCCGTTAATTTGATCTATAATTAACCCTACTGTTAAATTTTTATCGAAGTTATTCCCACCTTCAACGAGAGAAAATATCTTTGTTATTTCCAATCCACTACCATTCGATAAATATTGATAATTAATACCTATATTATAACGAGGTCCTAAAGTAACATTTTTAGCCAAAAACTTATCTGAAGAGGGTTCATATATTTTAAGAGTTAAATTATCACCTACAGAACAAACTAGTGATGTGTTATTATTTAAAATACTGCTCAATGAGATTCTTTTAAACTCATCCAAGTATACATATTCAGAATCAGGAGTTCCCTTCTTTTTTATTGCGATTATTGCATCTCCGTTTGAAAGATCCCCATAATTAAATCCACCTTGCTCTTCTGTTAATACCAAACCCACTCGTGGTACTTGGCGATAATAAGGTGATGTCATTAGAGGAAAACTTAAGATTAAGATAAAGGCAATCCCGGCTGTAATACCATTAACATATGTTCCTGCAGCTGCTATTCTTAACCGGGTATATCTGCTAACCTTGTTTGAATTTGCTTTTCTCTCATCAATTTCAACAAAAGCACCGGGAGCTATAATGAAGAAAAGCCCCGCTGCCAGAACTCCTGTAGATTTAATATCTAATCCATCTGAACTTGCCGCAATTCCATGTGCAAATTCATGTGTAGTAACTATAAACAAGAGAGGAAGGGCTAGGTAAAATAATAAGGGTAGATCTACAGTGACTCCTGGAATGAGAGGAAGAATCGCATTTTTTAGGCTAGGGGTGAGAATAAGACTCATCAAGTTGGTAAAAAAGAAATAAAATGCATATATAATAAATCCAAATGAAATAAAGATTCCTATTGTCCAGAAAATCCTCCAAAACTTTGGTGCTTTCCTTGATAACTTTTTTATAAATTTATTCAATCTTTTTGTTCTAAACATTACTAATAAGGGGAAAAAAAGGTATGCAGCACCTTCCCTTTTTCTTAATAAATAAACTAATGCTAAAACTATTAGCCAAAAGATCAAAGACAGAATAAACCAAGGGTTAAGAAAAAAATCAATAATTGGTGCATTCAATAGGGTCATTAAGCTTAAGTTATCTTTGGTTATGTTTTATTGTATAATTTAATCATGAAGTTAAAGTTTTTGCCTTACAAAACTGATTTTCTATAAGAATTCTTGTTTAAAATTTAATATCCTATCATCATATACTCAATTCTGATCTTTCTAAACTTTTTGAATTGTACTGAATTGTTTACGTTTAAAAGCATATTTCGGTTTAATAAAAAGTAAAACATTTAATTATGGGGTTTTTATTGTAATATATATTATAACTAGATATCAGTATAAAATAATCTCGAAGTAATAACCAAAGCGGGGTGGGCTAGCCTGGTTTATGCCGCAGGGCTCATAGATGGTATCACCACTCCATAGAGAAACCCTGAGATCATTCGTACAATTCCGTCCGGATGGCAGATTCGTTCGTTCAAATCGAACCCCCGCTATTATTCTCTTTTTTTATTACTAGATGTACCAATATTATGCTTAGAATCTGAAAAATAATAAATGTTCAACCCTTCTCGTCATGAAGTAATCCTAGATTAGTTCAGTTAAATTTAACAATGTTATTCCTTTAATAATTATGTCTAAATTAAATAGAATTTATAATTAAATTGATGAAAATGAGTGAAAGAACGGGTTATAGACGAAATCCAGCAATACACTGTTGGATAAAACATATTGAAGAAGGTAATTATGATGAAAATGAGAATTTGTTTCAAACCATCTTTGGAGAAGTTAAAAGAATCAGATTCGTTGCAACAATAATCGAAAAAAATGAAAAACTAATAGAATCTGATGATTTTGATGCCGGATTAGATGATGATTCAAAAGTAAATGTAAGACTCTTATTTAGTTTAGATGATAGTACAGGATTGATTAGAGCAATTAAGGATGATGTTGATCCTGAAAGATATGCTGATTTTAATGTAGGTGATAATGTTGATGTTGTTGGTCGTGTCAGTAAAAGGGGAGGATATATTTCCTTATGGATAGAAATTATTAGGAAAATAGAAGAACCCAATTTTATTTTGCTAAGAAATGCTGAAGTAATAAAAAGAATTAAATCGGGGGATGTTCATAAAGTCCCAGTTCTTTCCAACGTTAATGATTTACGCGAAGATGAATTCAATTACGGTGACGGAGAGGATCTGAAAGAGAAAGTATATTCAATTATAAAATCACATTCTGAGAGAGGAAAAGGTATTATTTTCGGAAACTTGAAGAAAGAAATAAAATTACCAGATATTGAGTTAAGATCTTATATTAATGACCTAATTTTAGAGTCAAAGATCTATGAATCAGACAAAGATATCTTTGAATCCTATTGAATTATATTAAAATTTTAAACTTAATTTTATATAATGATAAAATATTTTTCTAATGGTTTATTAAATAATTATAAAATAAAGAAATAGATGAAATTATTATGGATTTAGATAATTACGAGGATTTGCTAAATAAAGCTTATGAAAAAATACCGGAAAATGTAAAAAAGTCCTCAAGATTCGAGACTCCTAAAGTAGAGCTTAGAATAGAGAGTAGAAACACATTTATTACAAATTTTAACAAAATTATAAGTATTCTTAATAGAGATAGAAGACATTTTTTGGGTGTCTTTCTAAAAAGTGCGGGAACGATGGGAGAAGTTAGAGGTCAGCAATTATTTATGAAGGGTCAATATAAAGAGCAAGTTCTAAATAGATTGATCGAAAATTATACAAAAACATATGTATTATGTGATATTTGTAATAAACCAGATACTTCAATTCAGAGAGAAGGTAAAAAACTTTATTTAAAATGCACTGCCTGCGGAGCCAGGGAAGAAATTAAAGAAAAATAAGAATAAAATAACCTAGGATTCCATGAAAGTATATTTAAAAATTCACATTCGAGATGATTGTGAAACTATTGCATGTTGTGATGAAGAACTTCTTAACCAGGTCTTCAGAGAGGGTAACCTAAAAATTGAGATATCAAGCGAATTTTACGGGGGGGGATTAGTTAAACTAGAAAAAGCAATAGAAATTTTAAAACACGCTACTTTTTTCAACATCGTGGGAGAAAAAATAATTGAGCAAGCTATTAATTGCCAATTACTGCCAAAAGAAGGAATTAGATTTATAAATGGAGTACCAATGGCTTTAAAGATGATGGTTTAATGCCCAATCGGTTCTGTGCGATATGTGGAATAGATCTAGATGAAGATTCTCCCCACTTTGGAATGTGCCTAAAGTGCTATTTAGAAGAAAATCCATTATTTGAATTGCCTGCATCATCCTCGGTAAACGTTTGTATTGATTGTGGTAATTATTCTAAAAAAGATGCATGGATTACTCCTACTTCAGATGATATGTATTCTATTCTTCATGAAATCATTCAAAAGTTTGTAGTAAAATCACAGCTTAAAAATGAGCAACTTGAAATAACATTTGAAATTAATAATGAAACGGTTGAATATTCCTCAACTGATTTAATAAAATCTGTTGAAGTGCTTGTTATTGGAAGGTTGAAGAGTTCCAAAAATATTTCTTATCAACAAACGACAAAATTGAATTTAAATCACTTGTTATGTAAGAACTGCTCTAATTTAAGAGGTGGTACTTATTTTATATCAATCCTTCAACTACGAGTCAAAAACGAAAATCAATTTGAGTTTATAGAAGAAATTTTGGTTGAGATAGATAATTATACTAAAGCACTGTTTAATAAAGATCATCGACATTATATCTCAAAAATCGAAGAGCAAAAATATGGGTTGGATTTATATCTTAGTACAAACGAGTTAATGAATTATATTATAAAATTTCTAAGAGTTAAGTATCATTTTTTACTAAAAAGAACAAAAAAATTAGTGGGGAGAGATAATCAGAAAGGTAAAAATCTCTACAGACTAAAGGCTTCGATAAAGTTTTTACCTGTAGCTAATAATGATATAATTATTATAGACGCTCAAGAATATATAGTAGAAAATATTACAAGAAATAAAATCATACTTAAGGATAAAAATAATAATAAATTGGAAAAAAATTATTCTTATATTTTTACTGAAAATTTTGTGAAAAAACTATAAAGAGGAATATTATTTGGACGAACCCGAAGATATTTTTGATGAGGAAGAGCTTTTGGAGGATAGAGCAGAAAAAAAGTTTAATTCCGATCTTGACGAATTAGAAAAAACCAACATAGACTATAAGAGAATTAAAAATATTGATCAATCGAAAAAGAGAGCTGTTATTGAGTCTGTATTTGATGAACGTACAATTTTCCATTTAAACAAAATATTAGTTAACGGCCCATTAAAAAGAATTGAGGGTGTTATATCAGCAGGTAAAGAAGCAAATGTTTATCTAGCCTATGACTTAGAGGAAAAGGAGGTTGCAATTAAAATTTATAAGATCGATAGCAACACTTCAAGATGGATGAGGAAATATATCATCGGAGATCCAAGATTTAAGAAAATCCCTAATAATATCTCAAAAGTCATTTTCCTTTGGGCAAGTAAAGAATATAAAAATCTTAAAAGAGCGTATAAGGTAGGTTTAAGGGTTCCTGAACCCTTATTCATTAAAAATAATATTCTAATAATGGAATATATAGGTTTTGAATCAATACCAGCACCAGTTTTAAAAACTATTAAAAGTCCTAAGGATCCAGTGAATTTATTTAATGAAATCTTAACCTTCATAAAGTTATTATATCAAAAGGCTAAACTAGTCCATGGGGATCTTAGTGAATTCAATATTTTATATCATAACCAAAGCCCTGTAGTTATTGATATATCTCAAGCTGTAGCTATCCAGCATCCTAAAGCAGAAGTTTATTTAGCAAGAGACATTAAAAATATTTTCCAGTATTTTGAAAAATTGGGATTAGAAACCCCAGATCCAACAGATTTTTATTATGATGTTATCAATAGAGAGGTTTAAAAATCTAAAATCTTTGTAAAAATATTACAATTTTATGTGGATAATATGAAAATAGGGAAAAATCGAATAGGTGTTCTGATAGGAACTGAAGGGAGAATCAAAAAAGAGATTGAAGAGAGGTTGGGTGTAAAAATTAATCTAGATAGTAAGACAGGAGATTGTGAAGTTTTACCAAATTTAGATAGTTCCAATTATAAACCACTTAATGTTTATACTACTCAGAAAATAGTAAATGCAATTAATAGAGGGTTTAACCCGGTTAAAGCTATGAAATTAATCGAAGAAGATTATGACATCGAAGTGTTTAATCTCTTATCAATTTTAGGAAAATCAGAGAAACATATAAAGAGGATTAAAGGTCGGATTATAGGGAGGAATGGTGAAATGAGAAAAGCTCTTGAAAGATTCACAGAGTGCTATCTCTCTGTTTATGGAAAAACCGTGTCAGTAATAGCTATTTATGAAAACCTGCAAATTGCTAGAAAAGCAGTAAATATGATAATTAAAGGTCTACCTCATCATATGGTTTTAAAATTCCTTGAGAATAAATACAATGATAAAAAGAAAGAGGAATTTAGGCAAATGTATAAGCCAGAGTTCTAAAAATTATTCCGTAAATGCATCATTATATATTTTTAAAGCTTGATTGCCTAAATCTTTCCCATAGATTATATCCCTTAACTCCTTTAACACATCGTCTTGATTGTTTATATTTTCAATCGAATAAATCTCTTGATATTTTTCTTTCTTATAATTTTGAAGATATACATTATAACTCTTGATGGAATATTGCTCACTTTCATTGGATTTAAAAATAACAATGCAACGAGGATAAAGATTCTTTTCTTTTAAAAAAACCGCCCATCCATCATAATAAAACTCAAGTTTTATATTAAATAGGGCATTCCATACCTGAATTTTATTTAAAATTCCTTCAATTTCTTTTTGTATTTCTTCTGAAAACTTGTTAATCATGCATTAAAATTTAAAAAGAAATATAAAAAGGACTAGTCAAATGCAATTTCACCAATATTGAAAATGTCATCTGAGAGACTTAGCTTTGAAGATTTTGTTTTTGAAGGATAAAGTGATCTATTCATTGAATACCCACTACCAAAAATTTGAGGAGATTTAATTCCGGTTATCAGCAACATGACTCTTATAAAACCATCAAATTCATCTGAAACCCTGGCACCCCAAATTACCATTGAATCATTCATATCCATTTTTTCAGAGATCGTTTTAGCCACTGAATTTGCTTCTGAAAGAGTCATATCATTTCCTCCACAAATATGTATTAATGCTCCTTTAGCGCCTTCAATACTTACGTCTAATAAGGGTGTGTTTAAAGCATCATTAATAGCGTCTTCAACTCGACCATCTTTCTTGTTAGATTCTCCTACACCTACAATTGCAACCCCACCTGTACTCAAAATAGTTCTTACATCAGCAAAATCTAAATTGATTAGAGAAGGTAAGGAAATCGTTTCAGTAATTCCTTTAACCATCGTTGCTAAAACCTCGTCTGCAACACTAAAAGCTTCAATAATTGGTAAATTAGGGGCTATTGCTAATAGTCGATTATTATCAATTACTACTAGGGTATCAGCATACCGTTTTAATTGATTTAGCCCCATTTTAGCTTTATCAATACGTCCAATTTCGGTTTCAAATGGTAGAGTCACCACACCAACTACTATTGCACCTTCTAGTTTTGCAATTTCGGCCACTATAGGAGCACTTCCTGTTCCTGTTCCTCCACCCTCACCGCAAGTGATAAAAACTAAATTAGATTCTCTTAAAATCCTCGTTAAATCCTCCCTTGATTCCTCAGCAGCAGCTCTCCCGATCTCTGGATTTCCTCCTGCACCTAAACCTTTTGTTAAGTTTTTACCAATTAATATTTTTACGTGAGATTCAACACTATCTAAATGTTGACAATCTGTGTTAATGGCTACACATTTGGCACCCCTTATTCCAATCTTCATTAACCTATCAACAGTATTATTCCCCGCACCACCACAACCGATAATTTTTATGTTGGCATAACCAAAGTTTTCTACCTGTGGTCTGATTATTTCTCTTTTACTTGCATTTTGGATAAATGATTCCATAATTATTCAAATAACCTATTGTTGCTACAAAAAAAATATACTAAAAAAATTAGAATTAATGTATTATTAGGGTATTACAAATTTATTATCTAAGCACAGACTAACTTAGAGAGAAATCTTTATCAAATTTAGGATCAAATATTGTTTTAACTGTCTCACCTTTGACAAGAATTATAGTGGGTAGAACATAAGGGAAACGGTTTGAAAAGGTTAAGCAATAAGCTCCTGTGTTTGTTATTATCACATTATCCTCTTCTCTTAATTTCTGTGTAAAAAAGTAATTTTTAGCTAAAACATCTTGATCAGTGGGAACGATCCCTGCAATGGATGTTTTATATTTGTGAGGCTCATCGATTAGGGAGGCATTATAAAATCTTAAAGAACACTTCGCGAACTTGGGACATATATGATTTCCGATATCTATAAAAATCCACCTATCTTCACTTACTCTTATTATTTTTGATAAAAATAAACCAGCATCTCCTACAAAATATCTTCCTGGTTCAAAACTGATATTTGGGAGGACTAAACTAGATTTTTTGAAACAATCCTTTATCATTCTCGCAATTTTTATTAATTGATCCCGTTTCATAACAGTGGCTTCCGGAAATCCTCCCCCAAGATTAATGTTCTCAATGAATATCTTGTTTTCTAATAAAAGTTTTAAATTAGAGATTATGGTTTTAATATTTTGTTCAAATTGTCCAATATTATTCATTTGTGTACCAAAATGGGATAGTATTGAAGTTACTTTAATATTTTTACAAATAGACAATGCATCTTTTAGGTTTTTTATCTGGTTGTCATCAAACTTTATCCCTAATTTGCTCTGATATTTCTGAGAGATTACCCTAATACAAATGTTTTGAACATGATTAAATTTTTGGGCGATATTATTTATTTTTTTTATATCACTTAAACTATAAATGATGATTTCCTTTATTTTGTTTTTAATACATGATTCAATAAGCATTTCAGGTAAATACGGTCCACCAACGATGATTTTATTAGGGGAAAATCCAAGTTTTAGTGCTAATTTAAGTTCCGGCCAGCCTACTGCTTTTATCCCAATTCCTTCAGAGCAAACGATTTTACAGATTTCAGTAAGATAGTTTGCTTTTAATGAATAGAAACAGTGAAAATTTTCAAATTCTTCATTGAAAAAATTTAAGAAGGATTTAATATTGTCTCGAATCCTCTCTTCTAAAAATACAAGTAAAGGAGTTTTATACTCCTCCATTAGCTCATCTAAATGAATTGAATCAATCAAAATCTTATTATCACTGCTTAACAAGTATGGATTTCCTGATATTTTCTTCATATATTCATCAACTATAAGTATTTAACAAACTTTGATATGTTTGATGCGTTTTTTTAGCAACAATATCCCATGTGTAATTTTGAGAAACTCTTACTTGTCCCGCTAATCCCAGCTTCTTTCTTAATTTATTATTTTTTAGCAGTTTGATTACTTTTTGGGCAATATCTAAGGGATCATCAAATTCGACTAGTAAACCATCAGTATTATCTCTTATAACCTCGGGAGTAGCCCCTGTTCTTGCCCCTATGACAGGAATTCCAGCCGCCCAAGCTTCTAAAAATGCTATACCAAAAGCATCGCTTCTACTAGGCATTAAATATAGGTCAGCTTCTTTGAAAGCGTTTATTTTTTTTTTATCGTAATAGCCAGTTAAATTATCTGGAGTAAAATTAATTATCTTGGAATATTTGAGCTTTTGAATTTTAGATAGTTCATGTTTATAAGCTTTGGTTGCAGGACCAATAAACACAAAATAAACTTTTTTCATTTTACTAAGAATAAAAGGTATTGATTTTAAAATCGATATGGCTCCTTTTTCATAATTCTTACTTCCGCAATAGAGTACCAATTTAAACTTCTTCTCCTTTTTAAGAAAAAACTTTTCTTTAAAATAGTTTGTTTTTAATTTGGTTTGATACGTACTACTGAATTTTTGAAAATCTACGCCCATCGGAATTACAGCAATTCTTTCTTCCTTAATTTTTAATTTTTCAACTAAAATCCTCTTTTCAATATGCGTACAAGCAATTAACAAATCGAATTTCTTTAAAACTTCAACTAAAATCGAATCTGAATAACGTGGGTTAGAAAAGTGGAAAAATGGAGTACAAACAGTAGGAATATTCATCATTTTTCCAACTAGTAAACTGATAATTAAATTAAAATATGGGAAAAATGTTGTATGGACTAATTCATATGTTCTATTGTTTTTTACGAGAAGAAAATTTATTAAATCTTCTAAAAATGGTCCATTTTTTATGAGTTTCTTTACACAATCGTCATTTAATTCTAGAGAATTAAAATATTTAATATCTTTTAGTTTTGGAAGTATATCTTTTTCTGAAATATGGTATTTTATTGGAAACCTTTGAATTTTCATTGAATTTACCTTTTTAAACAGGGGATTGTCTGGTTTAATTGTTCTTCCTAAGGGATCCCTTAAAGCTTTAAAATCTACAGCATTAGAGGTTAAAATATTTATGTTATAATTATAGGTAGAAGTTAAAATCTCTGCCATTCTTTGGAAATAGAATTCTGCACCAGAAATGGCAGGAAAATATCGTGTTGGAAGATATAAAATATTATTCAATATTTTGATGAATATTTTTTAATTTTTGAACGATATTATATTTAAAGACGGTTACCTTAATTCATTTGAGAAAATGTCAGATTTGTTATTGAAGCTATTTGAAAAAGCTAAACACAAAAAAATGCTAGATGATGAATTTATATCATTCCTAGAAAGTATATTTCCCGATAAATCTATAGATGTTATAGAAACTTTAAAGAGAGGAATCACGAAATATATTTATGAACCGTCAAATAGAATCGTATGGACTGCTATGGGTACAAATCAAGAGCATTTATTATATCCAAAATTATTTTGTTCTTGTCAAGATTTCTACAAAAATGTAGTTATAAATAAAAAAAGAAATTATTGTAAGCATATATTAGCTCAGATAATAAGTGAAGGATTTAAGACTTTCGAAGAAGTCAAACTCAAAGAAAATAAATTCAAAGATCTGGTTGAAGAATTGAAGTTAAACATATAATCTTTCGATGTTCTAAAGAAACTTTTTCTAAAAATGAATTAATAACTTACTTTACAGTAATTTCTTTACGATCCCATTGTTGTAGGTATTTATTAAATTCTTCTATGCTTATTTGATGAGGAATTTTTATTTGGTTGGTTACCTCTAATTTTCTGATTTTAAACATTAGTTTCTTGTTTTTTCGATAAAATGTTTCTGCTTTTGGGTATTCTTCCTTGAAAATTTCTCTTAATTTATCTATATCCACATTTTCTAATTTATCATAATTCTCTATAACAAAATTACATAATGGATCAATAGAAATTTCGAAATTAAAAGCATCTTGACGTTTTAACGCTAAAGGGTATGCTTGACAAGCTAAGGGTTTCACATCCTGGATTGTACAACCTTCCGATTTGTCATAGAAAGGACATCCTTGTGTTTCATTATCTAATCTTATTCGATATGTTAGGACTAAAATATTTTCATTAATAACATCGGGAAAAACCAAGTCTTCAATAATCTTGAAATCCACACCCCTCTCTTTTGCTATTTCAATCATTTTATCAGCTTCATCAGGGTAAATGGGGATTCTTTTAACATAATCTCCAGGGACCTCATGGCAACAAGTACCACACAATTTACACTTATATACTAAATCTGTCATTGATTCTCTTATTTTATGTTAAAAACTAATAGGTATACTACTTAATTTAAGTATCACCTAAAAAATATCTTTTGGATAATATGAAAATATCACTTTTACACTAATTCTTCACCCCACGAGGATATTATATCCATTTTAAACTGATAAAACTCACCCTATTATTAGATATATTTTATGAAAAGAAGGTTTAATTTATGGAAGGAATAAGAATTATTCAACATGAGAAGCTTCCTAAAGAAAAATTTATAAACCCACTATGTATTTTAGGAATGCCAGGAATAGCTGATGTAGGTAAATTTGCTTTAGACTCATTAATAGGGCAACTTGATGCTAAAAATTTAATGGATATTATCTTTGATGACTACCCCGCAGGAGCTATTGTCGATGATAGTATTTTATCTGCTCCTAAAGCTGAAGTTTTATATTGGAAAGATCCAAATGAATTAAGAGATATAATCCTGATAACTGCTGATGCTCAAAGTTTGACTCCCAAAGGAATCTATAGGATCTCAAACTTCCTTACAGAAATAATTCATCAATATGGAATCGTACTAATCGTTGCGTTAGGGGCTTACCCCATAAATAGTCGAATGCTTAAATCCAAAATTCCCAATATCTTCGTCAGTTCTACCAATCGAAAAATATTAGAAAATTACTTACTGGTAACTGATTGTCAAAAGATTCAGAAAGGAGTTATAATAGGGGCAAATGGTTTAATTCCAACGCTTGCAAAAGCCCGATTTAACATTGATGGGCTGGTTTTTCTTGCCGAAACAGATAATATGGCTATGGTTAATGAAGATATCACAGATTTAAGAGCATCAATCACTCTTTTGGAAATGTTAAAAAGATCATTTACGTTGCCAATTAAAAAGAAATATTCATTAGAAAACATTGAAGATATAACTAAAAGTCTTCAAAGTAAAAAAGATCAGTTGGAAAAGGATCTTGATTCATTCCAAGTTATTGATACTGAGGATAAAAGAAAATCGCTTTATATATAGATTTAAATATTAAAATTCTATTTCTTTTTCATTAGGCTTTTTCAATATTCAGGTTTTAAAGCACAAAATATTTTAATCATAAAATATTTGAATATAATATGAAATATGTGTGTGCTAGAAAGAGTTGCGGTAAAGAAGTAAGTAAAAAGGAACTAAGCGCACTTCCAGGAATTAAATGTTCTCATTGTGGATTTCGGATTTTATACAAAAAAAGACCAGATGTTATAAAAAGAATTAAAGTCCTTTAGAACACTTTGCTTTTAAATTCTTTATGGTTAAATTTATCTAATTACACATTTAAATCGAAATTTAAATGACTTACTAATTCTTTGTATCTATTTCGTATAGTTGCTTCAGTAACTCCTGCTGCAATCGAAATTTCTTTTTGGGTTCGTCTTTCTCCTTCTTGAATTGCAGCAACATACAATGCAGCACCAGCTAAACCTGTTGGTGCTTTTCCTGCGGTAATACGACGTATTCTTGCAAGCTCTAAAATTGATGCGGCTCTATTTTGAGTTCTTCCAGATAATTTCAAATCGGCACAAAATCGAGGGATAAAATTAATTGGAGAAGATACATGTATATTTAATTTGAGTTCATTTAAGATTAATCTATAGCACCTAGCAATCTTTTTTTTGTCAACAGAAGCGAATTCTATAAAGTCATCTAAGGTTTTAGGGACATTATTCAATCTACAAGATAGATAAATAGAAGCAATTAACATAGCTTCAATAGATCGCCCTCTAATTAAATTTTTATTCGCCATTTTTCGGTAAATATGAGCTGCTGATTCTTTTATATCTTTGGAAAGGTTAAGTTGGGAAGCAAATCGATCTAATTCATTCATAGCATATGCTAGGTTTCTATCAATAGATTTGTTGGTTCTAGTTCTGACGTGCCATTTCCTTAATCGGTAGACTTCTGCCTTCATCTTTGGGCTGATAGCTTTCCCAAAAGCGTCCTTGTTTTTCCAACCGATCATAGTACTTAATCCTTTGTCATGGATAGTTAAAGTTGTAGGCGCTCCAACTCTTACTTTTCTATTAGCTTCTTCAGAAGTGAAGGCTCTCCATTCGGGCCCTGAATCTATGATTCCCTGATCTAGAACTAATCCGCAGTCATTACAAACAACTTCGCCACGTGTGTCATCAGAGATTAAATTTTTGTTACCACATTCTGGGCAAGAATTTAAATTTTTTTGAGGTATTGAGAGATCCACCAAGTTCAACCCTTTAAAAATTCTACTCTTTAATTCTCATAATTAATCTTGCACATATAAATATTTGCGTTTTGAGGATTTATCCATTAATAATTATCTCATCTTTTTTTTTTGGCTTTGGATTTAAATCGTAACGTTTTAATAAGTTTGTTATTTCTCTTAATATAATGCGACATTTTTACAAGACGCACGGAAAACATTGTTATCTTCGATCTTTTCAAACCAAATGTCGAAAGTGTGGTGCAGATGTATTATATTGGGAGTGTAGGCATGGAAGTAAAATTTTTTTCAATTACCCTCCCTATGGAAAATTAATTAGGCATTATTGTCGGCACCTTACCACAAATTTACAAAGGAAGACAAAATTTCCTGTTATTGTTAAAACCCCTAAAGGTCTTTTAGAAAAAGAGTCTCCAAGTTGTCCAATGTGTGGGAAATTATTTAAAAACCCAAAAGATCTTAATGATCATCTTAATAATCTAAAGAATCAAGATGCTTTACATGAAGATTTCAATAATAACAATCTGGATATTGAATTAGAATATCGAGAAAATAATCAAGAAAACTCTGATAAATATAATGTTTATTATAAGCCAAAATTTGGCAAAATAAATATTAAGAAAAAGAAATAAAATGCTATGTTAATGTTATAGATAAATTTTTAAAAAATAAGTTTATAATTATTTTATAATTAAATGTAATTTCGCTATTTTTTAAAAGCCTAATACAAAATAAAAAAAAATGAAAAAAGATGCCAGTAGATCCTGAGACCGCAGTATATAATTTGATGCAATCAGATCCTAACATTATAGCTGCTGCTGTAATAAAAGGTAAAGATCTAATTTATACCACAGATAATTGGGACATTAGTGGAGACGTTAGCAGAATAATATCAAGTTGGGCAGGCCAAAATGCTCAATTCATAATGGTTTCTGGAGTAAAATATTCGATGTTGCAGATGGGGGCTGAACGTATGGTTGCTATATCTTTAAAAGGTGAAGGAAGTATATGCGCAGCAAAAGATGATGATCATAAACTTATTTGCTATCTTCAACCAGATGGGGATGCTCGTGGAGCTGTTATGGATGTTCAAAGAGCTATTGGAACTATGAATACGCAAGGCCCTTATATGAATGCGAGTGCCCAAATGGGTCAGAAAGAAGGACAGATGGGTGGAACGGCATCAGCAGGGGGCGTAGCTTCAACAGGAGGTGCGAATATTGATCCGCAACTACAAGATGAGATTAAAGCCTTCTTAGTTTGGATCAAAGATGGTGAGGGTTTAGCTGGGTATGTAAGCTATTATCTTCAACAAAATAATGCTCAAATAATTTCTGAATTATCTAAAATATACAGTGAATTAAGACAAATTTTTGGTGTCTAATTTTATTCTCTTTTAAAACCTCAAAGAATTTTGAAAAACCATACAATTTTTGTTAAAATTTTTTTATCATTCTAAATAACATATTATTAGGTAATCAAAAATTCTCTCCTAATGGTGAAAGTTTTAGAGCCTAAAATATTTCATACAAAAAAGACTATATCATGATCCTTAATGATAAGAGGTAAATGACGTGAAAGATGATAAGAGAGAAAAAAAAATTGAAAAGCTAAAAGAGATTGTTAACGAAAAAGATTATTCGACAAAAGAAAACGAGGATCTTGATATCCCCTCTGTTCCTGAACCCCCAAAGAAAAAGGAAAAATTGACAATAGATTCCCCAGATTTGGCTCCAGATGTTCTAGAAAGGATTAAAAAAGTGGAATCTCCCAATATGAAAGTTGTTTTAGTTAATTGTGAAAGATGCAAAGCTGTTATTCCCATCCCGGTTCCAAAAAAAGTTGTTATCGAATCTGAAATACCGATTGTTCCTGTAAGTTATGTCCATAAGAATCTTGAGAATAAAGATCAACATTGTATAACGATTCATCTGGATCACGATTTTGATATTAGGAGGCAGAGGCTCTCTGATGTGGTTATTGCCTCAGATTGAATTCTATTTTGAAGCAAATTTGTAATTCAATATCTAGTTAAAAGAAGATATGATTTAGATATGAAGTTAATAGTTAATAGAAATTTTACAATTGATGATTATGTCATTCATATTAACCTATTCAAGTTGCATAATAGTTTTTTGTTACTTATCTCTGATCAGGAAGATTTGGGAATAGGAAATGTTACTTTAGGTACACCCTCAATAGTAGAAGGAATTAAATCACCAACAGCTTCTTATAATTTATTTGGCATGAATAGTAAATTAATAAGCACAATAATAGCGGAAAAAGCTTCTAGTGTATTGAATTCACCTGTTTTGCTCCTCTTATTTTTAAAAAATAGGAAAGATGAAGGCACAATAATCAAACCTATAGTTAATTTCATCAATGAAATTTTAAAAGAGATAACAGAAGAAAAATAGTTTCACTTGATAATAGCGATCTAATGAAAAAAGGTAATGTTTATAACTTTCATGACATTATTATTTCAAAATGCAGAGATAACCAAGCCCGGTCAAAGTTTGTTATGGTACAAACGATTATCGGTGATGGACTCAAGATCCATTGGCATAGGCCTACGGGGGTTCAAAAAAAAACGCTTTCAGTATTAGAAATTGCTTTTCGCACTTTTTGGAAATCCCTCTCTCTGCACCTATTTAACCTTAAAAATTAGAGATGAGGTATGGTTAAATTCTTTTTTACTAGCCGAACATTGGTAATATGAACAGGAATATCATCATGACAGCCATCATAACAACTAAAAATATACATTGAAATCTCCCTTTTTTTTTCGATTTTCGTTCACGTTCTATCATGTTATCTTTACAATTTTGGCTGCAGAATTTTTTATCTGTTGGCATTGCCTTACCACATACAGGACAATGACTGTGAGGGCCCCATTTTTTTTTAATTTGGTCTTTCCATGAAGATTGAGACATTTTAAATTCCTAATATTTATCCTATTCTGTATTTAATAAGTATAAAAATTTATTAGTTAAAATAATTTATTATTTCTCTATTCCTTTGAGATTTCTGTACCAGTTGTGCTTTTTTCTCCATCCCAAAACTTAATGAAGTTATTTAAGTTTGTTCCAGACATAATCGTAGTATTAATTTCACTACGCTTTAAGATTTGTAAGGATACAGCGTCGAAAATTCGATATTCTCCTGCAGCAGCTTGGTCATCCTCTCCCAGATCTAATATTATTTCTTGCAGTTGGTCGTAATTAATTTTTTTTAACAATTGTGCATCATTGAATTTTTTAGGGTCTTTATCATATATACCTTCTACATCTGTAAGGACTAAAAATTTATCTGCTTGAATTAATTCTGCTACTTCTAATGCTACAGAAGTTGTTGATTGACCAGGTTGTAACCCACCCATTACAATTATTTTGTTGAAGAGTAAAGCCACTGAAAGTTCTTCAATGGTTTTCGGAACTTGAGGATAAGCATAATCTTGAAAGCAAGCAATTAATAATTTAGCATTAATTCTAGAGATTTCAATTCCAAAAGTATCACATAAAGCTTCAGATCCATTAAAAAATCTAACTGAATTGATATACCTTCTTGCAGGTAATCCTCCTCCGCAAACTATAATGATATTTCCATTATTTTTCCTAGTTTTAAAAATATTACAAAATTCAGCAATTTTACTAGACTTGATTTCATTATCTTTAGTAAAGAGTAAAGACCCTCCAATCTTTATAACAATATTTCCTTTCATAACATTTTCATTCAAATTTTCTATTTAATAATATATAGATGATTTAATAAATTAAGTTACTTACGACATATGGCACACTTTAAAAGAGAAGTAGTAGTTGATGTACCTCACAGAATTTCTGGTTTTTTTGAAATTGTAGATGAAATTGATGGTAAAAAAATAAAAGATCCAGAAAGAATTGGATCAAGAGGTGCAGGCTTTAATTTAAGTGCTGTGGGAAGAACAAGGATTGTTGTTGAAGATTTAGATAAATCTAGTGATCAGAAGATAAGTATTTTTATTAATGATGAAAAGGTGGATCAAAAGGCAGAGACCACCTATTACATCTATCAATATCTAAAACAGTTGTTAAATTCACCTTTAAAAATCGAAATTTATCATAATTTTCCTTTACCTGTTGGATGTGGCTATGGTGCAAGTGGTTCTGGAGCATTAGGTACGATTTATGGTTTTAATAACATTTTAAATTTAGGCTTTCCCAATATCGAGAGGGGAAGAATAGCACATATTGCCGAAGTTATGAATCAAACAGGATTAGGGACTGTTTGTGGACAATTACGTGGCGGATTATGTATCCTTAAAGAACCTGGTTATCCATGTGTTTCTGAAAGTATTAATTTCTCTCAAAATTTAAAAATCATATGTGGTTCATTTGGGATGATCCATACTAAATCAATTCTAACAGATCCTGTTTTAAATTCGAAAATTAAAAAAGCAGGGAGAAGAGCTCAAGCAAAATTATTGCAAAATCGAGATATAAAAGCTTTCATAACTGCTTCGACTGAATTTGTGAAGGAAACTCAAATGCTCAAAATCCTAGAATTGCATAAAATTGAAGATTTAATTACACGTTTGAATAATTTAAAGATTTTAGGAGCAAGTATGAATCAATTAGGAAGATCTGTTTATGCTATTTGCAAGAAGGAAAATGAAAGAGAGGTTATGGAGATTTTTGATACATATAAACCTGAAATTAATGTTTTCGACTTATCAATTAACAAAATGGGGCCAAATATTAAGAATAATAAATAGCCTAAATGGTTTCATTCATTGATTTAGATTTCAAAGTTGCGGCTTCTACAGCACTCATTAGTGTTGCTCTTAGTTTTGCTGATTCTAATTCGTGGATAGCAGTGATAGTTGTACCTCCTGGGCTTGCCACCATGTCTTTTAATTCTCCAGGATGTTTATTAGTTTCTAACACCAATTTTGCTGAACCCAATACCGTTTGAGCTGCAAGTTTTAAAGCCACATCTCTTGGAAGCCCCATTTTTACACCCCCATCTGCCAAAGCTTCCATAATAATAAAGAGATAAGCAGGACCGCTTCCTGACAGCCCCGTTACCGCATCTAAGTGTTTTTCTTCTAATTCTACGACCATACCAATTTCATTGAATATGTTCTTTACAAAATCTATTTCAGGTTGTTTTATATATTCATTAAATGATATTGCAGAAGCTGCTGCTTTTACTAAGGCAGGAGTGTTTGTCATAATTCTAAAGATACCAATTTTTTTATCGAAATATTTACTAACATGAGAGATGGAAATTCCAGCAGCGATAGAAATTATGATTTGTTTTTCCGTTAGGATTGAACTAATCTCTTCTAAAACTTTATCTATTACCTGTGGTAGTACAGCGATTAATATGAATTTAGCTTCTTCAACAACAGATTTGTTACTTTCAGCAACTTCAACCATAAATTCTTTTTTTCTATCTAAAAGCACCTCTTCATTAATATCATATATAATGATCTTATCTCTCTCTAAAATATTGGAGTTGATTAATACCCTTAATAACGTAGAACCAATCTTACCAACTCCAATTATACCTAACTCTTTTTTAAACATAACTCGTCAATTTTTCAAATTATTTCAAAATCAAATATTTATTAGATTTATACTAATTAAAGTTCATTTTTAAAATCATATTAGTTGATTTTTTCAAAATATAAAAAGGGGAGTTGTTAAATTATTATGACAAAATCAATTGTAAAGGGGAAAAATTACATTTATGGTGAAATCTCTATGTATATAAGTGAGATTTTAAGTCATCGATAAAATCTAATCTTATATTGCCTTTATTTCTATCATATCCATCACATACCATACTCCGGACACCGATTATGTCCGGATTTATTTTTCGAATGTTAGATAACACATCTTTGTTTAAATTGCCTGCTAACGCAATTTTTAGACCTAATTGATTCGATTTTTCTTTAAATTCGATTAATTGATTAACAGTTAAAAAATCAAATAGTCCTTTTTTATCTTTAATATAAGTATCAAGCATCGCTATATCAGCACCAGATTCTGCGGCTATTGTGGGGATTGATAAAAAGTCTAAACCGTTATCTATTCTAGTAAAGTCTCCATAGCCTGCGGTTACAACCATAATCTCTCCCTTATAAGTTTTTACTGCTTTTACTACAGCCTTCATTAATTTAATTCCTTCTTTAATATTTTTTGGGCCTTTTAAGCCCACTTTTATTATATCTGCACCAGAAACTACCGCCCCTAATGCGGCCAAAGAAGCAGATCCTGGTAAATTTGGGAAGTCCCCAATTGTAGCACTTAACAATTGGGAGCTATTTTTGGGGATTATATCTTTCATTGCTTTGATAATCCAAGGAAAATTTGCTCCCAGAGACCCTTCTTCAGGATTTTTACAGTCAATGAAGTCAACATTTGCTCGTACTACAATTTTAGCTTCTTCAATTGTTTTAGGACTAATTAATAGTTTAATTTTGTTCCGCATGACTTATCATATATAATTTAGAAATATTAAAAAATATATTTAAGAATTAAGTTTAAAATCCAAAACTTAGCGGATATAATAATAGAATTTATGAACTTTTCTAAAAATTGTGAGCATTTCATACTAAATTAAACAGCTTTATGAAAAATAATCTTATATTTTATGGGTTTTATAAGGAAATATTGAAAATTTTAGATCTATAGCATAGTTCCCTTAATTAAATACCTCTAAAAAATTAGATTATTACATTCATATATAAAAATTTAAATTAAATCATTTTTATTAAATATAAAAAAAAGAATAATTAGTTATTATGTCTCCTAAAGAAATTACTAAAGTAGAAATTACTGATGAAGTTTTTAAAGAACCAAAAGAAGTAATTAGCAAATTATCTTCTGCTTTGGACCTCAAGTATACAAAAGTTATACAAACTTACGTTATGGAAGATAGAAGATTAAATTTAGCTTTAGAACATGAAGGATCTAGTTATTTTAAAGGAAAAGTCGTATGGATTGGCAATAAAAAAGATGACACTGAAGGTTCAATATTTTGTGTTGATACTCGAGATGAATTAAAACAAATAAATCCAACTGCTGAAAATACTGAAAGAGTGGTACTAGATGTAAAAAAAGATCTTATTAAAGTATCAACAGCTTCAAAAACTAAATGTTCTGTATGTGGTAAAAATATTGAAATTTTTGATGAGGTTACTGGATGTCCAATATGCGAAGCAAAAGCACATAAGGACCATTTAACAGATTGGGTTAGAATGAAGCATACATGCCCGGTATGCAAGAAATCATTAAATGTTTCTAGTACAGGAGTAATCTTTATTGACTAAAATTTATTAACTCTCAATTTTTCTCACTTTTTCAATATCTATTGATCCATCATATAATGCAGTAGCTATCAATATCCCCGCGAAGTTGTGTTGGATGTAGCTTAGAATATCTTTATAATCTTTAATCCCACCACCCACATAAACATTCCCATCGAAGATATTCTGAATTTCTAAATATATTGGAGGAATACCCCCCATTTTTTGACCTACCCGGAATAAGTCTAATAAAATTATTTGATTAATGCCTAAAGTCTTAATTTTTCGAACAATTTCTAGAGAACTTCTATTTCTTAAACCCTTAGCTCTTGTTAATACTTTTTCTTTATACATATCAATACTGACAATCAATTTTTCCTTTCCTAATAATTCTAAGGCGTTTACCACCTCGTCTAAACTTCTTATTGTTTCCAATCCAATTATTAATTTTTTAATCTCAAGTTTCGAATATTGCAGAATATCTTTAGAATCAACTATTCCTGGATCAATAATTATGTTTATTCCAGAGATTTTCAAAATTTGGGTTAATATTTCTAAATTTGGTTTTTTATTAAGGATTGCGTCAAGATCTGCTATGTAGAATTCATTGAATTGAAATTTAGTTCTAAGAGCTTTCAATATCTCTACTGGATCAGAGGAATTAAATAGTTTTGACTTAAGAGGTTTATATTTATCTCTTTCACCTCTAATGGCATGTACTATTTCTGATTTCAATATATCCAATACAGGAATAACTTTAAATTCTCTCATAAAAAATTAGGGGTTTATTAATTGGATTTAATATAATAATGAAAATTAATTGATATTAGATATAGTTTTCAATTATTTATGCTCGAAAAATTACCTTTATGTAATACTCTCTAATTTTAAAAGAATTAGATTTTAATTAACAAATAATAATTTTTTTTTTAAATAATAATTGATACTGTTATTTTAAAAATAGGAAAATTTTTGCATTATGAGTGAAATGAAAGCAGAAGCATATATTAACAAAATTATTGAAGGCACGGGGTTAACTAGAAAAGAAATTCAAGAAATGGTCGACGATAAGAAGAAGGAATTAAAAGGTTTAATCTCAGAAGAGGGTGCTTTATTTGTCATAGCCAGAGAACTGGGTGTTGATGTAAAAGAGGAAAATAAAGATATACTTCAAGATATTGATCTCAATATCGTCGATATCACGGAAAATATGAAAAATATCAACATTACTGGTAGAATAAAAGAAATATATAACGTGAATAAGTTTAATAAAGCTGATGGGGGCATGGGGTATGTTGGATCTTTTCTATTACATGATAAAACAGGAGATATTCGGATTGTCTTATGGGATGACAATGTTAATATATTCAATGAGGATAATTTTGGACAAAATGAGTTAATTAAAATTATAAATGGGATTGCAAAAAAAGGAAAATTCAGCGATAAAGAAATTCATATTAGCAGATTTGGAAAAATAGTTTTATCCCCAGATGATGTAGATTATAAAAAATACCCCAAAGTCAAATTTGAGTTAATTAATATAAATGATGTCAACTTAAACCTTAAATCGATCACTTTAGAAGGAAAGTTAATCCAAATATCACCCATACGAGATTTTACAAGAAAAAGTGGAGAAATAGGAAAAGTCGGCTCTATTTCACTTTTAGACTCAACTGGTTCTATAAGAATAACATTTTGGAACGAAGATACAGAAAAATTAAAGGATTTACAGGTTAATGATATCATTTCCATTTCAAATTTAAATCCAAGATTAAGCAACCTAGATTCTAAAACAATTGATATGTTTGCAAGTAAAAATACAACTATTAAGAAAAGTCAAAAAAAGTTTGAAATTGAAGTGGGTTTAATTCAGAATATTAAAGAACTTCAAGAAAATAAAGGTGTTGTTTCTTTTGAAGGTAAAATTACATCGCTTGATGATTTGAAAGAAATTACCTCAAAATCGGGTGAAATTCTTTCTTTATTAGGATTTGTTATTAGTGATGATACTGATTGGATTCGAGCGACATTATGGAAGGAGACAGCAGAAGAATTTTCTGAAAAATTATCAGTTGGTCAAGGTTTAATTCTAAAAAATGTAATGCTAAGATTCAATAATTTTTCCCAAAGAAATGAGATAAGTGCGATAAATGATTCATCAATAGATTTAATTGATTTAGAAATAGAAAATCTTAAAACTTACAATTTTACAAAACGAAGTCAGGATACTTCTTATTCGGGGAATTATGTAAAAATTGATTCGATTAATAATCCAGGGATTGTTGAAATCAAGGGGTATATCGCTAGAGAGCTTAATAATATAACGATTTATGAAGCATGCACTAAATGTATGAAGAAAATAGACAATTGTGATTGTGAGATAAGAGAAAAGACAGAATTCAGGATGATTGTTAATCTCATAATCGATGATGGAAGTAGTTCAATTAGAACAACCTTTATGGGTGAAAAAGCTGAAAAACTTATTGGAGTTGAAACAGATAAACTTGTTCAAATTAGGGAAACTCCTGACTTTGAAAAATTTTTAGAGAAGAAATCTTCAGAATTGTTAGGTAAAGATATAGTAATAAAAGGAAAAGCAAAGTTTAGTGATTATTCAAGTTCATATGAGATTTCTGTTTTTGATTCTAAATATTTAGATATTGATGAAGAACTAGAAAGAGTAATGAAAATAATAGAAACTTAAATTTTTCTGTTTTTTTATTTCTTTACATTACCCCTGATCGAGTTATGGATAAAATAGATATCATAGGGTTAGGTGAAGTGGTTGTCGATTGGGTTTCAAAAATTCCACATTTTCCCAAACCGGATGAAAAAATTGATGCTCTTAGTGAAAATTACTTTTCAGGAGGAGTAACGGCAAATTATTTAGTTTCTGTTTCACGTTTAAGAGTCAAAACGGGATTTATTGGTGCTGTAGGTGATGATTATTATAGCGATTTTTTAATACAAGATTTTAAGAAAGAAAATGTAGATACTTCAGTTACGTTAAAAAAATCAGGATTTAAAACTCCGGTTAATTTTATTTTTATTTGTAATGGAGAGAAGACAATAATTCAATCACCTCATATGCAAATTACTAAATTATCAACATCTGATTAACCAGAATCCTATATAGCTAAATCGAGACTTTTACATACTACGATGATTCATCCGAAAATCACAGAATTAGCTATTAAGATAGCAAAAGAACATAACGTAAAGATTAGCATTGATTTGGAATCACAAATCGCCCAACGAGGATGGAAAAATTTAAAGAATATTCTCTTAAATGCTGATGTTTTAATTCCAAACAAGGAAGGGGCTAAAATGATAACTAATTGTGAAACTCCAGAAGAATCTGCCAATGAATTAATTGGGAGAGGAATTCCAATAGTAATCATTACACTAGGAGCCGAGGGAGCCCTAATTACTACACAGAAAACACAAAAAATAATTCCCACTTTTGATATTAAAGAAGTTGTTGATACAACAGGTGCGGGTGATACATTTAATGGTGCTTTCTCAGTAGCTTACTGGATTCGAGAATGGGATTTAGAAAAATCCATCAAATTTGCTAACGCAGCAGCTTCACTTAAAATCCAGAAATTAGGAGCTAGAACCGGCATGCCATTTGAAAAGGAATTAAGAAAATTTCTTTTAGAAAATGATACAACTACTAAATTCTAAAAATTTACTTAATATAATGTTAAAATTCTTTATTGAGATATAACGCAAATCTTATTATATTTTTCAGGATTATTTAAAAGATCCTTCGATTTCTCATGAATTGTCTCAGGGGTTAAGTCAGTCCCCTGTTGATTAAACGGCCAAGTCCCAATTATAATATCACCAATATTTTTAACATTTCCGATTAAATAACCCTGTTTTTCTTCATTGGATATTAGTGTAAATAGGATTACTATGTAATAGTTATATTCATATTGAGGCTTTACATTACCTACGATTATTACCTCCTCAATATTTTGAAAAACGATTATTGTGTCAGATTTCTCGCTCAAATCTTTTAATTTTGGAATGAGTTTATGGGGTAAAGTTATTGGTTTTTCAAAGATTAAATTCTTGAAATTTAGAGTAAGGTTTTTGTTTTCAAATTGATGAATTGCTTTGAATATTACCTTATAAATTATCGAATCCATAGAAATTGTTAATTAGAATTTCTTTAAAGATATATAGTTAAATAATAATACCAATCCAAAAATGTTTTTTCGCTTTAACTTTGAGATATTGATTAATTTCCTTGAATAAGTATATTTTCTTCAGGAAAACCTAGATCGATTAATAATTTTTTCATCTTAAAGCGATGATCTCCTTGAAGTTCAACTCCGTTATCTCTAATGGTTCCACCAGAAGCACATTTCTTTTTTGCTTTTGTTAAAATATTTTTTAAGTTTACATCAAAATTTCCAACAAAAGTAATTAAAGTAACAATTCTTCCCCATTTTCGTCTATCATTAGAGATGATTATTTGTTGTTCGTCAGCACTTAAACTATCACAAATACAGAGTTCCTTAGGAAAGCTACATAATGGACAAATGTCGTCGTCTTTAATACTCTCTTATCACAACCTTTCTTATTTAAAACTATTTAAAATTCAGTACTAAAAAATAATAGAATTAAATCTTATAAAATCTTTTTTATTTTAGCCAATGACTTAATACTTATTTAAAAAGACCATTATTTAATTTGAAAATATGAACATACCAAAAAAAATAGTCAAGAATTATTGATTTAGTCTTCTTAGATTTTCGATTATACTTTTTAAATAATAAATCTTTCAAAAAAATATTTAAAGCAAAATTTTTATTATTTATCAATAGGCTTATTCTTTATACTGGAATATTTATGTGAAAAACGATAATGCAGAGTTCTTGGATATTTAAGGTTATTGTAGCGGGTGCTGGTGGGGTAGGAAAAACAGCGATGATTACAAGATATTGTACAGGTAAATTCGAAGAAGGCTATAAAATGACTATTGGAGCAGGATTTCACACCAAATCTGAAGTTCTTGACACACAAGAAATAGTCAAAATGCAACTATGGGATTTTGCAGGAGAAAAACGTTTTCGTGAACTTTTACCGGACTATTGTAAAGGTGCAAGTGGTGCTTTTATTTGTTTTGATATAAGCGATTATGATACTTTTAGAGAAATTCCAGAATGGCTTAAAATTATCCGTCAAAAAGCGGGATTTGTCCCAATTATTTTAATGGGGATGAAATGGGATTTAGAGAATCATGAAGTAGAGTCTGATGTTGCTAATGATTATGCTGATAGAGCAAAATGTAACCAATGTGTTTTTTGCTCATCAAAAGAGGATTTAAACATAAACGAATCTTTTCAAGCCATGGCAAAATGGCTAATATATTATGCGACTCAAAGTTGAAAATTCAGAAATTAGCTATTTACTAGTAGGTTAGGTTTCAATTGATAGAGTAAAAGCTAAATATTATATTTAATAAAATAATATATAAATAAAAGTTATTATAAAGCCTCCGTAGCTCAGCTAGGTAGAGCACTCGGCTGTTAACCGAGCGGTCGCATGTTCGATTTCTTTGTTCAATCTCTGAGCAAGAAGAAAACCATGCCGGGGGCGCCATCTTTTTTTATTTTTATAAAAATTTAGTAAATAATTTCTTAGCTCTTTCAGATAATTCCTACGGATTTTCAAAATATGACTATATGATTCAGTTGGTATTAAAACTCTCAGAAAAAATTAAAAATAAATATGGAAAATAGGTGCTCCTGCCGGGATTCGAACCCGGTTAATGATACAAACCGATCCGAGCTGTATTGTCACCAGGGTGAAAGCCTAGCATGCCAAGCCCTTTCGTTTACATATGGTGAAAGATTGGCCGGACTACACTACAGGAGCATGGTAATTATTTTATCAAGTTTTTTTTAAATAGTTATAGAAGTCCTAAACTATTATTAAAGGTAGATTTTGGATGCATTAAAATTTTTCTTTTATCTTTAAGACTTTAATATGATTATATGTATTAATTTGTCTATTCAAATTTATTATATATTTAAAGCCTTCTCACTCCTTTTAAAAAATATGCGGGAAGGGAGATTTGAACTCCCGAACTCCTACGAGAATGGATTCTAAGTCCACCGCCTTAGACCAGACTTGGCAATTCCCGCTACTAAAATTCAAATACTAAATCTAACAATTACTAATTAAAAAGATCTAGAATTAAAAAATTTTTTAGAGAAAAATTCAAATTTATATTCGATTCAAATAAATGATAAAAATTAATTATATTATATAAGGTAAAATAAATTTTATAGTTATTACTAAAAAAAGTTAGGTATTCCTTATGAGTGTAAGAGATTCTTTAATAAAACATTTAACGTCAATATTGCGTGCATCAGAAGGTACTGTTTTAGTACTTCTTTGCGATCAAAATGGTCTTTCCATTGCAAAAATTGGGAGAAAAAGTGATATAGATTTAAATCCAAATCAAATTACTAGTCTTGCATCAGCAGCTTTTACCGCGAGTGAAGAAAATTGGGAAGATTTAAATATTAAAGATCAAGTAATTTCTTTTACATATTTTGATAAGGTATGTTTGATCACAATCAGAATTAATGATACTCTTTTAACGATAGTACATGATTATCATAAGGAATGGCCATTAGATGCTGATAATCTTGCAACTTCAATGTATTACTTAAAAAAAAAATTAGGAGAATTTTTTGGTAGTGGAGATGAACCTGAAGCCGAAATTGAGAATTTCTGCGATAAAGTTAGGAGTGCAATGTACCTTTTTGGAATGGGTTCCGAAGTTCCCTTTGTTTCGTATACACCTGAAAATCTTGAACAAACTAGTTTACTCCCTAGGATAAGTAAAGTTTTAGATTCTCTTCAAAATCCAGTATTCATAAGATATGCACTTGTAAGTCCATCTGGACTCACGATTGATGCTAGGGATGTTAGTGGTCAAAATCTACCAATTTCAATCGAAGCTTTTTCTGCAAATGCTCACGTAGCATTTCAAAAAATGAAAGAAGAATCTGCAGGTAGTTCAATAGGAGACCTTTTGTGTTATGTAGCTATTTCTGGTGCGAATGCTGAACAATTTTATGGGTTAATCGCCTGTCCTTCTGGGAGAATGAAATACTCAAATATTGATGATTCCTCGAATATTGACGATATTTCTTTTATTGGACTTTTTTCACTAACATATGGAGGAATTCCAGTTATTTGCGAGTCAAGAAATATTATTTATTCCATAATGCAAATACTGGGGGCGGAACAAATTACAGAAAACTTTATTAAATCAGTTAATGTCCTAACTAGCTTTAAATACGAATAATTGAAGCAAGGAAACTTTTCAAAGTAGATATTATAAATGAATTATTTCTTATACATAAAATTATGCCAAGTAGCAATTCAAATATGTTAGTACCAAGATTATACTGTCTTCATTATAATGAATGTGATCCAAAAAAATGTACTTCACTTAAATTAAAAAAATTTAATCTTCTAAAAACTATTAATACTATCAAAGGTTATTTAAAAAATTCAATTATCTTAAACCCAATTGCTCAAAAGACGATTTCTATAAACGATAAAGAATTAATAATAAAATATGGATTAGTAGTAATTGATTGTTCTTGGAAGAAATTACTGAAATTATCAGAAATAGGACCAGGGAATTATAGAAAATTACCTTCCTTAATAGCAGCCAATCCCGTGAATTATGGAAAATGGGAAAAGTTAAGTTCTGTTGAAGCTCTAGCTGCTGCATTATATATTACAGAATTTAATGATCTCGGAGATTTAATCCTCTCAAAATTTTCTTGGGGAATTCAATTTAAAGAGTTAAATAAATTTTAATAAAAAATTAGAAAAAATAATAAAAAAAAGGTTTAGTCTTCTCCACCTTTAGATAAGGTTGAGGCTGCTATTACATCATCGATTTTGAGAATCATAGATGATACTTCAGTTGCAGATTGAATAGCTTGGGTTAATACTGAGAGTGGTTCAAGAACACCAAGTGTTACCATATTATCAGGTTTTCCCGTATCAATATTTATGCCAATCGACTTACCACCCTCAGTTTCGTGTTTTGATCTCAACTCAACAATTAAATCAACAGGATTATAACCTGCATTCTCAACCAGAGTTTTGGGGATTATCTCTAAAGCATTAGCATATACTTCTATTGCTAATTGTTCTCTTCCACCAATTGATCTTGCGTAAGCTTTTAATTGTTTTGCTAATTCTATTTCAGATGCTCCGCCACCAGGTAAAATATAAGGAAGTTCTATTGCTGCCTTAACGACGGATAAAGCATCATGTAGCATTCTTTCTGCTTCATCAACGACATGTTCGATTCCTGCTCTGATAAGTATGCTCACTGCTTTTGGATCTGCGCATTCTGATACAAAAATCATATTATCATCCCCTATCTTCTTTTCTTCTACTTTACCTGCTTTTCCTATGTCTTCTGATGTAACTTCGAAGATGTTATTAATAATTTTCGCATTAGTTGCTCTTGCTAGTTTTTCCATATCAGATCTTTTTACTCTTCGTACGGTTATTATATTTTCCTGTGCAAGAAAGTTTTGAGCTTTATCATCAACACCCTTTTGACAAAATACAACATTTGCGCCAAGTTCTTTTAGTTTCAACACACGATTTCTTAACATATTCGCTTCTTCTTCAAGAAATTTATTTATTTGGTCAGGGGTCTGAATTCTAATTTCAGCATCGAATTCTGTTTTTTCAACTTCCAACGAGGAATTAATTAATGCAATTTTTGCGTCTTTTATTAATTTTGGCATCATAGGATGAACTACTTCTTTATCAACTATAATTCCATCAATAATATTAGTATCTAAAAGACTTTTTCCTTCTTTTTTAATGACTTGAATTTGGTCCAAATCAATTAATACATTATCGCCACGCTCTTCTTTAATTTGACCTACAGCTCTGACAGCTATTTTCGCAAAATGACTCTTTACCCCAGTACTAAGTTTGCTGTTCATTGAAGTCTCTGCTACTTTCATTAGAGTTTCTTTATCATTGGAATCGATCTTTGTCGCTAAGGATTGTAATAATTCTTTACTTTTGAATAAAGCTTTTCGATACCCTCGAAATATTATTGTCGGGTGTACTGACTGCTCCATCAACTCTTCTGCAAGGTTTAATAATTCACCAGAAATGATAACGCTTGTAGTTGTCCCATCTCCAACTTTAGCATCTTGAGTTTTCGCAACTTCAACTATCATTTTTGCAGCGGGGTGCTCAACATCAATAGTGTCTAATATGGTTGCCCCATCATTTGTAATCGTTACATCTCCTAAAGAATCAACAAGCATTTTATCCATTCCTTTTGGTCCGAGAGTGCTTCTAACAGCTTCAGCGACCGCTTTTGCGGCAGCAATATTGTTTCTTTGAGCATCTTTTCCTTGTTTTCTTTCAGTCCCTTCTTTTAAAATAATGATGGGGACGCCAGATAATTGTGCCATTTTATTTTCACTTTTTAATTCTTAAGTTAAAACTTTTATTTATATAGATCTCTAAGTCATAAAATTAAAAAAGTTTACGAAATATTGATAAAATTACCATTAATTTTCTCTATTTTCAAATTAGAAATAAAACTGAATTAAAACCTGTTGAGAAACTGGACTTCTATAGTAAAAAACACTATTTCCAACTTATATGTAAAAGATCAAGACTTTTAATTGAATAAAAAATTATTGCTGTTTTTAAAATTACCACCATATGAAAGTATAAATATTCAACCATTATGATAACCTTTTTACTATTTTTCGGTATATGTACTCTTAGTCTCATTATCAATACTATATTCTATTTACATAAAGAAACAATTTACAGTTTGCTAAGAAATAAATTATTGATCTTCTTTTTAATTCTTATTTCAACAGTATTTCTTATCATAAATTTACCTTATTTTACTGAAAATGATTCACACCTATTTTTAGAAATTAATCATGATGTGATTATTCCCACTGTCTTATTCAATTTATCGAATATATTCTATGCCATTTCTATCATTTTAAATTTATTAGTTTATTTTCAAGATGATGATAGTATAATATCCTTGAGAACTCCTTCCCGAATAAGTTCCAGAAAGGGTAAATTTACCATAGGAAGAGTTTTAAAGGGTAAATTTAGAAGACAAAAGTTTTATTTATCTCTCAAAGATCTTGAGAAACACATGTTTGTATGTGGAGCTACAGGAACAGGGAAAAGTAACTTTCTCCAAAATTTTTTAATGAATTTTTCTAAAACATCTAAAATTCCTTTCTTTCTGGTAGAATTTAAGGGTGAATACCATTTCCTTCAAAAAAAGATTGAAGATTTACTCATTTTTTGGCCTGGGGAAAATTTTTCAATAAATATATTTAATCCTGGAAAAGCTAATCCAATTATTCATGCCGAACGGATTTTTGATATTTTAAAAAGTGGTAAATTATTAGATGATAGTAGTGAGTTTAGCCCACAAATGGAAAAAGTCCTTGTTGAAATCTTAACTGAAACGTGTAAAAATGAACAACACCAAAATTGGCAGGGGTTTGAGTATTTTTGCGAAAAATATCTTAGGGAAAATAAAATGAGTATTCCCATGTTAAGCCAAACCCTTATTAGTATTAAAAATCGAATTAGAAGATTTTCAAAAGGACCTTTAAAAGCTTTATTCGAAGATAGTAATAGCTTCAATATGCAAGAGTTATTTAATAGCAGAGTCCTCCTAGATTTGAGCTCTATCATCCGTTTAGGCGGTGAAAAGGAAGATGCTCTTTTCTTTCTAAATATGATCCTCAAATATTTATGGGATAAAAATTTAATGACGGGAGCGTTTAATTTTAGCGGTATTAAACATCTAACGATAATTGAAGATGCTCAATATTTTGCTCCTCAAGGCTTAGTGAAAAAGAACAAGTTAACTACTTATTTAGAAGATATTGCTTTACTACAAAGAGGAACGGGTGAATGTTTAATTACTTTAGCAACTCGACCAGATATAAGTAAAGAAATTCTAGCTAATAACGGGATTGTTTTAACTTTCAAGAATCATCTAGAAAAAGATATTATGTGTGAATTATTGAACCTTGATGTTGAGAATAGACATTATTTATCAATTTTAGAGGAAGGACAGTCAATTATAAGAGTAAATTCAATTAAAGAACCCTTTTTACTAAAAGTTCCCTATATTAAAAATGAGTCATTGCACTTTTCTGAAATAGAAAAAACCAATAAAAGAATCTTAGAAAGATGTGAGAAAGAGCAAATATTATTCCTTAAAAACAAAGAAAAATCTTTATCTCGCTACTTTAAAAAATGGATCAATAAAATAAGATCGTTTTTTTCAAAAAATTTCGATAATAAGAAAAAATCCCAGAAGAATAATATAAAAAAGCTTTTACCAGAAGACCACCCTTCAGATACTCAATTTCAAGTAGTAGATAGTTCTTCAAAATCAGATTTAGAAGAGAAGGCGTATGAAAATTTAAAGAACTACCTAGCTGAATTGCATAAGATACAAAATGAAAAGGAATAAATAATAAGAAATAGAAATTCAATATGTATATGACATTTATTATAGGAATAATAGGGAAACCTAGTAGTGGAAAAACTACTTTTTTAAACGCTGCCTGCCTAACAAATGCTAAGGTTAGTGAATTACCTTTTACAACAATTGATCCTAATAAGGGAGTTGCTTATGTAAAAACTGAGTGTGTTTGCAAGGAATTAAAGGTTGAAGATAATCCAAAAAATTCTATATGTTTAGATGGTTTCCGATTTATACCAATTAATATGTTAGATGTTGCGGGTTTAGTTCCTGATGCTCATAAAGGTAAGGGGCTAGGAAATAAGTTCTTAAACGATTTAGTAAAAGCAGATGTGCTTTTACATATTGTTGACATTTCTGGATCCCTTGATAAATCTGGGAATCTTGTATCGATGGGTAATAATGATCCATATGAGGATATTTTGTTCTTAGAAGAAGAAATAAATTTATGGTTTAAAGATATCATAGCACGAGAAGATTGGAGCAAATTCGCAAAAACTATTACAACTGAAAGAAGAAAAGTAGTAGAAGCATTATATGAAAGACTATCAGGAATGCAAATAAATAAGATGCAAATAATTCAATCATTAAAAAGTTCAAATCTCGATAATAAAAATCCTTCCGAGTGGACTGATCAAGACACGTTAAAATTTTCTAAAGTCTTAAGGCAAATATCTAAACCGATATTGATTGTAGCAAACAAAATTGATAAAGAAATAAGTGATCAAAATTTAAAATCATTAGAAAACAGATATGACGGTCCGATTCTCCCTTGTAGTGCATTAGCAGAATTACTGTTGAGAAAATATCATGAAGATGGAATAATCGAATATCTTCCTGGTTCAATGAGTTTTGAAATAATTCAAGAAAAAAAATTAACTTCAAATGAAAGAGAAACACTAAATAAAATTAAGTTAAAAATTTTAAGCCTGTATAAGGGTACAGGTATTCAAAATATACTCAATTATGCAGCTAATAATATTGCTAATCAAATTTGTGTTTATCCTGTTTCAGATATTAATTCTTTTGCGGATAATAAAGGCAATATCCTACCTGATGCCTTTCTTATAAAAAAAGGTACTCGTTTAAGAGAATTTGTAAGAGATAAAATCCATAGTGAAATCGCAGAAAACTTTATGTTTGGAATTGACGCTAGAACTAAAAAGCGATTAGGAGAAAACTATGAATTACAGGATAAAAATATTATTAAAGTTGTGACTTCTAGCAGTAAATAAAGCGGCAACTCATTTTTCTTGTTTTGAAGTTATCAGAATATAAACTAAAATGATAATTAAAAGAATGACGCCCAAAAAAACTAAGATGAAATTAAAAACTTCTAGCTCATCTGTAGTTTGAAAAAGAAATAATACCAACAATAGATGTGAAAAATAAAATTTCATATTAATATTGAATATTAAAAACAAAATTAAAAAATTTCTTATTTTCAAGCTACAATAAATTCACTTTTTATAACTTCTCTTTCTGAAATGAAAGTTGCATGTAATAATAGGATATAAAGAATTGTTAATATTTTAATACTCATTTTGATATACTTATTGGTGGACCTGACGGGATTTGAACCCGTGACCTCTTGAGTGCAAGTCAAGCTTAAATTTACCTTACTAAGTGCAAGATAATGATCTTCCACTGATCTACAGGCCCACATTTAAAAAATAAGGGAAGAAAGTTTAAGAAGAACTTCCATTTAAGAAATTTTTGTTTAGAAATTAAAAATTAGGAGGTGATCCAGCCGCAGGTTCCCCTACGGCTACCTTGTTACGACTTCTCCCTCCTCGCATACTAGAAACTCGATATGACCAAA
>JAGXNO010000034.1 GCA_019894975.1 Promethearchaeota archaeon | reverse complement strand
GGAGTATAATTGAAGAACACATCAAGATCTTCGTACCCATACTCGAGGATGCTTGGGTAGGCGCAAGAAAAGAGATTATGCGTGATATTAAATCTTCTCTCTCCAGAGAATCAGAAGAAATAACTCCACCACCTCGCAGACCAGAAAAACCTCTTACGATTCCACCATCACCTGAACCTATAGCTAAAGAACTTGAAAAAGAAATCGGTGAAGTAAGAGCTCCATCTTTCTTAGTTACATTATTTGATAGTATAATGAATAAATTAGAGAATAAAACAGGTCTTGAGATTTCCACATCTTTAGAAAAATTTCAGAGTGAATTCGTCAAACGCAAAGGGTATAATAGCGTTTTAAAGAACATCCATACTGAATGTAATGATTTGAAAGGTACTACTAGTTTACTCAATCCATCAGAGAAAGAAGATCTAAAATCAAAAATGAAACTATGGCGTCAGCAACTCGATTTATAACTTATCTTTTTTAATTATTTTTCTTATCCTTTATCTACGTCAATAAAATAATTATTATGTAATTCATAATTACTTGTTTTATGGTAAAAGAATTAATTACACTTAATTCTGGAAAAGTAAATGAATATCTCCATCATATTGATGCTTTAAGTTATGGCACCAATCGAATGCTATCTCTTTTTCTAGGAGAATTTGATGATGGTTCAGTATTAATAGATTGTGGTTCATCTTTAGATATAAATAGAACTCTAAGATATTTTAACAAAATCAACGTTCCTCTATCATCATTTAAGTATTTGATTACCACTCACCATCATTTCGATCATGTAGGAGGTTTATGGAAACTATATGAGGAAATAAAAAAACACAATCCAGATGTAAAGATTCTTACAAATACTATTACAAAAGAATTACTAAATGACTTTCATCTTCATTTAAAACGAGGAAAAAGAACTTATGGTGACTTAACAGGTGTTATGAAACCAATAGAAGAATCAGCCTTTCAAATCATTTACCCCAATACTAATTATCATACTAATTCCGATGATCTTGAAAATAGTTTTCTTTTTCATAGTAATGGTTCTGAAGTTGAATTGGTTATATATGATACACCAGGACATACTCCTGATCATCAATGTCCCGGATTTATTAAAGAAGGGAAATTAGATTTTATCCATTTCGGGGAAGCGGTAGGTACAATATATCATTCATCAGAATTGGTTACAATGCCTACATCTATGCCTATTTTTTATAATAATGAGAAGTATATGGATACATTAAATAACCTTGAGAAATTAACACCCTTAAAAGCGGGATTTGGGCATTTTGGGCTTGTTAATGGAGAGCAAAATGTTAGAACTTTATTTTTAGAACATAAATCCTATATGAAAAAATTTAGAGAAAAAATAATAAAATATTATAAAGAGAAACCTGAGACCTCATACGTGTTGAAAAAGATGGAATCTTTTTTACTCCATCGAACTGATTTATCCATGGATCACAGTCCTGTTTTATCAGGAATTTCCCTTGGAATTGTTTATGGGATGATGACATCATTAGGATATCGAGAAATTCCAGAAGAGGAACTGGTTTACTATAAGAAATTCTATTCACTCTAAATCTATTTCAACAGATTTTAATAAAAGTAAGTTTACTTCAATTCTAATTTTTCCTAAAAGTTCTAATTTATTATTAACATAAAATCTCATAATGGATAGAGAAATTGATAATTTTGATATTTGTATTGTAGGTGCAAGTATTGCTGGGAATTATTTATGTTATTTATTGTCTAATACGAATTTAAATATCATAGTTATTGAAGAACATGAACAAGTTGGGTTTCCCCTTCAATGTGCAGGGATCGTTTCTCAGAAATTAAGTAAGTTAATTGACCTACCCAAGGAAATTGTGTTAAATAGAGTGAATATAGCTAGAATTGTTGCTCCTGGGGGACGATTTATTAAATTATCAGGTAAGGAAAAACCATATATAATTGATAGAACTGCTCTTGATTTCTTTTTCTATAACAAGGTTAGGAAGCGTAAAAACATTCAAATATACCTTGGAGAAAAGTTCAAATCTTACAAACGTATTAAAGAAAAAAACCAAAAGCTGTTATTAATTCAGACTTCTAAACAGACATTCAAAGTCAAAGTTTTAGTCGGATGTGATGGTCCGCTGTCTCCAATAGCGAAATCTTTGAATGTAAAAAATAAAAATTTATTCGCAACTCAAATTCGAATATCCACCAATTTTGATGAAAATGAAGCTGTTATGTATTTTAATCCAAGATGGAAAGAACTATTTGGTTGGATTGTTCCAGAAGGAAACAGTATCTTCCGAATTGGAATGGCTTGTTCTTACGATCTAGCGAAAAATTTTCGTTTTTTCCTTAAAAAGAATAAAATCGACATTAATGACAAGATAGACCAACAGGGGGGTCTTATTCCTTACGGTATTATGAATAAAATTGCATTCAATAACATCCTGTTATTAGGGGACTCGGGATGTCAAGTGAAAGCCACAACGGGCGGGGGCATAATTAATCTTCTAACAGCTGCGCATTATGCTGCTGATTGTATTAGAACATGTATTAAAACTAATAATTTCTCAAAAAAAATAATTAAAAAACATTATGAAAAGCCTTGCCAACTAACTATTGGAAAAGAACTTAAAATACATTATTTAATTAGAGTTATTTTGGAAAGGTTAGATAATAAAGGATTCAAAAAATTATTTGAAATTATAAAAAGTAATAAAATCGGGAAAATAATTAATATTTACGGTGATATGGATTTCCCAAAATCCTTCATTTTCAAATTTATAAAAAATCCTACTGTTATATTCTTTCTTGTGAGATTTATTTTAAAGAATCCCGACATTTTTGTAGAACTCTTCAGGATCGTTACCAAATAAAACTAATTATATTTTTCTCGATTGAATAATTAATTAAATCAATTGCACTTTACTAAAGGAGATATATTTTTGGAATGTAGAGATAGAGTTCTTGCTGCCCTTAATTTAGAGGAACCAGATCGAGTACCATGTCATACAATTTTAATTGATGCCAATAATAGTGATGAGATTCTTGGAAAGCCTGAAATTGATGATTTCGATACACTCAATCAAGTGAAACAAAATAATCCCGATGGTTGGATTAAAGATATGAGTAATTTAATTGAAGGAATTGAAACATCTGTGTTTTCTCGATGTGTTGAAGCTGCGGCAAAAATCGGACTAGATGCCATGCAAGTTGGAGTTATCCCATTTTATGCATTAGGGGAACAAGAAGATGGAAAACTGCTTTTAGGGGATGTTTATGGCAGAGTATGGTCAGTGTTGAATAACAAAGGCAACTTTAATCCCTATTATATATATGGTACTACAAATTCAAAAGAGAAATGGGAAGAGGTTCGAGAAAACTTAGAAGGCCCTGTTATTGATAAATATAGGAAAATTGTGAAAAAATTCTTTAGACGAATAAATAAAAAACACAATGATAAAATATTCGTTATTGTTACTAATGATTATCTGGGTACTTTTGAAGCCGCTTGTCAAGGACTAGGATGGCCTTTTTATGCAAGGATGGTAAGAAAAGACCCAAGATTTATAAAAGAAGTTCATACCGTTATTGCACAATTTACCGCAGAATTATATAAAAGCTATATGGATGCTGGTGCAGAAGTATTCGTTGAGTCAGGAGACCTTGCGTATAAGACAGGCCCTATGATGAGTCCAAAAAAGTTCACAGAATTGGTTCTTCCGGGATATAAGATAATTACCGATACTGTACATGAACGAGGAGGAAAAATAGTTCTCCATTCTGATGGACAAATAACACCACTTTTAGATTTTATTGTAGATTGTGGATTTGACGGACTTCAATCTCTTGAACCTACTGCTGGTGTCGATTTAGCATTAGTAAAGAAAAAAGTGGGGGATAAACTTTGTCTTATGGGTAATATTGATATTGCTCATGTGTTAACATACGGAACAAAAGAAGAAGTCTTTGATGCTGTTAAATTCGCTATTAAAACTGGTGGTCTTGGTGGTGGTTTTATGGTAAGTGCGGCAAACATGCATCCTGCTGTTAAAGTTCAAAATTTAAAATGGATGGTTGAGGCGACCCATAAGTATGGAAATTATCCCTTAAATCTATAAAATAGTCTAAAATTTATTCTTTAGAGTGGAACCCAAGAGAAAAAAGCTATTTGACCAAATATAAAATACCAAATTACCATAAAAACTACTATAATCACGGTTGAAATTAAACCAAAACCCTTCACACCTTTAGGAATTCCTAAATCTTCACTTTTTCTTTGAATAAAAGCACGAATCATTGCCACAATGTAAATTAAGACAACTATTATAGCCACAATCCAAAGAAATAACATGAATAGTGATAGAGTATACACGGGTAATTCATTTAACCATACCCAAAATCTGACAATCAAATAGGTAGGAATTGCACTATAGATAACTGCAGTGAAGAAAAAAACTATTCCCCACAGTATCCCTTTTAAAGAATTAGAAGTCATCTATTTATTATATTCACAATAATTTAAAAGATTTGTTAGAAGGCTTATAAAGAGACATGGAAACAAGGTTAATTATTATAGGATGTTTTTAACCATCCATCGAAGGGATTTCATGACTTTTTGATCCTCTTCTAAGATTTTTATAGGAAAATATCTAATTCTCCTTCCCTCTTCTTTTAATTTCTCAATCTTAAAGATTTTATGGATAAATTCTTTTTTGTCTTCTTCCTCTATTCTAAATTTATTACCAACAATTAAAACAGGAACAGGTTCAAAATTATCTTCCAAATATTTGTCTTCAATGATTTGAAACATATCCTTTGTATCCAGTATTGACTTTTTGTCTGATAATTTAAATATTAGAATTATACCTTGAGCATGAGCTATACAATCATCAAAAGAATTGAATCCTTTACAACCAAAATCACACTTTTCTTCATTATAATTTAAAATTTCTAGATTCTCTATGATTACTTCTAGAATCCTTACAGATAAATCATTATTCTTTATATTTAGGAATTGGATAAATTCTATATTCTTCAATAACGTTTTCTTACCTGCTTTTGGTGCCCCTATTATAAAGATTTTCCTTATTTTTTTTTTATCTTTTATAGGAGTTTCTACACGATACTTAGGGATTAGTTTTTGAAAATATTTATTAAATATCTCTAAAAAAGCATTTTTAAGCCTTTCATCCGCATATTTCAATACGTCTCCTTCTGAAAGTACACTTTTTTTTTTATGCAATAGAGATGTGAGATCATTTATTTTTTTTATTTCTTCTGCAAAATCTTCCAAAATTGGGCCTTTAGAATCTAAGTATTTAAAAACATCAACGATTCCGTCTTTAAAGAAGGCTGTTTTAATCATATAAGAGATCATCATCAATTCTTTTCCGCCACGTGCGAATTTGGAATCAATATAAAATAAATGATTTACTGTCTGAAATTTTCGATAGGCAAAGATAAAAGTACCTTCTTCTTCATTAAATTCAAGAATCCTATCTAAATCTGGAGCACCTACTACATCTTCTAAAGGCTCACTTGAATAAAAAATATTCGGTCCTATTATTTGGTCAAAATAAGCAATAGATAGGATTTGATCTTGAGACATATTAACACTTTACTTCTTCACTATTAATTAAATTTTCTGAATTTTATTGAAAAAGTAAGTCACCCTTTAATTTAAAACTTATAATTTGATTCGGAAATATGTGAATCACAATTTCAAATAAATTAAAAAAAAAAATAGATTATTTAGTTCAATGGAAGAATCCAAGGATAAAACTGAATCCACTCTGGTATGGAGAAATAGTGCATATTAGCAAAGTAAAAAATAATGTATTTACAAGAGCTCCAGGTATTATGCTCCCCGTTTTATCATAAAGAATTGTCGAGATGAAACTAATCAATAGAAATAGAGGTACGGCGAGTGGAAGAAAAGAACCAAAATAGAAAAAACTCCCCATTACAAGTGCTAGAATCAGAAGAATTGTAAACATATATAGGAATAGCGTACCAAAGACTATCAGTGACATCTTTACGAGTGGTTTGACTCCCTTCTCAAATTTATTCTGTAAAATTCCATGAAATACTAATCCGAATATCATGAAGATTATGAAGAAAATAACGAAATACAATGGTACCCACGGGATCTTAGTGATTGAAGGGATCATGCCAATATAGTGCAATCCCCCTGATAAATAGATAATTATGGTAAAAAGTATCGCCAAAATTCCCCCTAAACAGAATTGTCTAATAAGATTATTTCTTGAAATCTTAAATGGTTTTTTAATTATATCTCGTAGTTTGATATCTTTCTTCTTCCCAATCCTCCATAATAAAACCAGAATTCCGAAAGCTTGACCAAATAACAATGCAGAAATAAATCCTGCTGTTGCCAGAAATAGTAGTAAAACAATTGGAACAAAGATAAGTATCCCTGGTAGACTTAGTATCAATGAATAACCAATAGTCTTTCCACCGAGACTTACTATAGTCTCTCCTTCAGTTTCTAGTATCAATTCTTCTTCTCTTGATTTCAGAATTAGCTTTGAAAGTGGATCGGTTATTAAAATGAAGAATCCAAAACCCCCAATTAGTTGTGAAAACAAAATTATAAGTCGTGTATTAGCATAGAAGTTCTCATCGATAGGGATTACGTCAGGGAAAGTGTTTAACGCAAAATTTCTTGCTTCTCTTATAAAATCTGGATCCCAATCTCCTAATACATGATTAGTATTATCGTCAAGATAAATCATAGCAGCATTTCCGTCTTGAAAACTACCATACAACCTATTAACATCTAAATCCTCACTAGCTATGCCCGTGTAATTAGACAAACCTTCCTTAAGATCTTCAGGGGTGATTAGTTCATCATATCTACCTAGAATCATGAGAATGTTTAATGGATCAGTTGAATTACCTTTTCTTACATCATTCGGTAACCACGTACCCGCACCAATAAAACACCTGAAATCAGTTGATTGATTAACTATTTCTATTCCAGGACCTCCACCCATAGAAAAACCAAAATAACCAAGCGCGCTTGTATTAATGTCAGATCTTGCGTTTAAATAAGAAACGATAGCATTTATGTCATTAGTTAATAAATCTCTTTCCAATTCTCCGGTACTTTGCCCATGTCCTCGGAAATCAAGGGTAACTGCAACAAATCCTGCTGCAGCAAGTTCAATAGCAAATCCTTTCAGCATTTCTTTATTTGACATAATTCCATGACCTAATATTATAGCTTTTTTATTCACTCCTGTTCTTTTTGGTTCAAATACATTAAATGAAATAGTTTCTCCATCCACAGTTTTAACTGTTTTGTTGTATGTAGCTTTAACATTCAAAGGTAAAATGAACATTAGAACTGTTCCTACCACGAAAATTATGAGAAATAAGGAAATTAGGATTGTTTTTTTCTTGTCAATATATATTTTATTCATAATTGTCAAAATTAGATTAATTTACTGGTACTTCTAATATTGAATAATTGGATTTTGTAATTTGTTCATATTAAATTTTTTGAAATTAAGGACAAAGGGAAAAAGTTTATACGTATTAATTTTCATATTCTTCAAAACTATAATTTGGAATAAATCAAAAATAAAAGGTTACTATAATGGGAGATTTTAAAAAAATGGAACAGGCATATAAGGCCTCTTCTAAGATACTAGAGAAGCGTATGGCTAAGGAACGTCCAATAGATTTAGAAATCTTAAAAAAAGTCAAAGATTCTTCAATCGTAATTGTTACCGGTTCATATGATAGAGTGGAAACGGTCTTAGATATGATTAATGTTCCTTATGTACTGATCCAACCAGAAGAAGTTAGTCAAATTGAATTAAATCCTGATCAAATTCTAATTATTAATTGTCCCGGAAATGTATATGACGAGGCTTTACCTAAAGTTAAGGAATTCGTTAAAAAAGGGGGCTTCCTCTTTACTACAGATTGGGCTCTCCAGAATATCTTGGAAAAAATATTCCCAAAGGTCGTGAGATATAATCAACAGCCTACGGGAGATGATTGTGTCGCAGTTCAAGTGGTTGATAAATCTAATAAATTTCTAGAGGGCTTATTTAAAGCTGATGAAGAGCCAATTTGGTGGCTCGAATCATCGTCATACCCAATCGAAATCCTTGACAAGAAAAAAGTTAAAGTGTTAGTAACTAGTGTAGAAATGGAAAAAAAATACGGAGAAGCCCCAATTGTGATTACTTTTGAATTTGGAGATGGAGGGACTGTACTTCATATGACTAGTCACTATTATCTCCAACGTGCTGAGCTAAGAACCAAACGGCATAAAATAAGCGCGAAAGAATATATTCAATCTGAAATGTCCTTTTCAGACGAGGAAGCGGAAGAAATGAAAGATGAACTTGACGGTTTAACACTTGGAGAAGCTGAATCCGCCTATTCTACAACACAATTCATAAGTAATGTAATAGTAGAGCAGCAGAAAAAAATTAAGAAAAGAAAAGAAAAAAATAAAGAAAAATAAAAAATACCTGAATTTTTTTAAATTTTTTTTGAACCAACTGAAGTGAAAAGTGATTTTATTGTTTCCACTTTCCAATACTATAATAAATTAGTAATTGATTGTAAAGTAAAATGGTATCTAATTACAAATTGAAAATAAGCTACACAATTAAGGATATAAAATCAAAAATTATTTCAATTCACCAATATTTTCAAAATTACTCATTATAATTTGATTAACAATGGAAGATACCCTCCCCCTACCACCACGAGAATTAAATGGAAAAAGACTGTTTGGATATTCTATGGGCGACTTAGGAATGCCCCTAGTGAATATATTCACAGGAATATATTTATTTCAATTTTATGTTTATACAATCAATCTTGACCCACTTTTTGTTTCGGTAGGTATCTTTGCTCAATTATTTTTAGATGCGTTGTTTGCCATAATTTTCGGAGTAATTGTTGACAATAAAAAACCAGGGAAATTAGGGAAAAGGCGTCCTTTCTTACTCATTGGTCTACCTATTTGGTTTGCAGCAACAATCTTGATTTGGCTTCCACCCAAAGCCCCACAGGGAAATCAATTATTTCTTCCTACAGCAATATTCTTTTGGGTTATAATCATAATCAGATCTTTATCAAGGTCACTGTTATTCAATGTTTATATATCAATGTTGCCTGAACAATCCCAAACTCTCAAAAATAGGCAGAAGATAGCTTCTGTAAGAACAGTTTTCTCTATATTAGCTTCCATTGTGGCTTTGTTGATGCCTCAAATTGTTAGTAGTATTCTTCCAAATGCTCAAGATGCTAAATGGTGGACTGATTCTGGAAGAATAGTTACTACTTTGATCCCAATAATAGGAACTGGATTCGCTATTTTTGGTTTAATTGCAGTTTTATCAATATTCTTTTCTGTGGATGAGAGTTTTCATAATTTAGCTGGTGATTATCACCATGAGAAAGTCAGTATTGTGGATAGGTTCCGTCAAATGGCAATCCCCTTAAAGGATGTTAGTTTTCTATATTTGCTAATTACTGGATTTTTTGCTGGTCTCGCGGGAAGAACTTTAGGAATCCTAGTTTTTCCTTTCCAGAATTTTGTACTTGAATTCTCAGGTATTACATTTTACACCTATATATTTATCTCAATATTTGGAAAATTTGGGTGGTATTTCATTTGGATCAAAATGAGAAAAAGGAATGATATCCTTAAATCGTATTCCACTATTATGATATTCGCTATAATTGGTTCGTTTTTGGGCTCATTTTTCTTAATACCGATCCTTCCGTTTGGTGTAGAATTAACCATATATATCATTACATGGAGTACTGTATTAGGATCAATGTATTCAGCACCCTTATTTTCAATTCCATTAACAGCAGCATTAGTTCATGAAGCTGCAGAAAACTCAGAGGAACGTGATATTGATATAGCAATGTCAAAAATCTCTGGCTCATATTATGGATTAGCATCATTCATAAGAACATTAGGAGCTGCTATTATTTCGCTTATTATAGGATTTATACTCTCAGGAGAAAATCAAAGCAATCCAATAATTATGGTACTACTTTGGGTTGGTATGGGCTTTTTCTACTTAATGGCTTTGGTAGCTATAAAGAAAATTAAAATAAAAAATATAGAATTTTTTAACCATAAACCCGTAAAAGAAGAGTTTATTGAAATGTAATATTAGCAGGATTTCTCAGAAACACATCAAGTAATCGTATTGTTTCATAAAGATCTTGAAGTTTTAAAAGAGAAGTAGGAGAATGAATATATCTACAAGGAACTGAAACAACTGAACTAGGGACACCGCTTCTAGAAACATGGATCTTTCCCGCATCAGTTCCACCATAAAGGGGTTTTTTGATTTGATAATTAATATTCTCTTTTTCTGCATTCTTTATGAGCCTATTGTTAACCTTGGGATGTGAGATAAGGTTCATGTCCGCAACGGTTATAGCGGGGCCATCACCAATATTAACAGGATTCTCTGCTTCCCTAATACCAGGCATATCTCCCGCAGTCGTATTTTCGATTGCTAATGCTATAGTAGGTTTTAAAGCATAAGCTCCTGTCTCCGCCCCTCTACCACCAATTTCTTCTTGCACTGCAAAATTACATAGAACTGTGTCATTAAAAGGTTCATTTTCGTTTAACAATTTCAGAGTATGCAGTATTACATTACACCCTGTGCGGTCATCAAATGCTTTACCTTTAATCATTCCATTGGGAAAGTCCGTAAAAGGAGATGATAAAGTACCTACAGTTCCGATTGTTATGTTGTTATCATTTACTTCTTCTTCCGATGACAATCCTATATCAATATACATTTCGCTAACATCAACCCTCTTTTTCCTTTCTTCTATTGATGAGAGATGAGGTGGTTTTGACCCGATTATTCCATTGAAAATCTCACCTGTACTTGATTTTAAAAAGATAGATTGACCTAGAAGAATTCGTGTGTCCCATCCTCCTATCAACACGAATCTTAAGAATCCCTTTTTCTCTACATGTGAGATCATAAACCCAATTTCATCCATGTGGGCATCTAATAATATTCTGTTATTTTTGTCTGTTCCCTCCTTAATTGCAAGAACGTTTCCTAAAGGATCTATCCATGTTTTATCAGCTAACTCGTTATTTTGAATTTCATTTAGAATAAAGGCACTAACGTCTTCTTCACGTCCAGAAACTCCAATTAAAGATGATAATTTCCGTTGAAGATCTTTGATACTTTCAATTTTTAATGATTCACTATTCATGATTAATCTTATCTGCACTAATATTTTGAAAAAATAATATGGTATAATGTAAACAGCTTAATCAATATAATTAGTTTGATAAAAATTAAGTAAAAATGTTTAAAAAATGAGAAAAAATACTTTATTTACGTGTTTTTTTGAGTTCTGCGAGAGTTTTTTCGGCTAAAATTATAGCATCATCATACTTGGATTTATACTTCTTTAATTGTGCTTCAAGCTCAATTGCTCTATTATTTAAATCAAGTAACTCTTCAGTATCTTCGGTTAAAGGAATCATATCTCCCTCTCCTTTCTCTGCCATCTCTTTTAGGTAATTATATTTTTCTTTCCATACTTCAATTTCAGTTTGGAGATCTTGAACAACGTCATCAGTAGCAATTAACGGAATATTTTTTCCCTCTTTTATAGTAGCTACTTTTTCTTTAAGTCTTGAAACTTCATCTTCTAATTCTAGGATCCTTATCTTTAGAGCGGTTATTTCATCTAAGTAATCTGCAGCTTTTTTTGGTTCCATCATTTCCTGATACATTGATCTACCTGTTTCCAATTCATCAGCAGATTTTCCCCCCAAAATTCTTTCCTTTCGCTTCTGTAATTCATCTACAGTGGACCCGGAAAGAAAATCTAATGGATTGAAACTTACTCCACCATGTCTAGTTGTCCTTGATCTTATTTTCACAAACAGGGGGATTCCTTTCACGGCTTCTCCACAGATTATAGCTTCTCCTTTATCCAATCCAGATATATCTGATTTGTTATCATTACTTAAATCTTCTGCACTCGAAATAGTAATTCCTATATCTCTGATATCAGAAAGGTTATGAACAACCCAAGTTCCTGCTTGTGCTCGTATTGTGGTATCTAATAATTGTGGGCGTTGTGTTCCTATAACAATATTTGCTCCAAATTTTCTCCCTTCTTGAGCAAATAACCTAACGACATCACAAGTTTCTGTCTGCTTTTTTCCTGCAAATAAATGAGCTTCATCTAAAAACAAATAAAATGGTGGAATTTTTCTTGTTGTGCTTGATTCGTAAAGTTTCTTAAGCAGTTTGCCAGCAATAGCTTCTTGAACTTCTAATGCCATACCATTCAAATTTACTATAGTACATAGGTTTGGAGCAACTAAATCCGCAGAACTTAGTGAAAACATATACTCAATATCAATATCACCACCCTTATTTTTCTTTAAATCAGAAAATTCAATAATATTATCTACGAATTCACTCTCACCTTCTCCAGCATCTTCACTGGAAACCTTTAAACTCCCATATTCTCCGTGTCTATCCAATATGACGATAGGGATTCCCTTCCTAAGAAATTCTTCGCATAAAATTCCCATGGTATACGATTTTCCAGAACCTGATTTACCCGTAATGAAAATTCTGCCAAAATTTTTAATTAATAAATACACTTCGTAAGGATAACCAATAAGCTTTCCTAATAAGATAGATTCTTCTGGTGGATTGAAGATTCCTAAAATTTTTGAAATTTGTTCTTCTTTTGCCAAGAAAACATCCGAACCAATTTCAAACGGTCGTTTAGGTCGCTCTCCTAATACTCCCAATTTTGCCATACGCCCTTTTTCATCGGTCCACATATCAGTAATATAAAGTACATAGAAAGATTTGTTTCCATCTTCATCTTTTTCCCCATAAATTACTAAATAATTATTTTTTTCAACCGAGGATCCTTCAAATAGAACGGTAACTGTATGAGTTGTCGTTTTACCAGTTAATCTGCCAATAGGTTTTTCTTCTTCTGTATATTCTTCTGACATTATCTTTCACATATTATCCCGTTTTTTAGTATTATAAGTAATTTCACATATATTAATATAAATATTCTTGAATCCAATATTTTCCTTATTAATTTTTTAAACAAGAATTAAAAAATTATTATTTGATCCTTACTCCTTGTTTTTTAAGTTTCGGCTAGGATTGGTACTTTTCTAGATTGTTCTTCAATAAATTTCATGACATTAAAACACCTATTATTCTATATTATATTCTTATGAATAATATTCTTCTTAATCATTCGAATAGGCTTATATGACTCTTTTGCTCTTCTTAATCCTTCAATTCCTAAATCTTGTTCTCTGTTCACATAAATGGATTTAACACAACAATTCTTTAACAACAAGTTATTTATTGCTTGATAGGCACCCACATAATCCATATGAGCTTTCTCAATATGAATTACTAATGTTTCATTATTTAACATCTCACCAAATGTGTAAGCAGCACATTTGTCATCTACACATATTAATCCCCCACTAAAACCAAGAGAACTAAAATTATCCAATGCTTCTAATATTGCTTCCTGCTCCGCTTCTAAGCTTTCGTCTTCAGTGCATGCCCTCATAACACACCATTCTAATTGAAGTTCTTTACATTTTTCAATGTTATTTTCTGTTAATAATTGAAAATCGTAATTATAATTTTCTTTAAACTTATTGAGCCATCTTCTATTTTGCCTGTACTTGTTTCCCGCCAAGTTAAGAATTTCATCTTTGTTATATAGGTAATCCCAATTATTTCGATCTTCAATACAATTTAAGTTTAATTTAGTGTAATTATCATTTTCAGTTAATTTCTGACAGATATCATCTGGAACCCTATGCACTTCTATATTTTCGATATTTTCAAATAATTCAATAATAATTTTGTTAGGATAAGGACCAATCGGGGGAAAACAGTATACATAATCTTTAGAGTCCGAATTAATTGGTTTTTTTCTATTTTTCAAATAATCGTTGGAAAGTAAGATTATATGTCCATTATATTCTAAAAACAAGAAATTATAATAATTCCTCCACATGAAGAGATTTGTAAAGGTAAATTCAGATGTTTCCGGTGGATATTTCTGAAAGAATTTGTCAAAAAGTGCTTTATCTCCAATAGTTATTGGTTTTGCTTGGCTTAATTCCATGTATATTTAAAAATATTGAAATTTATAAAATTAATGCTAGTTTTGTTACCATCATACTAATAGAGAGCTTATAAAGATTATTTTTTACAATAGAACTCTTTTTAAACATCTATTAACTTTTTTTCTTGTTAGGGGTTATAATAAGTACCGATTAAAGGATTAAAAATACATAGAATAAGTTCCTGGTTGCTTGTATTATTCGCACTTATTACAATCTTTTTAGGATATGCTTCTACACGTCGTTGGTTTTCTCCTTATGAGTTTTACATCGCTCTCCACTTGGTTATTCAATGGATTCTAATTGGATTATCTATCGCTCATGTTATTTTTTCACGCAAATACATGAAACTAAAACGACATAGGATTATAGTGGGACTTAGGAGCGAAAAAGCTTATACTACTAGTTTTTTAAGGTAAATGCAACTTCTTACTAAATGGGGCATTGTTATCCTATCAATCCTTTTAGGACTATCAGGTTTAACATATTATATGTGGTTTGCCGAAATCTTTGGTGATTTCTTCCTTTTTTCATGGCATATCGATTATGATATTCTTCTTTTGATATTCATTATAATACATGTCGGAGTTGGTTTTAAATTCTATTTAACTCGGAAAAGGATCAAACACTGGGGCTATGATATCTCTATTGGTTTATTAATTCTCTCCTTGACGATCACAGTAATTTCTATAAATTATCCTCCAATCCTTGGTCCAAATGTAGTCACCATCGGAAATACAAGGTATAGTTATGATTCTGCTGAAGTTAACACTACAAGGCCTGATCTTTTTCAAAACGAGTCTTTTTCAGTGTTTGATATTCTTGTGCACTTGAATTCAATAGGTGAAATCAATCTCACGTATCATTTTAATCTTAGTTTGAATACTCATGTCATAGATTCTTTAAATGGAGAACAAGACTGGTGGTATTACGTATTTTATGATGGTGGTTATCCTAATGAACCAAACGTGCATCGAATGGATCATTATCCATGGAAACCGGGAACAACTATTAAAATATATCATGAAAACCCCGTGTATATTGATGAAATATATTCATCTTTTGAAGAAGAAGTTATACGTCTTGCGAGTAACAACGGAACAATAATTATTCCTACTGTTACCATAAATGGGAGCAGCTTTAATGTAGAATTTTACAATATTTCAATTACACCACATAATATAAGAAACGATACTCTTCAAAATGATGTGATAACGGCTCTTGATGTAATTATGACACTTGGTGATTTAGGAAATATTACTTATGAACTCAAATGGATTAAATCTTTTAGCCGTGCTAGGTATGTTTATAGTTATTTCGTTAATGAAATAAATTCTGACGAAGCAGTCGGGAGATGTGGGTGGCTTTATGAAGTTGGAGACGCTGATTTTATTTATCCAGGACCAAATTATATATTTTTAGCCGCAGATGAAAGAATTCTTACCTCACCAGAAAATCTAAGGTTCTTCTGGGATTGTTTGTGAACTTTTTATTCACGTAGTTTTAAATATAAGATCAGATCTTTTTCAAAATGGTTCTTCTATCATTCCTGTAGGGAATTTGATGCAAAATCTGGGTTTTAGTTTGATATCAATTAAATTTTAAAAATAGTAAATCTTTAACTTTATACTGTTCCTAAATTTCCTATTGAAACTTAATTGATTTTTTAAAAAGAATAAAAAAAAATAAAAAGTTTAAATCTACAATTTCTTTACAATTAAATCAGCTATCCGGTTAGAGTAGCCCATTTCATTATCATACCAAGAAACTACTGCAACTAAATTACCGATTACTTTTGTCCATAAAGAACAAAAGATAGAGCTTGCAGGGTTTCCGATAATATCACTACTAACTATAGGGTCATCTGTATATTCTAAAATCCCTTTTAAGTAGCTTTCGGAAGCAACTTTCATTTTAGCATTTATATCCTCGACTGTTGGAGGATTTTCTACTATGCATTTTAAGTCTACGCAACTTCCGTCAGGGACAGGAACTCTCATAGCAATTCCATCTAGTTTTCCGTTTAAATCCGGAAAGACTGCACCGATGGCTTTCGCTGCACCTGTTGAAGTGGGGATAATATTCTGTGCTGCCGCTCGTCCTCTAATCATCTTAATTGGGGCTCCAGCCACAGCAGTATCGACTGTTTTTTGTGGACCTGTATAACCATGTATCGTAGTCATAATCCCTTTGGATATCTTGTAGTTCTCGTGTAAAACTTTTACGATTGGTGCGAGACAGTTAGTTGTACATGAAGCATTTGAGATAATTTTATGTTCTTCGGTGATTTTATCATCATTGCACCCAAGGACTACAGTAATATCTGGATCAGTTGCTGGAGCACTAATCACGACTTTCTTTGCTCCTGCAGTTAGATGTTTTTGAGCTCCTTCTCTGTTTATAAAAAATCCTGTAGACTCAACCACCACATCAATATTATTGCTTCCGTGTGGTAAATTCGCTGGATCTCTTTCAGCAGTTATAGGGATTCTTTTTCCGTCAACGATTAAGGCGTTTTCTTCAGCCTCAACAGTTCCTGGCCATTTACCATGAACTGTATCATATTTCAATACATAAGCTAGATATTTTGGTTCAAAAAGATCGTTAATTGAAACAATCTCTATTTCTGGGTTTCCCCAAGCAGTTCTAAAGAATAATCGTCCGATTCTTCCAAATCCGTTTATAGCAACTCTTTTTACCATTTATATTCACGTTTAATTTTTGATTAAATTCTAATCTAATTATGTGGTAGATAGTTTTAAAATTTTATAGTTTTGTATTTTTATAGATATGAATGATGAAATCACTGAATTTCACCAAAGAAAAAAATAAAGAAAATAAGATATTTTAGATCAATCCCAATGATTCATATAATGCGGTGATTAATCTATTCCCACGGGTATCTGAATGATACATATTCGCAGCAGTTTCTTGCATAGTTTGATTTCTCATTTGGTTCATTACGTACCCTAATCCAATATGATCATCAAGATCCATTGATATAGCAGAACCACCAGCTCCTCCCCAAAAACAAGTTCGCAAATTTGGACGTGGACGTACTTTAGTTGGTAATCCTACTCCCAAACCCCAGCGTATAGGATAGGCCATGACAAGATCTCTATCATGAATTTGTTCTTCAAGTATTTTTTCGAGAGTTTCCTTGGATATTATTCTTTTACCATCAAGTTCTCCTTCACAAGCAATTATCGCTGCTATCCGTGCTACAGATCTTGCATTCCCATGACCATTACCAGCAGGGATTTCTGCAGCTTGCCATTCACGGTCTCCAGATCTGTTTCGTATTCCCATTGGGGTTAGAGCCATTTTAATTCCTACAGATCCTGACCTTTTAGCCTCTTTAGCAACTAATTCAAAAAGCTTCTTAATTTGATCGATATCCTCAGGTTTCCCTTCCATTTTCAAATTTTCCGCTATATAGTCTGGTTCTTCATTTATACTAGTAAATAACCAATTCATTACTCCTAATCGATCTTTTGTAGTGGTAAATTTACAATCGGGATTATCGATTTTCCCAACCGTAAACTGAATCTTTCCATTCGATATTGTAATAGCAAATTGATCATCATCCCCATAATCAAGTATTACCTTTTTCTCTAAATTCTTAATTTCTCTCTTAATTATTTCCGAATCATTAGCTCTCTTAAATATAGCGTCCATAAGAAGAGGTATCAAAGCCATATTAGGAATCCCTGGAATCAATTTGGAAACGCGCGGAGTATGTTTCTCTGCTAATCCAATATGAAAATCTATATTAAGAGGATTAGCTATCTCTTCCTTGAAAAACGTTCCAAGTGTTTTTCCAGTAACTCTCCTTACCACTTCACCTAACAAATATCCATGAGTAATAGCATGATAACCACATTTAGTACCTGGTTCCCACCATGGTTTCTGAGCAGCTAAAAGACTAGTAGCTTTATTCCAATCATAATAAGTACTTGAAGGAATCTCTTCTTCGATTCCTGCTAAACCTGAAGTATGACTTAACAAGTGTCTTACTAAAACATTTTCCTTTCCGTTTTGTCCAAACTCTGGCCAATATTTCATGACTTTTTCATCTAAATCTAGGAGACCTCGATCTACACACATCATTGTACAAAGTACGGTAGGAACTTTTGTCGTACTATATACATTACAAATTGTATCTTTTTCCCAAGGTTGAGTTTTTTCTTTATCTTTATACCCTCCCCATATATCAATTACATATTTACCGTCAATTGTTACCGCAAAAGTCGCACCAACTTCCATCCCTTCTTCAAAGTTTTGTGTAAATGCATCTTTAACAGCCTCAAATCGAGGTTCGCACAATCCTTTTATTTCTACTTTACCTGTCATAATTCTTAAATTCAAATTAGTCTCTATAATTGTAATGAATTTTAAATTATATTCTAAGTTAAATACCTTATGAGTAACCCAGAATTAATTTTGTATGATGTAAAAGGACGTATCGCTACAATTACAATTAACAGACCAGATAAGGCAAATTCCTGCAATGTCGCGATGTTAAAACGAATCCATGAAAGCTTAATTAAAGCTGATCAAGATGAAAAAGTTAAATGTCTTCTAATTAAAAGCTCGGGACAACGCTTTTTTTCAGCTGGTTATGACCTAAAGGAAATTCAAGGCTCCCCTGAGAATGTGACATTAATAACGGAATGGGGAAGAAAGATAAATCAAACCTTGATTCTCATGAAAAAGCCGATAGTAGCTCAAGTGCAAGGAATTGCAGTTGGATTTGGTGTCATGGTTATCTTAGCATGCGATTTAAAGATAATTGCCGATCGTTCAAAAGAAGAATTATATTTGCGTTTACCTGAAATAGCTATTTCAGCCTTTCCTCAAACCGGTGCAACGCTTCTACCGTTATTAGCATTTGGATTGAATTACGCCAAAAACTTGCTTTTTACTACTGATAAAGTTGGATTAGAAGAACTTAAAAACATCAACTTCCCTACAAGAATATTCCCTCTTGACCAATTAGAAACTGAAACGCTCTCGTTTGTGAAACAGTTAAGTAAATATCAGACAGAATTTCTCTTCTTTATAAAATCGATGCTAACAATAATGAATAAAGGCTTCATAAAATCATGCTTCGATTTAGAAGATGAATGCGCGAAAATTGCGTATGCTACTGAGAAGAAATCCATGAAGGAGCTGGATGAATTCATACAAGGATTATACAAGAAGTATTCTTAAATCAAATACTATTCTTTTTAAATTTAAATTCTTTTTGACTACTTAAACTGATTAAAAGGTTGTTAATTATGGGATATATTTACAAAACTGGTAAATTTAATGATAACACCTGGCTTATTGATGCTATTTACCTAAATAAGGAAGGGATTCAATCTAGAAATGGGCATGCTACTTACTTAATACAAACAGAAAGTGGTGCTAACTGTTTAATTAATTCCGGTTCTCGAAGTGGGGCTTCTACTGTTTATGAAACCTTAAAGAAATTCGGCGCATGGCCTTTACAAAAACTAATTCTCACTCATTCTCATTGGGATCACACTCAAGGAGTAATTACTCTTCGAGAAAAAGTGGAAGAGGAAGGATTAGCTCCAATTGAGATATTTGCCTCTGAAAAAGCGATCCCAAATTTGGAGGATCAATCATATAACGTTTGTTTTGAAGATGAACCATATTACTCTGATTATCTTAATATAGAAGGAGTGTCTCCTTTGAAAGATAAAGAAAAACTGTTCCTTGATGATGACTTTTACTTAGAAATCATCGAAACTCCAGGGCATATGCCAGATCATATCTCTATATTCGATGAGAAAAATAAATGTGCCTTTGTTGGTGATGCTCCTGGGATGCGGTGGTTCACTAATTTTTTTGTATGTAATGCGAATTCAGTATATTGGCAAGAAAAAGATTATCTTGAATCAATTGAAAAAATGAGGTCACTAGATTTAGATTATCTCTGCATCGCGCATTTCGGTGTATTTACTGACAGCGATATTAAGCGTTTTTTAGATAATTCCGTCTCGATGTACAATACATGGATGGACATTTTTAACCAAAATAATGAAAAACTTAATGATCTTAAATTTTTATTAGATTTAATATGGGATACAGTTTATAAAGATTTTTCCAGCATGCCAGTTCTTAAAATTAGTCTGGAATCGGTGGTTAAAAATGCTTTAAATTATTATAAGGGACTTCAGAATATAAACTAAAAATCAAATTAAATAGCTTTAATTATTTGTTAGTTCTAAATAGGGCAGGTTCTTAATCTCCATAGTAGTTCCGGTAGCTTTAATTAATTTCTGAAATTCAGTGCCCGGAATTTGGAGAGTTTCAGTATTTACATTAGGATGGCAACAAATCTCATTAGCATTCCAAATATTTTCATCAATCATGAATATTACTTTATCATCTGTATCATTTACTAAACCGAGTGGGGATACAGCACCAGGTGTAATACCCAACACTTCAAGAAGATCCTCTGGACCTGCAAATCGTATTTTTGGGGCACCAATCATCTTGCGGAATTGATTAAGATCCAATCGCTTATCATACGGAATTGTCACTAGATATAATTGTCCTGACTTTTTATTTTTGAGGAATAAGTTCTTACAATGAGATCCCGATATGTGTCCCGCATGAATTTTCGCTTCAGGTACTGTAAAAACCGCAGTATGACTATGTAAGATGTATTTAATATTATGCTTTGCTAACCATTGTTCTAAAGATTCCTCCATTTTTCATTCACAATTTGGATTATAAAGATAATTTAATAAAAACAAGAAGTAATACTAAAGAGTAATGCCAAAATAAAATTAAACTAAGATTCTTCTTCTGTTTCTTCTCGGCCTAGTAATCTAATAACCGCATCTGCGAGTTTGTTTTGACTACGGCTTAAAATTCCTTTAACTTTCCCTTCTTTTCCAAGAAGTCTTAACATTATTCCATTCCATATAGAAGAGGGCTCTCCCTTTATATTTCTAAATCTATCACGATGTACTTCCACACTTATGTTATCATAGTTATTAGCAGCTTCAGTACATTTGAAACATAGAATACATTTATCGCGATCAACTTTTATCTCTTTATCTTGACGTTCCATAGCAACTACAGCACACTCATCGCAAAATGCATCTAACACTTTTGTGTCTTTTTCATTGCAGGTAATTGTTATAGAACCTTCTACTACCTTGCGAACTTTATTTCCATTCTCTAAAGTTCGAACCTCTTCGTCAAATTCTGGAAGAGAACCATTATCAACAAGGTTAAGCTTTTTTTCACCATTAATAAATAGTTCTAAGGTATAACCCGGACAGATCCATGTACAACTACCGCACCAAACGCATTTATCAGTATCAACTACGATCTTTTTATCAGATTCGACTTTCATAAAAGCTGGAGTGCCTATAGCTGTTTTTTTCAAGGGTTCATCGTAAATCGAGATAGTAACAGGACAAACACGTGTGCAGAAGCCACATTCAACGCATTTCTCTTCATGGTATCGAAGTTGCATAACATGATTTAGCATCTTATACTCATAATCTGTTGTATTCTCATCTACTTGTATCGCTTTTTTAGAAGGTAATGACATTTTTTCTCTAGTTAAATTAGAATTTTAGATTAATAAAATATAATTTACTCAAGATAATAAAAGTTACAATTAAGATTTAATAATAAAAGGAAAATTTAGCCATAGAAAATATCGTAGAATTCGTTATACAATTGAGCAAGTTGAGATATTTTATAGTTATCATTTTGCTGCAAGACATATGAAATATATCCTGCTAATCCTTGAGGATTATTGATCCATTGTAAGAATCCATCAATTTCAGCTTTAAGAGAAGAATCTATCGATGATTGTTGTACGAGAACGCTAGAAGAATTATATCCTGTGGAGGATTCTACTACATTAGTTTCACTCACATTTGATAAATCAACATCAGTTTCTATAAACTGCGATTCTGATTTCTTTGTTATCATAGCAGCAGCTCTAGCTACAGCGGGATATGCCATATGAAACCAGCCCTTTGTTTTTGGTTTTATATGAGCAATAAAAAGCGTATTTCCGTCTGGAGTAGACGCTCCAATCAAATGACCCTTGTTTTTACGATTTGTTGCGATGAATCGCTCAGGTTCCATTTGTAAAATAGAATATCTAATGCCATCAAGAGTTACAAATTGAGCATTCCCATTATTCCAATTAGTGATTACATCTTTAATGTCTCTTTTTACATCCCACTTACCACGGGAATGTAATAATTTTCCCGATCTCTCTACAACCGCAACTTGAGAGGCATCGGGATAATGTTTCTGCAGTTTATCTACAATCGATTTGATATTTGCCATAAGTAAATCTTAATTTTGATATTATAATTTATCAGAGTGCTCTATTGATATTTTTACCCACTTATCAATTTCTTCAAGAAGTTCTGTGGTTTCTTTTGGGCTTAATCCTAGATTAGGTTCTGTTCGTTGATAAAGATTTGCATATTTGCTAAGATCCCATAGATAATTTTCATGAAGGACCTTCTTTTTTATGTTGTTTCTTGCGATATCAAACGCTTTTCCAATAGTGTTCATCTCATAATTTTCTTCAACAATCTTTTTTAAAGTCAAAAGAATTTCCATAACATTATCATGGGGCATATATGGAAGAGGTTTTTTTTCTACAAAAGGATGGTTCATTGTCCTCAATTGAAATTCCTCTTCTTTCTTTTGTAGTTTCATAACAGCAGGTTTTACAAGCTTCTCTTGTTTTTTAGGTTGATATAGTCTAGATTTTTCTCGGATACCACTATTTTCTGATTGAGCTTTTGTTTGTCTTTTAAATTCTTGAGGCCATTCTTTGAAAGAATTCATCCTATTTTCAGCTGAAATGAAAATTGATTCTTTAGGCATTCTTTTATCCATACGGTCATTCTCAAGATTAAATGTAATGGGTTGAGATGTGTTGAGTACAGGAGCTGAGTTTTCAATAATTGAAAACAAAAACATAGGATCATAGTCAATAGAAGAAAAGAGAATTTTCAATTTTATAATCGTTTCTTTAATTTGTTTTAATTCAGAGGATGTAAAATTATCCGCTAAATGTCTGTCTGCTCCAAAAGTAATTCCAGATAATCCGGCTGTAGGATTTAAATATGCGGCTTTAGGTTCGTATTCCATATCCCCTGATATCAATATTTTATTATAAGAATCCCTTTCCGTACTTAACATCATGTGACCATTTTTATTTAATTGAAAGGATTGGGGATCGCGAATTGTTTCCATGAACTCCAAGAAGATGTCTTTATAGGGAATAAATAAATTTCGCATAAGAGTGCCTTGGATGAACGTTATCTTGTTTTCTGATTTGAATGACATGTCAATCGGCAATTTAACTAATTTTTCACCAACAATAACATCTCTATCATTTTCTAATGTAATGTTTTTTGAAGTTGCTAAGTGATCATAAACAAAATCGTTTAACATTAAGCCTGTTAATTGTCGATTGTCTGTAATATATCTTCCAGATTGTAATTCAAATTTAACGTAATAATATCCTAACCCAAATAAATAATAATGCGTTCCGAATTCTGTTGATATAGCACATTCGGTACCACTTAAGAATATAACTAGATCCTGGGAGATTTTAGAAATCTTATGATTTGCATAATTACCAAGCGTTGGGTACCCGAGTACATTTCCCCAACTTGGGATTACAAAAAAAATATTATTATTCACTAATTTACGTTCAATAACTTGAGAAGCCATATAATATCATATTTTAAATATATAAATTAAAAACCTTCATTGAAACTGAATTCCTTCTTAAATTAATTTTTAATCTATACCTTATAATTCTTTCTGGAATCTTTATTTTTTATAAGAAGAAAAATAGAAAAAAGAGAAAAATTTCCTCTAGAGTTTTTTACTTTGAATTAGAGATGCTTTTAAAGATTCAGCTAATTTATCTAATTTATTTGCTGTAGCAGCTATCTCTTCCATCGAAGCCGTTTGTTGCTCAGCACTAGCAGTTATTCCCTCCATCGATTGAGAAACAGTTCTGATTTTGTGGATAATTTCAGTTATATCCGTATCCGTGCTTGAAATGGCATTTTTAGAGTTCTCTGCTAATTTTCTCACTTCACTAGCCACAAATGCGAATCCGCGCCCATGCATCCCCGCCCTTCCTGCTTCTATACTAGCATTTAAAGCTAGCAAATTGGTTTGATCTGAAATACTTGTGATTATATTCATAATATTCAAAATTTTATTTGACAAATTCATTACTTCTTCGGTTATGGAAGTGGCTTCTTGTGTAGAAGACGAAATTTCTTCGGATGCAGCATTTACTTCACTTGCACTTGCAGATAATTCTGTTGCAATATTCGATACATTTATGCTTGCGGAGGAACTCTCAGCCAATATGTTTCTCAATGATTTTTGAAATTTTTCAGTTTGTAATTCTAATATAGCAACAAGACCAGTTATTAACATTAAAGAAACAAATATAATTGTCATTCCTATACCAAATTCATTTGTCTCTATTAAATCTAAGTCTCTTATTGTTGAAGAAAGAATCGTGAGAAAAGCAGCAACTAGCGTTAAAATGAAAAAAGCGTATGTTGGGGACCTATTTTTTAGATATAATTTAAATTGCATGAAAATACTTAAGAGAGAAAGAGTTAGGATAAGAAATTCTGCACCAAGTATAATAGGCAATATTGAAAACATCCCAAACAGATTTTTTTCATTAATTTTATTATTTAATTTTGGTTCAATAAATGTGGAATAATATTCTTTGGTTACCCCAATGAATATTAAAATTATAGAAAGAACGAAGAGAACATTCATTAATATGCTTCCTGTTTCTCCTAAAAAATTATGAAATGCACTTAATAACTGCCCTATCATGACTAGAAAATAAGAAGGAAGCCATTTCAATAGGTCACGACGCTTTCTACAAACAAAGACAAAAATTATTGTCGCTATTATAATTATTGTTGTCGCTTGATTATCTATTATTGTAAAATTAGTTTCTACCATTGATTTAACCAGTTAAATTGTTTTTTATACAAAAGAGTCAAGAGAATATGTGCAAATTTTGTAATTCTTGATAATATTTGTTAGTTTTTTATAATTTATATAAATTTTTATATATAAATCTTTATCATAAAAAATATTACTCTCGGTTTCATAGAACAAATAAAGTTGGGTCTTGCTTCTGGAATATTAACAAATTTCAATAAGCACGCTCTAGGATTTAATAAATCAAAACTAAAATTACATATCAATTTTAAATAAAGAACGTATCATGATAAACAGTAAAATGAATTTCATAACCTCAAAGTATAATTAAGCTATTTCATAAATTAATTTTTATATTGTCTGAATAGGTGTTATGTTTTGAATGAAAAAGAATTCATAAAATATCTCTCCGAAAACAAAGTCTCTCAAGAACAAACTGCCATTTACATTTCAAGGTTAAACGAATTCAACAGCTTTTTAGATAAAAGCGACAAAGATATTGATACTATTTCCAATGGGGAGATAACAAAATTTACTGAAGATTTAGTTGAAAATGGCAAGAAAGATCTTGTATTAGATGCAATAAGAGCTCTGATTAATTATGCAAATTTTATTAAAGCTTATGATTATATAGTTGAGATTATTGATATATCCGAGTCATATAATGCAATGGATAATCTATATCAAAGAGTTGCTGAGCAATATGGAGAAAAATTACGAAATGAAATTTTTGAAGATATTGAAATTCCCCCATTAGGGATTGATCCCGAGAGAAAACCAGAATTCACTAAAGTAATAATGAAAAGATTAGAAGGGAAAATCGGTGAAGAAAAAACAATTGAACTATTAAAACCATGTTTACATGGTAGGCCTGGGTCTATTGAGAAAGATAGAGAAGATTTCTTAAAAATGAATGATATTGATGAATTTTTAAAGGTAAAAAAGCAAGAACTGGTTGAAAGGCTTCAAAATCATCAAAAAGAAGGAACTCTAGAATTTGCTCAATTTATTGATGAAGAAGTAATAAATTTTGTCAAAAACACACCCACCATTTCTCCTGGTATAAGAGAAGGAGATAAAATTATTACTGCTAAAATGCCTTATCAAACAAAAAACTTTCTACAAGCAAAAGATAATAATATGAAAGGATTTTATAGTTGTTATTGCCCATGGGTTAGAGGTGCAATAAAAAACGACACACGACAAGAACTTTCCTCACACTTCTGTCATTGCAGTGCAGGATACACTAAAAAATATTGGGATGTAATATTTGATCAACCAACTATTGTAGAACCAATAGAAACACCTCTTACAGGAGGATTAATCTGTACATTTACAGTTCAAATTCCGGAAGAATTTCAAAAATGAACTCATATCTTACTAGACTGAACGGAAAAAATCCAAAGATCTTTTTTTTATAAAACTAAAACTTTTATTAGAAATTTCTTTCTTTTCTCTACTATGAAATTTGGGTATTATATAAGAACACCATTAGATTATTCTGAGATTAGAGATTTAACAGTAAAGGTCGAAAAATTAGGATTTGATTCTGCTCACATAAACGATCACCTCATTGGATTTGATGCTACTCAAGATAAAAAGGAACCTTATTTGGAAGCTTTGATGGTTCTAGCTGCTTTGGCTGCTGAAACTAAGAAAATAAAACTAGGAAATATAGTAGTTTGTAACTCTTATCGAAATCCTACATATTTAGCGAAAATGATTTCTACATTGGATGTTATTTCCAATGGTCGAGCTTTATTTTGGTTAGGTGCGGGTTGGTACGAGGAAGAATATAAAGCGTATGGCTATCCCTTTCCTACTCCAAAAAGAAGGGTCGATGAACTTGAGGAATCATTAATTATCTATAAAAAAATGTTCACTGAAGATGTGACTGATTTTGAAGGTAAATTCTGGAAATTAGAAAGAAATAGAAATTACCCCAAACCTATTCAAAAGCCATATCCACAAATCGTTTTAGGTACAACCGGAAAAAGAATGATTGATATCGCATGCAGAGAAGCTGATGGTGTAAATCTAGGGTATCCAACTCAAGAAATGTTTTTAAAAGCTCAGTTATCCCGCAAAGTTTCTGAGATTAGTGAAATTTTAAAGAAGTACAATAAAGAAAGGTCTAATTTTGAAATTTCTCTGTTCACTTCATTTACCATTGCAAAAGATCAGGAAGATTTAGATAAAAGAATTGGAAATATTATTAAAAACTCTCCAGGACCAATGAAACCTACAAGGGAATACCTCTTAGAACATCAATTTCTAGGATTTCCAGAAGATATCAAGCAAAAAGTAATCGAATTCGAAAATATGGGTATTGATAAAATTTTGCTATCTATAGGGAACTCTAACTTAGAGGATCCTTTAGAGGTTTTCAGTAAAAAAATAATGTAAAAAAAATGTAAAGATGGAAAAATATCTAATATCCCGGTTAAAATACTATGTGTACTATGTGTAATAAGATTTAAAAAAATTGAGTTTAATAAAAAATATTAACTTCAAATAATTTTTATTTAGATTAATGTCAGAAAAAAATACTCTTCAAAAAAGCAAGAAGATCTCAGAAGCCGAAGAATTTTATCAAAAGGGGTTAATCTGCGGACAGCAATCTGACGCAGATGGTACGATTGAGTCGTGGGAAAAAACTGTAGAGCTCAATCCCGATCACTTTGAAGCATGGTATAATTTAGGTAACGCTTATGATATAGGTCGGGGAGATCTTGAAAGCGCATTGAAGTGCTGGAATAGAGCTTTGGAACTTAAACCAGATGACGTTGATGTATTATATAACATGGGAAATGCTTACAAAGAGCATGCTGATTTTGATAAAGCAATTGAGTATTATCAGAAGGTAGTAGAACAAAATCCATTAGATCATGAAGCCTGGAACAATATGGCTGTTTCCTATAATAGAAAAGGTGAATTTAGCAATGCTGTTGATGTTTGTAAGAAAGCCCTAGACATAAAACCTGATAAGTTTGAAACATGGTATAATCTAGCTCTTACCTATAGAGAATTAAAAAAATATGATCTGGCGATTGAATGCTGTCAAAAAATCCTCGAAAAATATTCAGACTCCTACGAAGTAAAGCGTCTATTAACCACAATTAATGAAGAAAAACAAAGAACTTGAATTAGTAATAAAAAAATTAAAAATTTAGGAGTATTATTCCTTTGATAATTGGTAAGTTTTACCCGTTTTAAGAAAAACTTTAAAGTTTTCTGGTTTACAATTGGGAGGTACTTCACAACCAGATGATAAAATGTGCCCTCCATCAACACCAAGTTTATCAATAAGCTTTTTAACGTAATCCTCGACTTGTTTTTGACTTCCAATGGAAAATAAAGAACCGCTAACATCACTCATAATGCATAAATGATCTTTAAGGATTTCCTTAGCTCTGAATATATCTGTAAGCCCATCAAGGTCAATTATGCATGACGCTCTAGGTAGGTCTTTAAAATAGGGGATATTTAAATCCCAACATTGATCAAGATGAAGCCAAGAGATAATTCCCTCATCGTATAAACTTTCTACTATTCTTTTCGTATACGGCCACCAGAATCGCTCAAAAATTTTCAAAGGATAAATAGCACCTTCCGCTCTTTCTTCAGGTATAAAAACTACATTACCCCCATTACCTTTGCATTGTGCTATGGTGCTTTTTATTAAACCATCTGTCATAGTGTCGAGCGCTGCTTCGACTAATTCAGGTCTATAATAGAGATCTTGGGTGAATTTAAGCAGTGACCGATTTAGAGAAAGCAGGAAAAAAGGATGAACACGATTAGCTCCCGCTCTCATTCCCATTTTTCTTTTTATAGTGTATTCTTCACCACCTTTCAGAGCGAACTGAAAATATTTTTTTCTATTTTCTTCCACATCTTCAGGAGTCCAATCACTGATCCGATAGATATACTCATCTGCGACAAATTTACCCCAGCCAATATCCGCAATTGTTTTATAATCTTCTACTTTCATCCACTCTCCTTCATCAAACTGTCCATAATAACCCGGGGCATCGGGCAATTCTTGTCCCGGTGCTTTAAATTTTAATCCTCCTAAGATATACCCTATTTTAACAAGGGGAAGAGTAGAATATCCATCCCAACCTCCAAACTCATCAAAAAATTTAACCATTGCCTCAATAGCTTTTATAGGTTCTCTATGCAATTCTGCGATATTTAATCCATAATATGTCGCAGGTAAGTCCATGCCTACAATAGGAGCAATTGGTACACGATCTGGCTCTTCCAAGTTTATTGCAGCTGTTGTTCTCTCTTGAGGAGTCATGTATTCTTCCTTCACCTTTATATTCCCCCCCGTGCTCTAATTACAACTCTTGCTTTAATTGTTTCCAAACAAAATTGAACACCCTCCATGGCATCGACTGTTTGAAAGTCTGCTCCAGTGTAATCTTTCACCAGTGGGGTTGTGATTCCTCCACCAACCAATATCTTCAATCTATCCCGAAGTCCCGCTTTTTCCAATTTCTCAATCACTTCTTTCATAGGATCAAAAGTTATAGTAAGAAGAGCTGAAAACCCAAGAAAATCGGGTTGAATTTCTTTTACTTTCTCAATCACAACATCTGGATTGACATCTACACCTAAGTCATAAACCTCAAAACCTTCTAATTTTAGAAGCATACCAAAAATATCTTTGCCTAAATCATGAATATCTCCCTGAATTGTAGCAAGTATTATTTTACCTTTAATATCTCCTTCTGTTACTTTTCCTCGTAAATATGGTTCGATTAGCTCCGTTGCCTCTCTAAAAAGATCACCTGAGAGCATTAACTCCGCAAGAAAATACTCTTTATTTTTGTATTTCTCACCGACCAAATCCATGGCTTTCTTACATTCCTCGAAGATCTTCAATGGATCTTCACCTTGACCAATGCGTTCTTTTATTTCAGATAATACTTGATCACGTTCAAGTTCAACTAGATTCTTTGTTAAATTTGATAACATGGTTGAAGAAATGATTGAAGAAATAAAAACCTTCTATTGTATAAGAAAAATGGTGATAAATTTGACCTAATATTGATGCATTGTACAAACAGATCTAGATTATGTTCATTAAATAGAAAAAATAATAAAAATAAATAAAAAAAATCCTAAATAACCTAAGTCTTTTCTAATTCCATCTCCGCAATTGCTTTTGCACTACGGAATGGAATATCATCAAGAGACATACCTGCTTCATATCCGAATTTTTCTTTGAAAGCATCATTGAGAGATTGGAAATAAAGTGAGAGGGGTAAATTCTGAGGACAATTGTTATCACAGTTCCCACACTCAACACATCTATCTGCATCATGAGCAATTCGTGTTAATTGATACGTAACTTTATCTATTGTTTTATCCTTTCTCTTCTTTTGGAGTATACAATCTACACAGTAACAAACAGGACATCCTCGAATACACGTGTTACACATCGTGCATTTAAGCAGTTCTGCTATCTTTTCATCTTGTGAGAGTTTATCCCATTCTTCTAAATCCTTTGCTCTTTTCTCCTTAGCTTTTTCAATAATTTCGGTAAATTTTTCGGTATGTTCTTTCTTCACATTATCAGGAAGGTCTTTCTTATTTATCCTTGATTTTTCTAAAATATCATTTCCATTATCAGAGTACACTTTAAGAATGATTTCTTCTGAATCGATCGGTATACCAAGATCACTTACAGTTAAATCAGCAACAACAGGAATTTTGCGAAAACATCTTAGACAATTTTCTGAGACAGTAAATTTAAGTTCTTTTGTACTCCCATCATCTAATTTGACAATTAAACCGTTGTCTCCAACTTTCTCTTTCACGATTTTAGTAGGATCAACATCTTTAATTGCTCTCATTTCTCTTCCTGCTTTCGGAAGCATTCCTCGATCCTCTATACCAATTATAAAGAGATTATCTAGATTAACTTGTTTAATTTTAGCAAGCTCAATTAAAGCACGTGTATCGCAAGGGCGAGCTATAAGTCCTACTTTCTCATTCATAGCACCTGCTACAGATTTATGAAGGAATTTTGATGCAGAATCTGTTCTCGCATATCCAAAAGCGATTAATGGAGATAATGGAAAATCTGAAAGATCTTCTTCTTTTTCCACTAATTTTGGTTGAACTGTAAATCTGTCAATATTACCTGACTTCTTATCAACTCTTAATTCTGCACCTATGATTTTGTCTACAACTTTTTCCTTTAGTAACGTTGCTAAAATTTTAGAAAAATCTTCACTCTTAATTAGGTATTCTGCCATTGCATCCATGTATTTCCAACTCTGAAATTTTAAATTAGTACTTACAATTTCCTTTTTTTTTCTTATATTACTAATATGATAACTAAATTTTTACTCTTATTGCTTATATTTTAAAAACTATTTTATGTGTCTTATGGTGCACCCATTTCTTCAGCATGAGTTCTCGTTTTTTTAACTCAGCTTCATTAGTAAACACATTTATTATTTAAGCCTTAGCTTTCGCTTTGGCCTTTCCTTTCTTAGGTGTGCCTTTTGTACGTAGAGGACTTGGTCCTAATTTGCGTATAGTTTTATCGAATTCAATAGCTTCATTTTGGAATTTCTGGCCTTCTGCTGCGGTACAATATATGATTTTTATCCTCTCTGGACTTGCTCCTACTGTTTTAAGTATTTCTTTGACATATTCTACTTGTCGGTACGCAAAATAATTCCCTGTCTCATAATCACATTCACCAGGATATCAAGCATTTATTACAACACCATCAGCACCTCTACCAAAAGCACGCATTATTAAGTCAGATCCTACACGCCCCGTACAAGGTACTAAGACATTTCGGATTGAGTCTGGATATTGCGCGCGAATTGTACCTGCCATATCAGCTGAACCATATCCTCATTTCCAGCAAGCATATACAATAATTTTTATATCTTTTTCTTCTGCCATTTTTTATTACCTCTCTACTCTTCAATTGGTAAAAGTTGATCGATTAGAGCCATATATTGGTCGTCTCTATAGTAAGTTAATTCAATCGCTTTAGAAGGACATATGCCTGCGCAAGTTCCGCATCCTCGACAATTAATTAAGTCAACAACAATATTTCCTGTTTCATTTACCGAAATAGCTCTATATGGACAAGCCTCTATACACATATAACATTTTGCGCAACGTTCATCTGAAGGAATAGCACGTATTAACTCCATAGTATATTCTCCTCTTCCCATTGGAATACCTGCTACTGATGCTGCACCTCTAGCTTGACTTACTGCTTTATCAATCTCTTTCTGCCCTTGAGCAGAACCACAGATGTATATACCTGGTACTTTAGTGCTGATTGGGTCAAGTCTTGCATGATATTCTTTTAGAAAGCCATCGGGGCTTCTTTCCATTTTTAATACCTTAGCAATTTGCAATGTACCTTGAGATGGAAGTGAAGCAGATGATAATACAACCATATGGGCTTCCATGGTTACTACGGAATCGGTACCAACAGGCTCAAATTGTACTATAAGGTTCTTTGTAAGAGGATCTTCTTCAATTTTCCCAATTAATCCTTTAACAAAAATAACTCCAGCGTCTCGAGATCTTCTATAGTATTCTTCATAATCTTTTCCAGCACAGCGCATATCTATATAGCTAACGACGATTTGTGAATCAGGATATTCGGATTTAATTAGCTTAGAGTTTTTCAGTGAAAGGTTACAACAGATTACGCTACAGTGAGCATTTTTATTCACATCTCTTGAACCTACACAATTAATAAATAATACTTTCGAAGGACGCTTACCATCGGAAGGACGTTTTAAATGACCATATGTAGGACCATTTGGTGCAAGTATCCTTTCAAGTTCTATTTGATTAATTACGTTATCAAATTTGCCATATCCATAATCATCGCCTTTATAGAGGTCCCAACCAGTAGCAACTATTATAGTTCCAACCTTAAGTTCCACGATTTTATCCTGTTGACTGAAATCTATGGCATCTTGGTCGCATGCATCTACACAAGCAAAACATTCAATACACGTTTTTCTATCAAGTTGTGATACTGCTGGTACTGCTTGCGCAAAAGCTACGTCAATAACTTTTCTTGCGGATAAGTTCTCATCAAAGTAATTACTTATATAGACAGGACATACATCTGTACAAGTGCCGCAACCCGTGCATTTATCCTCATCAACAAATCGAGCCATTCTCCTTACTTTCACTTCAAAGTTACCAATGTAGCCATCGATTTCAGCAACTTCACTGTAGGAAAGAATCTCAATATTTGGATGTCGATTAGCTTCAAGCATCTTTGGTCCCAATATTCATATCGAACAATCATCAGTAGGAAAAGTTCTATCAAGCTGGGACATGCGACCGCCAATTGTCGTGTTCTTCTCAACTAAATATACCTTGTATCCTGCATCTCCTAAATCAATAGCTGCAGATAATCCCGCAATTCCTCCTCCCACTACGAGAGCGGAAGGTTCTACTGGAACTGTTTTAGTGGGAACATCTTCTAATAACTTTGAACGAGCTATACCTGCCTTAATTAACTCTATCGCTTTAAGAGTTGCTTTTTCACGTACCTCTGGAGCTTGATGTACAAAAGAACAATGTTCTCTTATATTAACGAATTCTAAGTATCTTGGGGGTAATCCCATTTCTGTTAATATCGCGTGAAATACTGGTTGATGCGTTTTTGGAGTGCAAGCTGCTACCAAAACTCTATCAAACTTTCGATCTGCATGTTTTTCTTTAATTTCAGCAGAACCGCCTTCAGTTCAAAGAGAAAGATATGGATAAGCCCAAACATTCTCTATTTTATCTATTTCTTCAACGATTTTTGGGATATCTAAGATTCCTGCTATATTGATACCTCAGTGACATACGAACACACCTATTCTAGTTTGACTTTCTTCGTTTACATTTTCATTGGTCTGTTTTTCAGACAATTTTATTCACCTTTGTTAATCCTTACCTCCTATGTTTTAAAGATTAACGATATTCACTCATTTAGTTCTTTAGTAATTCTATGAAATGAATTATGATATTGAAAATAGTCTATATTATTAAAATTAAATTATTATGAAAACATAATTCAATCCGACTAAATTCTGATAATTTAGCGGATTACTAGTTTTTTTAATTTAATGAAATGGTATATTTTGATTGATTTCATTCTATTATTTTCATCTAATTATTAATTTTCTAAACTTTTCTCAGCTTTTTTATCGGTAACGATAATTAGTTCTGCCCTAAATTTGTTAAATGATTAAACCATCAGTTTTTCGATTCATCAATTAAGAAACTATAACACGAACTCGAGATTGATTTATAATATGGTGTATTACATCTCGTTTTTCTCCATTACGTTCCATAAAAACTCGAAAGGTCACAAAATAAGTGCCAGGTTTACTATACTGATGTGAAGCTGTTGTTTTTATTTTACTTTCATTTCCACCTAATTCTTCTTGATGTGAAAACTTACCTGAGCCATCAAAATCCCAATCCAATTTTATAAAGTAACCTGTATTTGGTGGTGCTTCCGCTTCACCATCTAATAAAATTGTGTGATCTACATTGATATGAGCATTTTTTTTACCATTAATACTTAATTTAACAGTTGGTTGAATACCCTTCCTTTCAGAAGCATTCCCAGGCAATTGAAGTGCTGAATGAATATTGAAATTGTAGTTAGTGCTGGTGGGTGGTGAAGTACCTTCTTCTATCCATTTTATGAGATCATTCATCGCTTGAGAGACGATAGACCCCCATGGGATATATCTGGTTGATTCAACTGATGTTAGTGGTTGAAGATGACATGCATTTTCAGTCCAGTATATACGAAAATAATTATCTAGAGAATTCCCTAAATGATTTTTTACAGATTCGATATATGCCCGAGCATTACTAGGACATGCATCACAATCTTGGGCATTTTGTACAATGATCATTTTTCCATGAAATTTTCCAGAAGGTATTGGAATGTGATCTAGTGAGCGTGAAGATGGTTTATAAATGGGAATTCCATCAATAAAGAACTGCTTCATTTCTGGATATCGATTACTTACAAAATGGCGATGGTGAAAGCTAAACGCTACAAGTCGACGGTTATCAAGATGAACTATATCACCCTTTTCTACATCATCTAAGCTATGACGCGAAAATAAGGCAACTAATACATCATCTGCGTTGTGGGTACAATACATTTTACGACCATTAGGTAATTGTATTGTACAACCAACGTATTTTCCCGGATTTATGCATTTTACCTTCATACCAATATTAGCTTCTTTTGGGAATATAAGGTCCCTTAACATACCATCATCCAGATCATTTACTACAATTAAAGATCGAATTTGATTTACCTTCAATAACTCTTCTACTTCTACGTCTTCTTCTATTAGTAAAGATCTTACCACATGATCGTCATCTTTTCCTTCGAATCCAGGTTCTTCCCAGAACGTTTCATAATGCTTCGGATCAGGTAAGATTTGCATAGCATACGGCCAGAAAGGATTTGGTCTTAGCTGTGCTTCTGCTCCACGAGGAAAGCCTGATTGATAGAGGCTCGCTAGAGCTTCTTTCTGTAAATTATTTTCCAATATCGCAAATGGATTTCCATTCCCACCAGGATCTGTAGCATCCACAACGTCTTTAATTTTATCTCCTAAGATTTGAACAGTTAATGCCATTATTGAATCGTAAAAAGTAAAAAAACTTGGATAAGACATGATCATAGGCATAAATGCATCCCACACTTTAATCGGGGCTTCTGCACATTTAACACATCGATATCCCCCCCCACTACCTCCATACAAGTATCCATGATGAGGCTCCTCTCCATATATTTTCTTTGCAAACTCACGACCATATTGAGCTGTTTTAGCACTTGCTTCCCAATCGAATACCGAGGCATGATCACGTAACACCCTTAGATCACCAGAATGACCTTGATTTGATTCTACATAATAAGCATTATTACGACGTGCAAGATAGAGTCCTCCCGCAACATAACCTGTGTATTCATTTCCTCCTAATCCTCCTTCTAAATGTTGGATGAAACGTCCACCATAGTTTTTAGCATGAGGAAAGCAAAGAATGAAACGAGTGTGCGTATTTTCAAAAGATCCATGCACAAATCGATGTTTGACTGGTTTATCTCTCCATTCATCGATATCAATGATAGCAGGACCAAAATATTCTTCATTTATCAGATAACTATCACCAAATAATTAAAAAAAAAATTTAAGAAATAATCCCTAATTGCTTTAATTTTTCTTCAGAAGGCCTTCCTGTTTCCCAATCCCAACCTCTTCTGGTGTAATACTTCTTTAGATTTTCTTCTAAATCAAGTTTTACACCCATTACTCTTCCCGAAGGTAAGGTTTTTAGAATGTGGTTTGGTAGCTTATCATCGTTTCGAGTAATTCCTAAATTGCAGCTGATTAACCTTTTAAGATTATTTATACGTTCTCCTACTTCCATTAAAGATTTCTTATCATAGTTAAAACCTGTGGCAGCATTGATATATCCGATTACATTTTCTAATGGAGGACCATTCATATTACAATTTACTGCAGAATCATCGATAGCTCGAAGATCTTGAAGATTTGCAATTCCTCTTTCGCTTCCTTTAATGGTATTCCTCCCCTTACTTGCTTTTACTTTTATTGACGGATAGCTTACATTACCTAATTCAGCACCATACCAATCACATTTATTATGATCAGCCCCAACGCAACCAGTCATATAACTTAGCGCTTGTCCTGCAAACGCGCGGGGTTCATGCATGGGTATCTCTAATCCTTTTACATGGGCAGCTAACTCTGGATCTACTTCAAACTTTTCTGCCATGATTTTAACTCCCTCTGATAGTACACTGCCAATTCCTTCTCTATTAACAATTTTTTCTATTAAAGCTAAGATCATTTCTCCGTTTCCCCATTTTATATCTTCTATTTGAAAGCTATTTGTATAAGACTTAATCTTCTCTATTCCCAAATTATTTTGGACTAAGTAGATTAAGAATGCGATACTCACACCACAGGAAATCGTATCAATCCCAAACTTATTGCATAGATGGTTTGCCAAAATCACTTGTTTAGAATCAAAAAGACCACAAAGAGTTCCTAAAGCTGCAACCGATTCATATTCTGGACCATCAACTTCAATATCCTCACCGTCTACCTCGATAACTGTAGCTTTTCCGCACTTTACCGTACAACCTGCACATCCATAACTAAACATTGGATATTCTTCTTTTAATGTTTTACTTGTTAATTTTTCAGCAAGAAATTCTGACTCAGTAAAATAATAACCAGGAGTATCACCATTAACCATTCCGAGATCGAGATAGAAATTAGTACCGTATAATTTAAACAATTCTAAAGCAACATTTCCCATTTGGTTACCTTGTTTAGCAAGTTCTTCTTGTTTTCTTAATTCCTTCCCAATTTCTTTATCAAAAATATCAATTTTTTTAGCACCATGAATAGCAAGAGCTTTCAAATTCTTCGAACCCATAAGCGCGCCCATTCCACATCTCCCAACGGCTCTTCCTTCATCATTAATAATCGCTCCATATTTCACTAAATTTTCTCCACCCTGACCTATACAAGCAATTCTAAGGTTAGCTTGAGTAATTTCTTTTTTAATGAAATCTTGACTTTCATAGCAGTCTTTACCCCATAGATTATCTGCATTTTTAAACTCAATAGTTCCATCGTTTATATATACATACACAGGTTCACTTGACTTTCCAGTGAAAACTACTGCATCATAACCACTGTTGCGTAAAGATAAACAGAAGTAACCCCCTGAAGTCCCCTCACCCCATATTCCTGTTAAAGGGGATATCCCAGTGACCGAATATCTTCCTGAAGATGGTCTGATTGTCCCCGTTACAGGGCCAGTTGCAAAAATCAAGGGATTAATCTCAGCATAAGGATCGGTTTTTAGAGTAGTGAAGTCTTCTTCAGAGAGTAAATCATAAGTAATTTTCGCACTCAATCCGGTTCCCCCAAGATATTCTCTTGCTATTTGGGGATCCAAATCTTGAATATCGTAGCTTTTATCACTTAAATTAATAATTACAATTTTTCCATTATATCCATTCATTTTATCTGCCAATTTTTCTCATAACCTCATTATAGTTAAAAATCAATATCCCTCCCATCCCAAGCATATTCAAATATCTTTCTATAAGTCTCTTTATGCGTCCAACGGGGTACTAAAAGGTCAACTGCATCTGTTTCTGCATAATTTACTAAAAGATCTATGTTATCCATATAATTTTCTTTCGAAATAATTGGATCCTTTACTTCTTTAACAAATACGGCTCCATCTATGGAATGTATGAAGTCTTTAATTGCTTGAAGCAATGCAGTAAGGAGTGCCTTTCTTTCGATTCTGTTTGACTCGACTCCAAAAACGGGACATAAATCTTTCCATCTATCTGAGATTTTTGCGGTATAAGCGACTGTATAAGGGAGAAATAAACCTACACAGAATCCATGATGCATATTAAATACTTTTCCTAAACTGTGACCTAAACCGTGGTCGATTCCAACTTTAGAATTCCCAAAACCCATTCCTGCTATGACGGTCGCCATTTGCATTTTCTCTCTAGCTTCTAAATCTTTTGCACCATATTTGTAAGATCGAGGTAAATATTTTAGGATTTCCTTAATAGCAGCAATGTTAAGAGCATCAGTTATAGGACCCCCCCATGTAGAAACATACGCTCCTGTTGCATGTGCAAGAGCATCTAGTCCTGTAGCCATAGTTAAAAATGGTGGCATGTCTTTTACAAAATCAGTATGCAAAATTGCTATATCAGGAACCAGTTCGCCATGATTAAGTGTTAATTTTTTTGGAGGATCTCTTCCCATATCTGTAAGCATGGCAGCAGCAGTAACTTCAGATCCTGTTCCTGAGGTTGTAGGAATGGCTATTAAGAACTTTACTTTTTTACGTAACCCCAAACCTCCCAGTCCTAAAATTCTATAAAGGTTTGCCTCCGGATTTTCATATTTAATCATTATTGCTTTTGCAGAATCCATAACACTTCCTCCACCAATTGCAACTAATACTGTTGGTTTAAATTCTCTGCATACCTCTGCAGCCTCTTCAATTGTATGGAGAGGCCCCTCTGGTTTCACTCCAGACCATACTTTTGACTCAGCATCTATAGAATTTAACACATCAATTACTTGACTTGCGAACTTTTCAGTGAAATCATCGGTGATAAGTAATATTCTTCTTTCTTCTTTCTCAAGTCTATTACTTATAAATCCACTGAGTTGATTTAAAGCTGTAATTCCGAAGAATATCTTGGCTGTTCTAAAACTTCCCATCATCATCTGTGCTGAGGCTCTTCCTAGTATAGCACTTATCAGATCCTTAACCATATCAAGTTCATAAAGAGGTACATTATCTGGTAAATTTTCCATTTTTTAAATCACCATAAAATAATAATTTGAAATTTCGATTAAAAAGTATTTTAATTTAGCTCTTTTTCATTGAATTTACATTTCCTTATTAAACTCGGTAAAAAAAGAGCCTAACTATAAAAAATAATAAAAAATAAATAAAAAAATTTAAGCTTCTGTTTCTTTTAAAATATCCCCAAAAAGTCTCTTTACAGCGTCAATCCGCTTTTCCTCACCGATTTGCTCAACATCCTTTAATGAAATAGCTTCCTTTGGGCATAAATCTATACAAGCAGGATACTTTTCTCCTCTTTCAGGATTGATATAATCTTCTTTCATAGTATCGCAGAGATCACAGATAAGAGCTTTTTGAGATTGGATATGTAAATCCCTTAAGCCGTTCTTTTGTTTTAATTTCCATCTTTTCTGCTCCTAACATGATATTACCTTCTTTATTTCCTCTATTTCCTAAATCACTTTTTTTCAACTAATCAAGCAATAACTTTATTTTAGAACTTGAATCAAGAAATTTATAGATTTTAAACATATCTACACAAACAGTAATGAGTGAAATATCTCTATATCGAAACTCATTTACGATTAAATCACGAAATATACTTTCAAATTGAATATTAAATAGGTAATTCGAATCCCCAAAGGCTTCTTCTATTTGTTCTTTTGTCAGAAAGTAGTTCTTCTCTCTATTCCTCTTATAATAATCCCTATTTGAGTCGTAAGCTTTTTTGTAATAAACATGAGGCGGTTCTTCAAGTATATGATCGGCATCCTCAAGTACTACAATCCCAGCTGGTAAATTTGAATCTGTTGTAGGGATAAAATTTTTGAGTAATTCTCAATCCAATCTTTAGTTCTCTCTATTTTCTCTTTAACTAATTGTATTTTATACTTTAAATGTCTATCTGTCTGGTGTAGTTCACTTAAGCAATTTTCGTATATCTCAGATAGTTCCAAATCATATATAATATTAATTTGTAAGTAATTTGTATATCTCGCAATATTTCTCTGTAGATAATTAAGATCATTTAGATTTCCTGAAAAAGTTTCTTTTACCTCTTCTCTTGCCAGTTTTTTCCAAAAGGGAATAAGGTCATGTAATGCTTCTAATACAGGCTCATTAGTATAACGATTGGATCTATAGATACTTTGAAGTCTCTCTAAATAATTTTGATCGCAAATTATATAAATTTTTAAAAAAAGTTGCTCTATTTATTGAAAATTGGATTTATAGTAAGTATTACTTACTAGAAAATATCTTTCTCCCAAATAGGTGGATGAAAGGCATCGGAAGTACAATTGTTGAATGTGATTATTGTAACAATTGCTTATTTACTTTAGCTAAAACAGGTCTTCACTGCCCCAAAAAAGAAGAATCTTAAAAGAATTAAAGAACAAGAAAAAAATCTCATCTTAACAAAATAAAATAAAAGAGATCGTGAAGAATGAGTTCAAGCAAATTAATGACTTTAGAAGAAGCGGTTTCGACTTATACTCAAAACGCTGATCTCGTAGGAAAGGGAGGGCTTTCCATTTGGAAGAAATCCATGAATGCATGTAGGGAAATATAAAAATTAGTAATAATTAAAAAAAAAGTATAATTTTTTAAGTTTTAAATTTGTTTATTTATAATTTTCTTCGTCTTTGAACAAATGCTAATGAAATTATTCCGATTACTAGAAAAATCAAATAATAATTACCAAATGAAATAGCGGCACCGGCACCATCTCCGTCACCTTCTACAGTAAAAGTGACACTGTCTGTAACGTAATTTCCCTCAGTATCTGTGAAGTTAATTGTATAAACATATATTCCCACAGCAAGCCCGTCAGGAATGTCATATGTTATTGCTATACCACTCGTCCAAGCAGTTGGATCCGTAGCTGTACCTGTTCCTTCCGGCACAATAGTATATGTACTTGGGTTAGCATCAGTCGCGGTCCATGATAAGCTCTGTCCGGTGTAACCGTACTCTACAGTAAGATCAGTCGGAGCATCGGTAATAATTGGGTTTGTTGTATCTTCCACAGTAAAAGCAACACTATCTGTAACGTGATTTCCTCTATCATCTGTGAAGTTGACAGTATAAACATAATCTCCCACAGCAAATCCGTTAGGAACGTCATATGTTATTGCTATATCACTCGTCCAAGTAGTTGGACCCGCAACTATGCCTGTTCCTTCCAGTTCGATGGTGTATGTACTTGGATTAGCATCGGTCGCCGTCCATGATAAGCTCTGTCCGGTGTAGCCATATTCTACAGTAAGATCAGTCGGAGCATCAGAAATAACCGGACTTGTTGTATCTTCCACAGTAAAAGCAATATTATTTGTAACGTAATTTCCCTCAGTATCTGTGAAGTTAATTGTGTAAACATATATTCCCACAGCAAATCCGTCAGGAATATTATATATTATTGCAACACCACTCGTCCAAGCAGTTGGACCCGTAACTATACCTGTTCCTTCCAGTTTGATAGTGTATGTATTTGGGTTAGCATCGGTCGCAGTCCATGATAGACTCTGTCCGGTGTAGCCGAATTCTACGGGAAGATTACTAGGGGCATCGGTAATAACAGGATTCCACCTATCAATTATTTCTCTTACTTGAATGACCGCCAAGCCAGAGGTATGATCTGCCACATAGGCGTAATCTCCGCTCACGTACACGCCCCATGCATATCCGGTCGTGTCTTGGTAGACGGGTATTCCCGGGTTGGTCGGGTCGGAAATGTCAATGACCGCCAAGCCAGAGGTATAATCAGCTACATAGGCATAATCTCCGCTTACAAAAACATCACGCGCAGATCCGGTCGTGGGTTCGTAGACGGGTATTCCCGGGTTGGTCGGGTCGGAAATGTCAATAACCGCCAAGCCCGAGCCCAAATCTGCCACATAGGCGTAATCTCCGCTCACGTACACGCCTATTGCAGATTCGGTCGTGTCTTCATAAACTGGCGGTCCCGGGTTTGTCGGGTCGGAAATGTCAATAACCGCCAAGCCCGAGTTCGTATCTGCCACATAGGCGTAATCTCCGCTCACGTAAACGTCATATGCAAACATGGTCGTGGGTTCGTAGACGGGTATTCCCGGGTTTGTCGGGTCGGAAATGTCAATGACCGCCAAGCCAGAGGTATAATCTGCCACATAGGCGTAATCTCCGCTCACGTAAACACCAAGTGCAGCTCCGGTCGTGTCTTCGTAGACGGGTATTCCAGGGTTGGTCGGGTTGGAAATGTCAATGACCGCCAAGCCAGAGGCACCATCAGCTACATAGGCGTAATCTCCGCTCACGTACACGCCCCATGCATATCCGGTCGTGGGTTCGTAGACGGGTATTCCCGGGTTGGTCGGGTCGGAAATGTCAATGACCGCCAAGCCAGAGGTATAATCAGCTACATAGG
>JAGXNO010000033.1 GCA_019894975.1 Promethearchaeota archaeon | reverse complement strand
TTACTGAAGTTGTAGTTATCAGGGTTTAAAGACACCGCATTGTGATCACCGTATGGATAGCCTGCATTATAAAGAGGATTTGGAGCATGAGGTGTAGGTGTTGAAATGTTAAACAGAAGAGGATCAGTTTCAGTGGTAAGTAATATTTCTCGAGCTTTCGTTACATTATAGTAGGCCAAATATTCTGGGTCGTCCAAGGTTTCATTGAAATAGATATTTTGCGCACCTATGACACCCCCGCCACGTACTGCACGATCGTTTAAAACTGTGTGTATCATAAGATCATAATTGAAAGCATAACCCATAGATTTTCGCAGCGCTCGTGGAACACCACCGGCAGGTTCACTACCCGCCAATGGATAAAATCCTTGTCTCCAACCGTCAGCCCAAGGCCACGCCCACCATGTTTCATTGATACTATTCAAAACGATGTTAGTTTTATACGTAGTAGGTCCTGTACTCTCATACCTAATTCGTGATTCGGCTTGAACCGCATCATAATCTAGGGGCATATACATTGAATCGTACGCAAAATCGATAGCATGTGTAAGCATTGCTGTGTTCTTAGCATCTTCTCCTAATGAACCGGTAGGGAAATTAATAATCTCAAATCTATCAACATCAAACCAACCTTCAGCTTCAAGAGCAGTTTTATTCCAGTAGTCTTCAAATTTTAGCATATATCCTCCAGCGGGTGTGCCTGTTTCATCGTGTTCTACATAAGTGTAGGCTCCGGTTCCAATCATATGAGTGACTGGACCAGCATTCCGAGGATCGTCCACACCATTTTCATAGCCATAAATACCTCTCGTAGTATAATTCTTTCGATATGAATGGTATGAAATCATTGGATGATTTACTCCCCCAGTTAGTCCAGAGACAGTCCACTGGTTATAGAAAACTCTAATGGTTCCTCCAGATTGTTTGTTATCCATGATCTCAACGCGGTTTATGATAGGATATCTGTCGTATGGTGCGTAGTGAATGGCTGCTCCGGAAACATAATCCCAACCTCCATAAGGGGCAGGATTGCGTATAGTGTTATTTGGTAAGATGAGGGCATTAACAGCATCACCGTAATCTACTAGTGAAGCATTATCCCCAAGATTATACCAGGCATAGTCTGTTACTGATGGAAGGGTTGCAGGAGGTGAAGTCCCAAGATTTGGGGAGTCATACCCCTCAGCAGTCATATTCCAATTATCGGACCAATAAGGTTTGTAATCTTCTAATACAATGGTATGCATCAAATTGCCTTCAGCTTCATTATCCGCTGTGACTTCACACAATCCAGTATAATTTCCTGCCACAAGATTGATTCTATCGATGTTCCATTTGGCAACTGTTGCGTTCCAATCGGAACCATCATGAAATGTAACACCTTCTCTGAGTTTAAAGACAGCTGATTCTATACCACCCGTATTATTGAAATCTGAATCATTTGGTTCTTCTACTCTACGGGTGAGATTCCAATCGGTAGCAAGAACTCCGATCCACTCATCCTCAATCGGACCAGTTGTTCCTGATGTATAAGCCGCATTTAATCCAATAAGTTCCTCTGTAGCATATACACCGTAGGAACCCCAAATTATGTTATACCAATCAGTAACTGCGGGATCCCATTCATCCGGTAGAGCCGAAGCAGCATGTTTAAAAACATGGGTATCTTCTTGAGCTACGGTAATCGCTGGAAGAAGTGGTAGAATTATTGACGATAATAATAAGAAAAAAGCTAGACTTTTCTTAGTTTTATTCATATTTTGTTTCTCCTTATCGTATTACCTATTTTTTTTTTTAGATGTTTTTTCTCAATTTACTTTACTTTGTAAAGATAATATAAGGTTACGACATTTAACTATTTAAACTTTTCAAATAAGCTCGATTACGACCGTAAATATCCTAATTTAAAACGTAATTATTAAATAGAGTGAATTTTTTTTAAAATCAATCTTAGGAAATAAGAAAAAAATTATAATTTTATATAGTATAAAAACAAGAAGATCAATATAAAAACTTCTTCTAATAATATTAACTCTTGAAAAAGGTAGGAATGAAATGACTCGTCAAGCCCGAAATATGATAAAATATGTTATTAAGCGAATTTTGATGATGTTTCCAATACTTTTAGCAGTATTGATATTTACTTGGGTTTTATCTCATCAGATGTCTATCAATCCTGAATTGAATAAAATTCCAGGGGTTGTAGTAGACCGTGCTAGATATGAAGCGGAGTTGCGAAGATCTGGTTTCTACGATCCATGGTATGTGCAACTTGGTATATATCTGAGAAGGTTCTTCCAAGGAGATTGGGGTGAATCGTTTGTTATTTCTGAAGGAACTCCCGTAATTACTTTTATTGCTGAAATTTTTCCCAAAACGATTGAGTTGATGCTTTTTTCTATTATTATAGTCCCTTTTATTGCCGTTAAACTTGGGGTTACCGCTTCAAAAAACAAGGATAAACCAAAAGATACGATGATTCGAGGAGCTGCGATCCTCGGAGCAGGATTCCCAATATTTTATATTGCGACGCTGTTACAACTGTTTATAGGATCTACATTAAGAACCTTTACTCATGATGGTATTTTTATGGAGGTACTATATCCTAATAATCCTATCCTATTCACTCCGGTTCCATCTGATGGTGTTGGAACAGGATTTAGACTTATTGATAGTATTTTGTATAATCAACAGATTTATTTGTGGGATACTCTCATTCATTTAATTCTTCCTGTGTTTTGTATGATTTTTGTGTCTCTGTCGGGGGTTACTAGACAGACCCGATCGAGCATGTTAGGGGTATTAGATCAGGATTATATTAGAACCGCACGTGCAAAAGGTGTAGCGGAAAAAGACGTCATCAACAAGCATGCTTTACGGAATGCAATACTCCCTACTAGCCACCTCGTTATAGCAGGGACTGCAGGAGCTTTATTAGGATCATTATTCGTAGAAGTAACGTTTAACTATACAGGTTTTGGCTACAATATGCTTTTAGCTATAACCCGTGGTGACTATTTAGTAATAAATGGTCTTCTTGTCTTTTCAACGATTGTAATAATTTCAGGAACTCTCATAGCAGATGTTGCCTATACAATTATAGATCCAAGAATTTTATATTAATTTAGGATGTGAATCAAAATTACACAACAATCTCTAGAAGAAACTCAAGAATATGGTTATCAAACAGGTAATAAAAAAAGCTTATCTAGTTTAGTAAAATTTTATTTAATACCTGGTTGGCGGGATCCAGATTTTGAAACTCGAGAATTTGAGATCGGCAAAATTAAATCAAAAAGGAAATTATTTCGACGCTTACTTACCCCCCTAACAATAGCGGGGTTTGTAATGATCTTATTTATTGCGTTTTTAGGAATGTTTGCTCCTTGGTTAACTCCATTTACTGTAGATAATTTAACACCACCAGACTTTCTTCCAGAGACCCCGTTTCTTCTCCCATCAGCAGATCATCCATTAGGCACAACAGAATATGGTTTTGATATTCTTGGAAGAATAATTTGGGGTGCAAGAACCGCACTGACAGCAGCAGCTCTACCGGTTATAATCGGTACTGTTGGAGGACTTGCTATAGGAACAATATCTGCATATTTCGGAGGAAAAATAGATTCGCTAATAATGCGTTTTTGCGATTTTTGGTTTTCTTTTCCAACATTAATTCTTGTAATTATTGTAGCCCCCTTGATAGGTAATAACTTATATAACATTCTAATCCTTTTTGGTCTGTTCGGTATTCCCGGATCAGCTCGATGGGTAAGGGCCTTAGTGCTGCAAGTAAAACAGAATGTGTATGTTGAAGCTGCAGTAACCAGTGGTGCAGAAAAATTCAAAGTAATGTTTAAACATGTGTTGCCAAATGCATTATCTCCTATTATAATTGGCTTCTTCGGAGGAATGGCAGGTGCAATTTTAGGTTTTGTAGGTATTGCTTTCTTGGGATTAGGGGATGCATCCTTTGCAGATTGGGGTACAGATATTAATTATGGAAGAGGCCATTGGGGTGCATATTATGCGGTATTTTGGCCTGGTCTTTTTATTGCAATTACTGCTGTTGGGTTTATGTTAATAGGTGATGGATTGAGGGATGCATTAGATCCTCGATTACACATATAAAAAAGAGGGATTTAAAAATTATAGGAATTACATTTATAGTTGCTAATTACGGATATGCTATAGTCGAATCATTATTTTCATTAGTGATTTTGTTGGTAGTATTGTTTCTTATTGCAAACTTTGCTTTTAAAGACACGTCATTAAAAAGAACATATCGATTAAGTTCCTTGATAACCAGCTTAATCATATTCGGTATCATCTTGGGTATCAGAATGATATTTGAGACCTTTGGGATGTGGTTTTCAATATTTAGGCTTCTAAATAATGATGCATTATACTTTGCCATAATGATAACGATCTTTTTAGTTCTTCATAAACCATTTTTGGGAAAATTTGGTTTTAATCGGCTTTCAGAGGAAGAAAAATCCCTAAGTTATAAGTTTAATAAAATACTTCTTGCTTTTATTATAGCATCATGGATCCTTACCGGTATTATGCTTTCTGTTAGCATACTTCAAATTCCATTACGAGATCCTGCATTTCCACATTATCCTGATAAATTCAGCTTGGGTATATTATGGAGTTTTAGTGTGCTTCTCATATGCATTTTAGTTACTTCAATAATTAATAGAACTTTACCAAATGAGAAACGGATAGAGAAATCAGTTCTTAAAAGTGCAACGTACGGGGGTGCGATCATTGCATTTGGAATTTGGTTTATCCAGTTAGTAATATTTGAAGTATACCTTCATAAGGGATTTGGATTCGAGATTATTATGCAAGACATCCGAGTTTTAACTATTGTTGTTTCAGGATTATATATTACTTTCTTTTTCAATTTATTGAAAGGTAAATTACTCCCTGAAGCTAGTGAAAAAAGCACTAAGAGGGTAGAAGATTTGCTAGATTCTGAGATAATGAAGCTTAATGGAACCAATCATACAAATGAAACCGAAATTCTATTAGAGGATCAGTCTGATTCTGGTAAAGAAAAAGTAATTCGTTATCCGCAGGGAATTTCTCTTAAAGCTTATGTATATGTTCAAAGAAAATTTTATAATACTCAATCATTAGATGATAACACAATATCAAATAGTAAATTCAATACTGATTCCAATAAAATTATTGCAGGATTAATAATAGTTTGTCCAATTATTTTAATCTCGATACTTAAAATGCTTAACACTGTTTTAATGAATGTAATATTTCTCAGTGGTCTATATTCACTTTTAATGATTATTGGAGTTACAGCTCTTATTTTACTATTAAACAAGATTAATCCTTTCGACAATCGGGAATTAAAAATATTATTTATTAGTATTCCAATAATAGCAATCTTGTTGGTTAGTGTGTTTTATGGCCAGTATATAATAATGTTGATAGTTTTAACGTTTAACATTCCTTTATTAGAAGTGTTTTATCTAAGTTTGTGGAGTGCTTTTTTTATGGTGCTGGGGGATATAAGCATTACTTATCTAGTAAACAAGATTAATCCTTCTGATAGGCAGACATCAAAAATATTACTCCAACAATCTGCCATTTTTGGGGGATTGATAACATTCTTGATTTGGTTAATTCCAATTTTTGTCATTTATCTTTATGTATTTATCTTAATCGATAATATTATTATTTTGAACATAACGTATATTACCGTCCTTTCACTAGCTCTTTTCACAGTGGGCTCTAGGGTTCTATGGTGGTATGCCACATCAATAAAAATGTGGGATGCCGCTATGAAAAGTGCTCCCTATATAAAAAAGAAAGCAGCCAAGGTTAATCTAATTTGGTTAATTGTGAATATCCCCGTTAGGATTATCTTATTTATTTTCATAGCAAATATGGGGATTTATTTTTCGGAAAGTCTGTCAACTTTTTGGGCAGACGATGTTTGGCCAACAGAATACGAACTATTAATGCCAATTCTAATAAATGAATTTATCATTGCTGTTATCAATATCATCATTGGTGTTTTCTTAGTTTTAAAGATTTATAAACGTAAACTGGGAGAATCATTTAAATTTTTAATATTATCTTATATTGTTCTTTATCTAGCAGCCATATTTTTAAATCTTGTACTAGGATTATTCCAGTCTCTTATAGTATCTTATCATTATAGCTTAACAGATCTTCGGATTCCACTGCTCTTAGCTGTAGGTATATATATGATTTCAATTCTTGGTTCCTTAAGGATAAGACTTGATCCAGACACATCTGAAAAAGCGGGTGATAGATTTCGAGCAGCTTTGAAACCCTATGAGGACCGATATGAAACTTTTGAAGAAAAAGAAAGAGCGATCTTAGATGTTCAAAACCTCACAACTTACTTTTATACTGAAGAAGGAGTTGTAAAAGCAGTAGAAGGGGTTTCATTCAAAATTTATGAAGGAGAAACGCTTGGTCTTGTTGGAGAAACAGGATGTGGGAAATCTGTGACTGCACTATCTATCCTTCGATTGGTTCGTCCACCAGGTAAAATTAAAAGTGGGAAAGTATTTTTTGAAGGAGAAGATCTGCATCAAAAAACGGAACAAGAATTTTTAAAATATCGAGGAAATAGAATTACTATGATTTTTCAAGATCCCCTTAACTCGTTAAATCCTGTGTACAAAATTGGGGATCAAATAGCCGAAGTTTATCGTCTTCATATGGAAGATGAATTGCTAATCGAAGCAGTTAAAAGGAATACAAGTATTTATGATATTGCAAGAAAATGGAGTCGAAAACTTCTTAAAGATTTAAATATCCCTACCCCACGAATAATTTTTGATCGATATCCCCATGAATTAAGTGGTGGAATGCGACAACGCGTTCAAATCGCAATGGGTCTTGCTTGTAGCCCAAAACTCCTTATTGCTGATGAGCCCACTACCGCTCTTGACGTCACAATTCAAAACCAGATATTACAATTAATGAAAGATCTAAAGAAAAAATACAACACTTCGATACTTTTTATAACTCATGATTTAGGTATTATTTCGAAAATGTGTGATCGCGTAGCTGTTATGTACAGTGGGTTCATAGTTGAATATGGTGATATTAATAAATTATTTAGAACGCCTTATCACCCTTATACCAGAGGCCTTATAGCTTCTGTACCAGTTGTCGGGAAAAAAAGAGAAGTTCTTGAGGTGATACCTGGAATGGTACCAAATTTGATTTATCCACCTTCAGGATGTAGGTTTCATCCCCGTTGTCAATATTGTTTTGAACCTTGTGATTCAAAGATTCCTAAAAGCATAGAGGTTGAGCCGAATTATCTTGTTGCTTGCCACCTATTCGATCCTGAACATAAGGATCTCGCTGAGACCTCAATAAGAAAAGCAGAAAGTTAACTAAAAAAGAATAAAATTAAAAAAAATAGAAAGAAAGGATTTATTATGCAAATGCAAATACCATCAAATATAACCCCGGGATTTTTTATATCTGATTTAGCTATTGAATATCTCATTTCAGTTTTAGTATTTCTCTATGGGATGTCGCTTTTAAAAAATTTTGCTAAAAGGAAAGATTGGAATGATTCCTTTGCATTTACTGTAAATTTTATTTGGTTTTTATTGAATATCATTTTTAAATTTGCAGTTCTCTTCTTTATTGGATCAGGATTCTTATGGTCTCTAATGTCTGATCTATTAATTATTATAATTGGGATAGGGGTAGCTACAAAGGTAGTATCGAAATCAAATAATAAGATATTTAATGAAGCTATTGTGTTTGTTATAAGTTTTATGCTTATACTATATGCTGTGGGATTTTTACTGGATAACGTTATGGATATAGTAAGACTCATGGTTACCGATGAAAATGATGAGGTATATGCATCAGGATTAGGTCTATTTTTGATATTAATAGTTATAATCGGTATAAATGGTTTTTTCATTAATTGGGGAACTAAGGCTCAGTTTTTAATTAATAAAAATACTATGATCATCCTTACACTAATACCCGGAATTTTTTTCTTGAGTAATGAATTTCAATTAGAAAAGGAAATGTTCGTTAGAGGATTCTTTGCTAGTCTAATCTGGGCTCTTATAATTACGCTAATAGTTAGTAGTGTCACAAAGGTATTAACGCAATCAACCTTACAGTTCGAGCAATACAGAGGTCTCGTTGTTCTTGAGAAGGATAAAAAGCTATTAGAACTAAGAGATTTAAAAGTCTATTATCCTTTAATTGGAGGTATGTTAAAAAGACAGTTTGGCTCTGTTAAAGCTGTCAATGGCGTCACTTTCGATATACACACCGGGGAAACTGTAGGTTTAGTAGGAGAAAGTGGTTGTGGAAAAACGACCGTCGCTAAAGCTATTTTAGGATTAGTTCCAGTTGAAGCAGGTGAGATTATTTTTAATGGTGAACCGATTCCCCGTGAATATGCAAAATTTCTAAGGAGAAAAATTCAAATAGTATTTCAGGATCCTGATTCATCTTTAAATCCTCGAATGAAAATTGTAGATATCATAGCAGAACCGCTGAGGAATTTATTGGGAATAACAAAAAAAGATGAGATTAGAACACGGGTCTTGAAGCTGTTACATGAAGTCTCATTAGAACGAGAGCATATGGATCGCTTTCCACATGAGTTTTCGGGAGGTCAAAAACAAAGAATTATTATTGCGAGAGCCCTTGCAAGTAATCCAGAATTAGTAATACTAGATGAGCCTACATCTGCTCTAGATGTTTCAGTCCAAGCTCAAATTCTTAATTTATTAAAAAATTTGCAGAAAAACTATGGATACGGATTTTTATTTATAACACACAACTTAGCTGTAGTTAATCACATTGCTGATAGAGTAGCGGTCATGTATCTCGGTAAATTTGTTGAAGTTGGGGAGACTGATCAAATCTTTTCAAATCCTAGTCACCCTTATACTATCGCATTATTAGCATCAAGAACTGAGCTTGATCCCAGCGATAAGGAAATCAAATATGTTATCAAAGGCGAAGTTCCAAGTCCAATCGCACCTCCTCCAGGATGTACTTTTAATCCCCGGTGTATTTCGGATGCTAGGACGAAAGAGTGTATGAGTGAAGCGCCCCACCCAATTAAAATCGAAGAGGGTCATTATATTTGGTGCGTGAATCCCCCCGTTTCAATGCAAAACAAACTTTCAATGGAACGATCGGAAACTGAGGCATTGGATAATTAGGTATTATTTTCTTAATTTTTCAACATTTATTTCTATTTTAAATTTAAGCCTTAATTTTAATTAGAATCCTTGGAAAAAATAGAAGTTTAAAGTTGCCCGATTTAATGAGGAAATATTCATTAAAACATAAATTTAAATTTATCACCTAGGTTTAATTATTTAATTGATTAGGTATAAGAATTGAATTTCTATATGAAATGATATAAAATTAATTTCTAGAACTTGAGTTTGGTTTATTATGGAAGTTTTTTTAAAAAGAGCTGAAAGACCGTTTAAGGAAAAATTAGGTGAGACTAAAGCACTCACTCTATTAGAAGATATAAAGAAAGCAACTAATCAAATTCCGGCAAAATTTAGAAGAGTAATTGGTTCAGAAATCCCAAAATTTTTGTTTAATTACTCACAAGATATTGAATATGTGTCTCCCGGAATTACTGAAGCCGTCCTTAACCATGTTCTAATATTTGCAGAGTCCTTAAAAGATTTAGTGAACAAAGACAGGAATCAGGTAAATCAGCTTTTAACTAAGAGAAGCGATAACGAGATAAGAAATCTCTCTGATTTACTAAATCTAGTTGTTGACAAAGCTAAGAAGGGAGAATCCTTCAACACTGAAAGCAGTTTTGATGATATACTTACATATACATTTGGTGACAAGGTTGAAATTAGCAGATTTAGTGACATTGAATTATTCATAAGACGGGCTGAAAAAAATATTACAGATAAACTTGGGGAGGAAAAATCACTTTATTATTCCAATCAAATAATTACATCTATATCAAGCACGGATGAAAAAATCAAAGATTATATTGGCTCTGAAATACCAAAATATTTATTTAAAATCTCCCAAAACATTGAGCATTTATCAAATGAAGCTTTGAGCGACATGTTAAACCATGTTATATTATTCACTCAATCTTTAGGTAATATGGATGGAAAAACTAAAGATCAGATAAACCAGGAAATAGTAAAAAGAAGTAAGAATACATTATACACTCTACTTGATTTATTCAAAGCTTTTATAAACGCAGCTAAGGAAGGAAATTCAATGTATTCTAGTGACAGCATTGAAGATGTATTAATCCATTTGTTAGGAGAAGAAGAAAAACGTATTCAATTTACTGATGTAGAGGCTTTTTTGAAGCGATCGGAAAAGAAATATGCTTTGATAATTGGAGAAGACATGATTCAGATGTTAATGGAAGAATTATTGGAAGGAATAGAGCAAATCCCTGAACAACATAGAGAATACCTTGGCTCAGATTTAGCGAAGTTTTTATTTAAATTCTCAGAAACGGCTTCCTATAACGAACCAGAGAAAATTGAATTGGTTTTTAACGCTGCAATCATGTTTGCCAATTCATTACATGAATTAAGTGATCTCAATAATGAAGAAATTAATCAATTTATTATAAATCGATCCAATCATAACATCCGAAGTCTTTTTGATCTGTTTAAGGCTTTTTATGAAAAGTTAAAAATTCGTATGCCCTTATCTTCAGATCCTAATTTTGATGAGATTCTTGTCCATACCCTTGGTAGATATGATGGACCTAAAGTTTTCGACCAAGGTGGATTAATCCATGAATTATTGAAGGACTTCCATGACGAAATTTCATTAGCAGTGGAGCACTCAAATTGGGCAAGTGCCATCGCCGAAATAATCCCCCGATTTCTAGAAATTCTTCCTAATTCGGAAGGTGATCGTGTATTAGATCTTTTATGGCAACAGAAATTTCCTGAAGACCAAATTTTGGAACAACATAGAGAAAAAATAGCAGGGCTTCCAAGGGAAAAAGAAAAAACCTTTATGTTTTATTTACTAACGATGCTAACAAATCAGATTTTGGAGGATAAGGAAAAAGATAAACAACTAACAGCAGCTTTAGCATTCAGGATTCTTGGAACAATATTCATTGAAATGTTTGGTGGTAGAAATGCACAAATCAGGGGAATAAGACTTAACCAACTATTGAAAGACCGTAAAATTGCGAATTTGGAAAAGAAACAAAATATAGATGAACATATAAACAGAATTCTTGAAGAAGATCTGAAGGCAATCCAGCAGCGAACAATGACTATTAATACCATTGTTCCTGTTTTAAGTAAAAAAGGCTATTTTATAAAAACATATGATATCGTTACTAAAGATTTTCCAGAATTAATTATTAAGCTAATATCATATCGCGAAGAAGAGCGCTTAAAAGATATAGGATCTGAATATAAGAAATCCGGTTTTACAGGGGAATTAATACCTCTAGTAAACAGTTTTCTTCAGAAGCTTGATTTAGCTAACAGATTTTATAAGAAATATTTTGAAGAGATGTATCAAATTGTGTTTGATGCTCAACAAAATATGTTAGCCATAAGAAAATTTTTTAAATTACTAGTCGATATGAGTGAAAATGTTGACACTCTTGAATTCTTTGAGAATAAGGTTGCTAATACAGAGCATTCAATCTACATCTTACTTCTAAAATATTTATATAATCCTTTAAAAGAAGTATTTGAAACCACTAGAACAATTTTAGATGAACAAGAATACCAAAAAAAAATAATGAAGCTAGATAAATATCTAAGTCACCAGAAGTTAGATCAGCTTCAACTCGATATAAGAGATGCAGAAAATAAGATTGCTGAATATGAAAACTTTAAGGAATTTGATGCATCCCAAAAAATCATGAATATAACGAAATTCCTAAACAGAGATAGAAATGAAATTAAGTTTTATGAAATTATGTTTGAATTATTAGAGGAATCAAAAAGTATTATCGAGACTTTAGAATCACGGCTCGAGTTTTCTAAAATACTCCTAACTTATTCTAATTCTTTGAAAAAGATACATTCAAGTCTCCCAGCAGCATTATCTGAAAATTTAGAAAATTTAAATGAGTTTAGTAAAGAAATTGATAAAGTAGTTGATAAATTAAAGGAGAAAAGTTCTTCTGGTATTCTCTCACCTTTCGAATTTAGAGAAAAAAATGATGCTGCCGAAATCTCGAAAAAGGAACTTCTAAACCTCTGCTCAAATGATGAGTTCACTAACCATATAAAAGTTTTAAGAGAAATGTCAGGAGTTACAATTTTTTAAATCTTAATTTTTCCTCGATTTTTTATATTTAATACACTCTTTTATGAAATCAAAATACATTGGAGAAGGATTATATGGTCTTGATTTAAATTCAGGATGAAATTGTACACCAACCATCCAATGATCCTCTCTATCGAGTTCAATACTATTTACAATTCTTCCATTCTCATCCCTACTAGAGATTACCATACCTTTGTTTTTAGCTTCATTAGTGATATATTGTTCTTGAATATGGAATCGATGTCGAAATCTTTCAAAAATTTCGGTTTTCTTGTATGCTTCAAATAATTTTGTATTCTTTTCTACTAATATTTTTTGAGCTCCTAAACGCATTGAACCTCCTTTCTCAGTAACATTCTTCTGAGCATCTAAAAGATCAATCACAGGATAGGGTGTATCAGGGGCGATCTCTGTTGAGTGAGCTTCTTTTAAACCTAAGTATTTTCTACAAAATGCTATAAAAAACAGTTGGGCTCCAAAACATATTCCGAGAAAGGGTATTTTTTTTTCCATCGCTAATTCCGCAGATTTGATCATACCCTCTACTGCTCGTTCTCCAAATCCAGGTGTGAGTAATACTCCATCACAATCATCTAATTCTTTTTGGATATCGGTATCTTCTGTTATATTAATCATTTTTAGTTCGGTTTTATATCCATGATGAGCAGCAGCGTCTTCTAAAGCAACGTTAATAGAAATATAGGAATCTGAGATATTAAAATATTTACCTGGCATTGCAATTTTTATCTTATCTTTAGGATTTTTAAACATATCTACCATTTTTACCCATTCTGAATAATTAGTAACTTCACTATAAGATACTAATTTGGCCTTAAGGTCAATGAGCTCACAAATTTGGTCTCCTAATCCTTGCTCTTCAAAAAGTAGGGGTAACTCATAAACCACTTCTAAGTCAGGATTCGAAATTACGGCAATTTCAGGTACATTTGAATAGAGTGATATTTTGCGTTTGATATCCATATCCAAAGGCTTCTCACTTCTTCCAATTATAATATCAGGTTGTAATCCAATACTTTGCAGCATCTTAACAGAATGTTGAGTGGGTTTGGACTTCTGTTGACCTACTGCTCTAGAATAGGGGACTAAGGTTACATGAACAAAAGCCGTTCGCTTAGGAGATTCTAACTTGATTTGCCTAAATGCTTCTAAAAAGATGCTTGATTCTAAATCTCCAACAGTTCCACCACATTCAATTAGTAATATGTCTAAATCTTCCTTTTCAGCTATTCCCATTAATCGATCTTTAATTATGTCAGTAACATGTGGAATTATCTGGACTGTTTTTCCCAAAAATCTTCCCTTTCTTTCACTAAGAATTGTGGAAAGGTATATTTGCCCTGATGTAATATTATGAGAAGGATGCATCTCAATACCCAAAATTCGAGAATAAGTGCCAAAATCTTGATCAATTTCAGAGATTCGATATGTTCGTTCATCAGATTCATAAACAGGTTTGAATTCCCATATATTTTCTGTAATAAAGCATTCTCCATGCTCTATTGGATTTAAAGTTCCTGGATCCACATTTAAGTATGGGTCAATTTTAACTACTGATACTTTGAAGCCACGAAACTGAAGTACTTTACCAATACTTGCCGTTACTACACCTTTTCCTATTCCTGACATTACTCCTCCTGTCACGAACACGAATTTGCTATTAGCATTCATAATTTCGACATTTTTAGCATTATTTTTTGAAATCTTTTACAATAAAATTATAGAAATAACCCAATTATTAAAAGAATTTCTAATTCACTACTTCAATCTCTATAATGCTACTTTAAAAATTAGATCGCAATAAATAATCAAAAATTTCAATGAAAAACTGTAATAAGCCTTTATCGATAGTGCTTAAAACTGAAAATAAGTTAGGATACAAATAACCTTTTTGATGAAAAATCGGGATCGGACGTAATATTAAGCCCTAATCTTCTTAAACCAGCTTCATCTCCGGGAGTTGGTATATGAGTAGAATGCATTTCACAGCCATTAAGCTCTTTAAGTTTTTCCATAGCAACATTAGCAGAAGGGTTGAAATCCGCACTGATACTTAACGCAATAAGGGTTTCTTCGAGGTTAAGGCTTAGTCGTTTATGGTTGAATACATCTGATTTTAATTTACTTATAGAGCTTAGGATATTAGGAGATAGTAGATGTATATTATCCGGGATTCCTGCTAATTCTTTAATAGCATTTAAGATTAAACTAGATGCGGCATGCATAAGTGGGGAGTTTTTGCCTATGATAATTTTTCCACTCTTCAATTGTAATGCTGCTCCGGCAAATACTCCTTCGTTTCCCTTACCTTTTTCTTGAGCGTCTGCAGAAGCTTTACGGGCATGTATTACTACTTTCCGATCCATAGGAGTGAGATTAAGCTCTTTCATGAGTAACTCTGCTCTTTGCACAGTGTTCTTATCTGCAACACCCATGGCATACTCAACACTATATCGAAAGAATCTTCGGATTATTTCTTGTTTTGCTGCTTCTTGAATAAGATCATCATCAAAAATGGCATAACCCGCCATATTTACACCCATATCTGTCGGGGATTTGTATACTACTTTATCATCCATGATTCTTAACATAATTTTTTTTACTACTGGAAAGATTTCCACATCTCTATTATAATTGACTGCTGTTATATTATAACTTTCAAGATGGAATGGATCTACTTGATTATAATCCCCGATATCTGCTGTTGCAGATTCATATGCCATATTTACTGGATGTTTTAAGGGCAAATTCCATATAGGAAATGTTTCAAATTTAGCATACCCTGCTTTTATTCCCCTTACATGTTCATGATACAATTGAGAAAGGCAAGTTGCCATTTTCCCACTGCCTGGACCGGGAGCAGAAACAATAATTATCGGTTTTGAGGTTTCTATATACTGATTTGAGCCGTATCCTTCTTCACTGACGATTAGATCAATTTTTGTGGGATAACCCTTAATAGAATGATGCGTATATACTTTTATATTTCGTTGCTCAAGTTTATTCATAAATTGCCTTACTATCTGTTGCCCATTATAACGAGTCACCACCACAGCACATACTTTAATTCCCCCTTCACGAAGATCGTCGATCAGCTTCATTACATCAGTATCATAAGTGATCCCAAAATCCGCCCGTATCTTCCTTCTTTCGATATCTCCCGAACATATACAAATTATAACCTCAATTTTATCTTCAAGACGTTTTAAAAGTTTCATCTTAACGTTTGGGTCGAATCCCGGAAGTACTCTGGAAGCATGATAATCATAAATTAGCTTTCCACCAAACTCAAGGTATAGTTTATTCCCAAATTGAGCTGCTCGATTCAGTATGCTCTTAGATTGCTCCTTTAAGTATTTCTCGCTATCAAAACCAAATTTTTTGATCGTCATATCAAATTAGTTAAACTAAATTATTAATTGAAATAAAAGTATTAATATAAAACATAGTTAATAAGAATTTTGTTGAAATCCTCATAATTTTTTGAATTACTTCCCTTTAAATACAGGTTCTTTCTTGGTAATAAGAGATTTTGTGGCTGCTCTAAAATCACTAGTTTCAAACGACGCTCTAAGTGCTTCATTTTCTAAATCTAATGTTTTTGATATAACATCTTTGAAATAATCATGCATTACTCTTTTCGTTCGATTGAGAGAGAGGGAGGGAGCTTTGGGGGGAATTAAACGGAAAGCTTGTTCTCTTGCATAAGACATTAAATCATCAGGAGCTAATACCTTATTTACTAATCCAAGCCGCTCTGCTTCATGAGCGGGGATTTTGTCACCAAAAAAGATTATTTCCTTTGCTTTGTGAAAGCCTATTAAGAATGGAAGTACAAATGAAGAGCTAAATTCAGGTATCACTGCGCGTTTTACGAAATAAAACCCTAGCCATGCATCTTCTGATATATATATTAAATCAGCACCAACTAAAGGCATTGTAATCCCCACACCAACAGCTAATCCATTGATAGCAGCAATAACAGGTTTATTAAAATTCCAAAGTTTCATACATAATCTTTTCTGAGCGATATCCATTAGATCGACTTCTTCCATAATTTCTGGAGGAATAGATGTAACATATTTCATATTAAAATAACCCCCCGAAGAAAAAGCGTTAGCTTCCTTACAACCAGTTATTATGAGTACCTTAGCATTCTTATCTTTTTCCATATCGTCAATCGCAGTCCAAAGTTCTAAAAATGTAACAAAGGATAACGCATTTCTCCTCTTTGGAATATTAAGAGTAATGGTACATATTCCATTTTCTTCTTTTTCATATATAATTTCACTTAAATCTTCAATTTTCATACAAACTCCACCCAATTATAAATTAAAGCATCTTAAACAATTGCCGTAGGGCAAGACTCATAATATACTTTTGTATTTGGGATGTTCCTCCACCAACTCGATGAATTCTTGAAATTCCTAATAAATCACTCATTAGTGTGTTGTCACACAAACCTGCTCCACCCATTAGATCAGCACATCCAAAACATACACGTTCAGTTAATTCAGCACTCTGAGATTTCAATTGAGAAGCAGTTGCAACAAGAGCTAGATTAAAATTCTGGGGAAGAGTCCCAAATTGTTCCATTTTTTCATCTATAATTTGACAAATGTGCAATGCTGCTAAAGTTAAACTCATAGTTTTAGCCCACATATCTGCTAAAGGAAAGCCTACTCCTTGATATTTTAATATTTCTTGATCAAATTGTTTTCTCATGTTCGCATATATTGTTGCATGAGAAATTGCATTCCAGGCTTCTGAAATGTTAAGGAGAACTATTCCTAACCTTTCCAGATTTAAACCTTCAAATAGGTGCTCTCTTCCTCGTCCGACTTTGCCCAATATATACTCTTTTGGAACTTTCAAATTAGTAAACGTCTCTTTACCTATGAAAACTCGAGGCGTCCAGGGAATATTTAATCTTTCTACATTCCAACCGTCCCATGTTGTATCTACTAACAATTGAGCCATTGTATTCCCATTATTTTGTTCTGCAACAGCATATACTATCGCTAAATCTGCTTTAACACCATTAGTTTGGTATATTTTTTCACCATTCAAAATATAGCTACCATCCTCATTCTCTTTACAAGTGGTTTGCATATGTACAGCATCGGAACCTCTTTCTGGTTCTGTAATGCAAATACATCCAATCTTTTGTCCAGTAACCAAATCTTTAAGGGCTTTTAATCGTTCATCGACGTCTCCATGATGAAACATTAAAGGATTAACACATAGAACATTGGCTCCAACCCCCATAGCAAATTGAGGGTCGAAAAAATCAGTAGCAAGACATCTCATAAATTCTGCTATCATCCCATGAGGTTCATAATTTAAACCTATTTCTTTAAAGTTGCTTACTCTGGTAACTAATCCTGCGTTTCCTATTTCGGGAATCCAATCATAGAAATCTTCATTATGAGTTATATTATTATTTTTTTCAAACCGAAGAAAAAATTTTTGGGTCTTTTTAAGAAAATTAAAAGCTTCAGGTTTTAGAATACTCATTAAATTGTTGTTTAGAAAATTATACCGATGTTTTAGACTCAATTTTTCAAGTATTTCATCATTAATACATTGAACTTCTCCTTTTTTATTTATCATAATCTTATATCTCTAAGGTAAATAATAAAATTGAATTTATAATAAGTATTAGTTCAAATTCTTAAAATATTTTTATGAAAAAATTAATAAAAAAGTGGATAAGTTGTCTTTTACTCAATATCTACAATAACCTTCAATTCATCATGAGGAGGATTAGACAACTTTTCAAACATTCGAGGTACCTCTTCGATTGCGATATGGCTTGAAATTATCGATCCCCCATCTATTTTACCTTGTTCTAGTAAGTTAATTGCGGTCTTAAAAATATCTTGAGTATAGCCATAAACACCTTTTAGTGTTATACTGTTTGTTGTCAGAAGTAAAGCATTATTAATTTCAAAGGAGTTAGAGTGCATACCGATTAATGTGATACAACCACCTTTCTTAATGAGGGAGAGAGAAGTACTAATTGTTGATGAAAGTCCCACACAATCATAGATATGATCAGGGCCTAAACCCTCAGTTGATCGTCTTATTCTCGCCCAATTTTTTGGATCAGATGCTTTATCTGCTCCCATTTCAAGCGCTTTTTGTTGTTTTGATTCAACAGGTTCTAAAACAAAGATTTTTTTAGCTCCGGCAACTCGTAGTATTTGAATCACAAATAATCCAATTGGACCTGCACCCATAACGGTTGCATATTCACCAATCTTAAAACCTGATTCTATAACAGCATTTAATGCAATAGATAGAGGTTCAACAATTGCTCCATTTTCATAGGATACATTATCAGGCAAAACATGTACTCTTTCTGCTTTTACATTAATGAAATTTCTCATAGCTCCATCTTCAGTTGTACCTAATGCATAATTTTGCAATTTACACATATTTTCTTGATGATGGAAACAATAATAACATTCACCACAAGGCTTCTGAGGATTTACAGTTACTCTTTTCCCGATCTTTAATTTCTTAACTGTTTTCCCAATTTCAACAATTTCTCCTGAAAATTCATGACCAATTATTTTGTCAGGGAAATAGGGTCCCCCTTTCTCGTAAGAACCGACATCTGTCCCGCAAATACCAACTTTCTTCACATTAATTAGTACTTCGTCTTGTTCCATTTCTGGTTTTGTTAGATCATCACGAAGAGAAACTTTGTGTTTTCCTTCAAAAATTACTCCTTTCATATTACAACTCATATTTACATAATTTTAATTTAAAAATAAAAAGTAGAAATACTCTAAAGTATCCCCATACTACCCATTAACTTAGTGGTGTCTGGTGTGTCAAAGCCTATTTTCACATCCAATACCGCAGGCTTCCCTGAGTTTTTTGCCCTTTCAAAGGCGCCTTTTATCTCATTAGGATCTGTTACAACTTCACCATAACATCCAAAACCTTCTGCACATTTTGCATAATCAAACTCGGGGAGATCGACATCAATATATCTCTTTCCCATGAAAAGTTTTTGTCCTGATTTGATCATTCCCCAGGCATTATTATTTGCTACAACGTAAATCAGATTTTTTAATTCTAGTCTTACCGCAGTTTCCAAATCTTGAACATTTATCAAAAAGGCGCCGTCACCAGCTATGGCAACTACTTGTTTGTCTGGTTTTGCTAATTTTGCTCCAATCCCATAGGGTACAGCGGTACCTAATTGTCCCATACCCACAGCTATGAGAGTTGAGAGTGGTTTTCTATCCTTGTACCAATCTACTTGTTCAATTGCGCTCGTTGAAATATCACCACCATCTAAAACAAGTATTCCATCCTCATCAATGACTTCTAATACTTCCTTAATCAACCTTTTAGGGAGAATAGGTATTTTATCTTTCATGATTTTTTTGTGTATTTTGGTTCTTGTGTTGTCTCGTATTGTAGCAAGTTCTTCCAACCATTCTCGTTTTTCCACTTTTTTAATAGCTTTTATTTCTTCAACAATTTGAAGTAAGAATTGTTTTGCATCACCAACAATACCTAGTGTAAGTGGTTTTGCTCTTCCTATTATTGAAGAATCAATATCCACTTGGATTAGTTTCTGAGTATTTTTCCAAAAAGGTTCTTCTCCGTGAGCTAGTGTGTATGAAAATTTGCATCCAAGAGCCAATATTACATCAGCTTCTGGTGCAGCTTTCAAGCCTGGTCCCGCAACTGCTGCTCCCATTAAGCAATTTGATTTATTTGTTATTGTGCCGATACCCATTACAGTTGTAATTACAGGAATCTGTAAATATTCTACGAATTCTTTTAATTCATTCCATGCTTCTGCTCGGGCTACACCACCACCAGCTATTACTAGGGGTTTTTCTGCTGTTGTTAAAAGTTCTATTGCTTTTTTGACTATATCTTGGCTAATACTTGGATTTTCCAGAGCTCGATACCTCTTAACGTCAAGAATTTCCAGTTTATTTTCTTCTATATCATCAAGAAAAGCGTCTTCAAAAATTTCCAGTAGTACCGGTTGAGGCCGTCCTCCCATAGCAGCTCTAAATACCTTTTGGACAGCATCAGGTATTTCCTCTAATTTGCGAATGCTTTTTTGATATTTAGTGATCGGTTTATACATTGTAATTTGATCTAAATTTCCCTGTAAAGTGAAAGAATCTTGAAATTTTGAATTGACTTGGGGTACGATAGCAATGACGGGGATATTATCTGCCCACGCAGCACCTACACCTGCTATTAAATTCAAAGCGCCAGGACCTACAGTTCCAAAGCATATACCAGGAGTATTTGTAACTCTCGCCCATGCATCAGCAGCATGTGCAGCAGAAGCTTCATGCCTAAATAGTATGGTTTCTATACCACTTTCTTTACCCCATTTATATATTGCATCATACATATTGAGAAACTGACCACCTGGAATGCCAAACATATATTTCACATTTTCTTGGAGAAGACATTTAACCAAAACGTCTCCACCATTAATCATTTTTTTTTCTTCTGCCAAATTTTTCACCGTATTTCTAAATTTAGGTAATAATTGTTAATTTTGTTGCTAGTTTTTAAATATTTATCTAAAATAATGGCCCAATGAAAACAATAACATAAGAACATCAGGAGTAGCATATTTAGTTTTAACATCTAATACTGCTGGTTTACCCGAGTTCTTAGCTCTATTAAGAGCAGGTGTGATTTCATTTGGATCGGTTACAACCTCCCCATAACACCCAAAACCTTCAGCACATCTAGCATAATCAAAATCTGGAAAATCTACATCTATGTAACGCTGTTGATACCCATATTGTTGCCCAACTTTAATCATCCCCCATGCATTATTATTTCCAACAATATATATTAAATCTTTCAAACCAAGTCTTACCGCAGTTTCTAGATCATTAATATTTATCATAAAAGCCCCATCACCCGCAATAGCGATTGTTTGTTTATCCGGTCTTGCCAATTTTGCTCCAATTCCGTAAGGTATAGATACCCCCAGATGACCCATTCCGATTGATTGAAGTGTTGAAATTGGTGGACGAGGTTTATAATAATCTATCTGCTCTAAGGCATAAAAAGCAATATTTCCTCCATCAAGAATTAATGATGCATCATCATCCATAAATTCAAATACATCTTTAATCATTCTTTGAGGATCTATTGGTATCTCATCATTTGAAGCTACGTTTTTCTTTGAATCAACTACACTCCTCCTACTTTTAGCTAGATTCTCCGTCCACTCTCTTTCTTCAATTTTTTTAGTATTCTTTGCTTCTTCAAGAATTTGTTTCAGGAATATTTTGCAATCCCCTTCAATACCTAATGCTATTGGCTTAGCACGTCCAATTATTGTGGGATCAATATCAACCTGTATCATTTTTTGGGATTTATTCCAAGTTGGTGATTTACCATGACCCATAGAGAACCCAAATTTGCATCCGAGAGCTAAAACTACATCTGCCTGACTAGTTGCTTGAAAAATTGCATTATTCATTGCGGCTCCAAGGTTACATTTAGATGTCGCTGACATCGTGCCTATTCCCATAACTGTTGTCATCACAGGAATCTGTAAAAATTCTGCGAATTCTAATAATTCATCCCATCCCCCCGCACGTGAAACACCCCCACCTGACACAATCAAAGGCCTTTTAGCATTCAATAATAAATCGAGTGATTTGTTAATTGCATCTTTAGAAATTGCTGGCTTATTTAATGCCCTATATTGTTGTATTTGGAGAATTTGAAGATCTTCTTCATTGATCTGCTCAATCAATGCATCTGGAAATATTTCTAATAATACAGGTTGTGGTCTTCCTCCGGTTGCTTCCCGAAATATTTTATGAACTGCGTCCGGTATTTTATTTAACTCTCTTATACTTGTTTGGTATTTTGTAATTGGCTTAAATAAAGATACTTGATCTAGATTTCCTTGTAATGTAAAAGTATCTTCTAAAGCGATATCAACTTGAGGGACAATAGCTATAACAGGTATATTATCTGCCCACGCTGCAGCAACACCAGGAACGAGATGAGTTGCTCCGGGTCCTACTGTCCCAAAGCATACTCCTGGTTTGTTTGTTAATCTTGCCCATGCATCTGCAGCATGTGCTGCTGCTTGTTCATGCCGAAACATTACGGTATCTATACCTTGCTCCCTACCAAATCGATAAACAGCATCATACATACTTAATAATTGTCCACCAGGAATGCCAAACATATATTTAACGTTTTCTTGGAGAAGACATTTTATTAATACATCTCCTCCATTAATGTTTTTTTTTTGTTCGCCCATTTTGATCACCTAATAATTTAAAATAATTATAATAGATGATTATAATCTTAGTTTTTGATATATAAAAAAGTATATAATAAATAAAAAGAAGTGAAAAATTTGAAATATAAACTCTTTATAAGCCACCTTGGCTTGTCACTAATTTCATAAATTCAGGAACATCATACTTAATTTTTATATCAAGTACAGCAGGTTTACCTGAGTTTTTTGCTCTATTAAGGGCGGCAGTAATTTCTTTAGGATCTGTTACAACTTCACCATAACAACCAAAACCTTCAGCACATCTAGCATAATCAAAATCTGGAAAATCTACATCTATATATCGTTTTTGATAGCGGAATTCTTGTTCAGTTTTTATCATTCCCCATGCATTATTATTCCCAACAACGAATATAAGGTTTTTTAAACCAAGTCTTACAGCAGTTTCTAAATCATGGATATTAATCATAAAGCTCCCATCACCCGAAATTGAAATTACCTGTTTATCTGGCTTAGCCAGCTTAGCAGCAATCCCATATGGAATAGAAGTTCCAAGATGACCCATACCAACAGCTTGAAGAGTTGAAAGTGGTTCTCGTGGTTTATAGAAATCTATCTGCTCTAAAGCCTGCACAGCAAGGTTCCCTCCATCAATAATTAGAATGGCATCTTCATCCATAAAGTCATAAACGTCTTTAACCATTCTTTCAGCTTTTATAGGGATCTCATCACTAGAAGCAACGCTTGCTCTTGATTTTATTATACTTTTTCTATTGTTAGTAAGAGAGTCTAACCATTCTCTATTTTCTATTTTTGGGGATTTTTTTGCTTCTTCAAGGATTTGTTCTAGAAATAACTTGCAATCACCTACGATACCCATTGTAATTGGTTTGTTTCTACCAATTATAGTTGGATCAATATCAACATGGATTAGTTTTTGTGATTTATTCCAAACTGGTGGTTTCCCATATCTTAGCGTGAAAGAGAACTTGCAACCCAGGGCTAAAACTACATCTGCTTGACTGGTTGCAAAGTAGCTAGCAATCGACATAGAAAATCCTAAGTACGCTTTTGAAGTATTTGGCATTGTTCCAATTCCCATAACTGTGGTCATCACAGGAATTTGTAAATGTTCTGCAAATTCAGTTAATTCATTCCAGGCTTCTGATCGAGAAACTCCACCCCCAGATACAATTAAAGGTTTTTTAGCGTTTAACAATATTTCTAATGCCTCCTTTACTGAATCTTTTGGAATTGCAGGTTTAGTTAAAGATCTGTATTGTGCTGCTTTTAAAATTGGAATTTCAGATTCATTCACTCTCTCACCAAGAGCATCAGGATAAATTTCTAATAATACAGGTCTTGGACGCCCACCAGTGGCTTCTCTAAAACTTTTTTGAACTGCATCAGGAATTTCTTCAGCTTTCCTTACACTTTTCTGATATTTCGTAATTGGTTTAAATAAAGAAATCTGATCTAAATTCCCCTGCAAAGCAAAACTATCTTCTACGTCAATATTAACTTGAGGTACTATTGCCACAACTGGGATATTATCTGCCCATGCGGCACCCACTCCTGGAACTAAATGAAGAGCACCAGGACCGACTGTACCCATGCACACACCGGGAGTATTAGTCAACCGAGCCCATGCATCTGCTGCATGTGCTGCGGCTTGCTCATGTCGAAACATTACCGTATCTATGCCTTTTTCTCTTCCCCAGCGATGAACCGCATCAAATATTGGTAATAATTGCCCCCCAACAATGCCAAACATATATTTAACATTTTCTTCTAGGAGACATTTGACTAAAACATCTCCACCCTTAATTTTTTTCGGACTTGACATTATCAACACTACATAAATAAAAATTGTTATTGATAGTAAACTCAATTTTAAAATTTAAATATCTTACTAAAACCCATTATTATAGTCTGAAATCTACAATAGAATTCACAAAATTGTTCATTGATTCGGGAACGCTTAGAATATTATTGCATTTCATATTTAAGTGCTCAAGTGAGGTAAGGGGTTTTAAAAAGTGAGGAATTTCTTGAAATTGATTATGACTTAAATCTAATTCTAAAAGCAAATGTAAATTTTTTATTGATTCAGGAATGCTGTGAAGATTATTTCTTGATAGTTTTAACTTCTTAAGAGATGTTAAGAGACCAATTGATTTAGGAACACCAACAAGATCAAAGTTAGGTATATTATATTTTCTAATATTGTTGAGATAAACGTCTAAATATTTCAACCTTGAAAAGGAATTAAAAAGCTCCTCATTTTGTTTTATATAACCCCAGTTGAAAAAATTAAGGTTAAGAACCTCAACGCGCATATTTTTGATAACCAACCAGGGAGATTGATCCATACAATTATTCAATGTTTTAAATTTATTATAATCTAATGGATTAATTTCTTTTTGTTTCGTACCATTAGAAAAAATAGCTTCTAAATCCAAAAAAAACCTAGCTTCTTCGGATACAACTCCTAAATTTAAAGCAAAAGTATCTAACAATTTATTTATATTTTTCTTGAGTTCTTCATGATTTGGGATGTTCTTAATCTCATAGGTATCCAAAATCGCTTTTATAACTAGTGGTGATTTATCATGCTTGGTTGTCCATTCTAAAGGTTCTAATCCTTCATCTTGAAAGTTAAGGATTATAACTCTTGCTGCTGAAGCTCTAACATTAGCATCCTCATCAGAAATTAAATGATTTTCAAGTATTTTAAAAATATTTTCATCCTTAAAATCTACTTCTTCCAATACATTAATGCTTGCTGTTCGGATTTTCGCATCCTCACTCCCATTAATTAATGAGATTAAAAGATCAGTAGTTTCTTCTCTACTTATATCCCCATCTAGAAAACTTTTTTGAATTTTTTCTGGAGTTACTTCTTCATTCATATCTCTACTAATTTATATTAAAAAGCTTAATAAAGCAAAATCAGTTAATTGGTTTTGTTAATCAACTTTTTTCCAAACAATTATGTTTTTTAATGAAAATTAGTAAAAATAGTTAATTCTTGATATATGAATTAAGATACAGTTATATTGTTTGTATATTAAAATCCTAGAGAAATAAAAGCTTAAAAGGAAAACAAGCTTCTTTTTTTATAATCTGAAATGGGTGAACCAATAAAAATGCCTGATTCCACTCCAAAAGACTTAAGATATGCTGAAAAGCTAAGGCGTGAAGGGAAGTTACATGAAGCACTTAAAGTAGTCAATGAAATTGAAAAGAAGGAAACACTTACTCCAAGTGATTCATTTAGTGAGAAGTGGGATTTTGATGACCTGTTTAGCTCTTTTATGTCAGCGTTCAATACATTTAGTGGAGAAATCTTTTCAAAATCTATTGATCGTATTAAAATAGATGAGAACGTAATTCTCATGAAACCCATTAAGACGTTCCTACTATGTTACGTTATTAAAGGTCAATCTTATCCTGCCCAACAAAAGCTTACTCAATTTTCAGATGCGATTAAAAGTGATCCAGAAATTTGGAAAGCTTTAGAAAAGTCTGTGTTAACAAATGAAGTGTTGGAAGTAAATAAGCCTTCTTCTCTTGGGTTTATTATAAATGAGATTTTTTCTTAACATCTTTTCACAAATAAATTTTCATTCTTGAAAGTCTGTCAAATACTTTTTTTTAAAGTAAGTCATTATTACTAATTATGAAAACATTTGAAGAATACCTTGAGTCACTTTATTCAATGAAAAAGAATATTTGGATAGGTGATGAAGTAGTTGGTCGTGATGATCCTCGCATACGTGGTGGGATTAATATTCTACGCGAGACATACGAACTTGCTCACGATAAGAAATTTGAAGATTTATGTACGGCAACATCTCATTTAACTGGAGAAAAGATAAATCGATTTTGTCATATCCATCAGAATAAAGAAGATTTATTTAAAAAACAAAGAATGACACGAGTGTTATGCCATAGAGTTTCAGGATGCATTCAAAGATGTATGGGAATAGATGCGCTTAATGCTCTTTCTGTTATTACTTATGAATGTGATCAATCATTGGGGACAAAATATTATGAAAACTTTAAAAAATTCTTAAAACATTTCCAAGAGAATGATTTAGCCGGTTCTTGTGCCTCGACTGATGTTAAAGGGGATCGCTTAAAACGTCCATCTCAACAGGAAAATCCAGATGCTTATTTACGAGTTGTTGAAACGAGAGATGATGGAATTATCGTTCGGGGTGCAAAATGTTGTATCACCAATACACCTTATGTACATGAGATAATAGCGGTTCCTTGTCGAATGATGATGCCAGATGATCATGATTATGCCGTTGCCTTCGCAATTCCAGCTGACTGGGAGGGAGTGAAATTATTAGTAAGACCTGCATATTTTCATCAACCTAAAAATGTACCAGAGAATATGAAATCAGCAGCCCTAGCTCTCGGAGACTGTGAGACATTTATAATATTTGATGATGTCTTCATCCCTAACGAGCGAATTTTTTTGAATGGTCATGCAGATCATAAACAAACACCTTATGCGGGATTTTTAGCCTTAATGTTTGCACATTATCATCGTCATTCTTATTCAGGATGTAAGGCAGCAATGTCAGAAGTTTTGGCTAGTGCGGCCGCTTTAGTTGCCGAGTACAATGGAATTCATAACACCTCTCATGTAAGAGATAAGCTTTCACATATCTTAGGAACAGCAGAATTGGTTTTTGCTGCGGGTGAATCAAGTGCACTTCATTCTGAAAGAGCTCCTTCTGGTACGCAAGTTCCAGATGAGATTCTTACAAATGCGGGTCGTAAACTTGCAGGGGAACGAATATATGAAGAATACAAGATTTTAGCTGATTTAGCAGGAGGACTAATGGCAACTCTACCTTATCTAGATACATTTTATAACAAAGAAGTTGGACCATTAGCAATGAAATATATGCAGAGAAATCCAAGGATAACCCCGGAAAATGTTCTAAAATGTTTTAAAGGAATTGAGTGTATTGGATGTTCTGATATTGCAGGCCTTCTTCAAGTCGCGGGATTGCACGGAGGAGGGTCACCACAGATGGAGACAATTGCAATGATGGGAAGATATCCACTTGAGAAGCTTAAAGATATCTCCAAGTATTTATTTGGTATTAAGAAAAATTTGAAAAGATTTGAAAGACAAGAAGATTACCCAGTAACACCTCGTGCGATGCTTGAAAAGTTCGGAAAAGCTTTAATTGCAAAACAAAAGAGAGAACAAAAAGGTTAAAAATCATAAAACGCATAAAACAAAAGATTGCGTTTCTGTAATCGAATCAATATTCAAACTTTTTTCCTTTTGTAAAAAGTCTTCAATAGTTACTCCAGTTTTAAATATCTCATCAAATTTCTTTTCGAATATTTGATAAATATTCCTATTTCGAGAGATATATGCCCCAATTAAGATGTTAGTAGGATCAAAACTTGGTTGAATTAGTTCACCATCGGTGAGGCTGAAATTACTAAAATTTTCTTCGGTTACATGAATTTTAAGATCCTTAAATTCCATATTCATAGGAGCAACATGTTTTGTAAGAAGTTTAAATTCTTCGCTACTAACAAGGTCTTTTACTACCTCGGAATGAAAGATAACTTGGACATTAATATTTTTTAGGTTTCCTTTTATTATATTCATTCCAACTCCCATAGATTTAGATATATCTTCGGGAAGGCGATTAAAACCGTATTTTTGAATCAGATCGATTAAAGGATTGTGATATCTAATACCTATTGCGATCTTACATTCCTTCTCTGCCAAAAATGAATAGTAGCTCTCATCAAAATTACTTATATCGTAGTTAATAAATTCAACAGGTTCTTGAGCAACTTCCTCTTCTAAATTGAAATGTTTTATGAATCTCGCAAGTGAAGTCTCGCATTTATCTCTTTTCTCATCAAATTCATTTTGGAGATTCTCTATTCTTTTATTAACTAGATTTTGCCATAATCCTAAGATAGGATTCGCAAGATGAATTTTCATCGGTCTGTCATATATCTGAACAAGCTCCAATTCACTGAGTACGGAACAAATTTTATAACCTCTCTTTAAAGAAAGACTAAATTGATTACACACGTCCTTTAAATCATCAATTCTTTTATTAATTAGAAGATAATGGTATATTCTTTCTATACCTTTTTCAATAACTCCAATTGAATCAAATAGTTGGCTGAGAGATAAATATTTGCTATCTTCCATTACATCACCTGTCATTTGTCTTTTCTAATGTAAGATCAGTAAGAACTTTAAAAGCTTCATCAACATTTACGTTTTCTTTTGCTGAAATTTCAACAAAACTAGCCATATTATTTTTTTCAGCGATTTGAATGCCATATTCTCTCGGAACTTCTCGAGAAATCTCCGAAAGATCAGCTTTAGAGCCTACAAGCATTATGGGTATAGGTCCTCCCTTTTGTCTAACGATTGTCATCCATTCTGAAATATTATCTAGTGTAGAAGGTCTCGTTATATCATATAGTAGAAATGCTGCATTAGAACCTAAGCAATAAGTTGGTAAAAGGAATCTGAACCGTTCTTCTCCACCGACATCCCATATCTGAAGCTTTATTTTTGTATTATTCAGTTCAATTGTTTTAACATGAAAGTCAACACCGATAGTTAATCTTTCACTTGGGTTAAATATATTATAACAGTAGCGTTTAGTGAACGATGTTTTCCCAACGGATGCATCTCCTAAAAGCAGAATCTTAAATGTGTAATCGTAATGAGACATTTTTATAAATCCTAATTATAATTAGATATATTAATAATATTTCGATCTAATATATTTTTATATTATTATACCGCTTGATCGTTATAATTTTAATGGCAATAAATTCTTATAAATATAGTCTGAAAAATTTTTGTATAAATCATTAGTACAAACTTTTTCCTTTCGAAAGCATTTAGATTTTGAGTTTTACCACAAAAATTGAGAATTCAGAGTATTGATGACTTCCTTTTCAAAAGCCCATTCTTAAAGCTGTTTTTACAAATTATATCTTTTTGTACGTATCAGTAAGAGGTAGATTTTCTAAAAAACGTAACCTTAAAACATTAAGTTTTATCTTTTAATGGGAGTAGCAAAAAACCAGATCTAAGAGCATAATTTAAATGAATGATGAAGAACTAATATTAGGTCTATTCTACGCTGATGAGAGTAATTTAGTGTATGATAGAATTAAATTTTCAGATAATTTTAGTGAAGAGAAAAGAAATGAACTGAAAATGCTTTCATTTAAATTTTTGGGACCAGTCTTTTTAACTGCTGCTAGTGGGATTGGAAATAATTGGAAAATTGAATCTATCGAAGCATCTTTATCTTTATTAAACTCAAAAGGTAATGGGATTAAGGCAAATGTAATTCAATCATTTTTTACTCTCAACTCCTCAATAGATAATTCTGAAGGTATGACAAATCTTTTTGCTCTTATAAGTACTCCTTTTACGGAGGATATAAAACTAATCAATGATGAAATTTCGAATTATATTCATCCTAGTATAGTTCAAGGTAAAATTGTAAATGAGAATTTGTTAGGAAGTCGATTTAACTTTTCCCGGTTTATAGAATCAGAATTATTCAGAGGGATAAATCTAATAGAATACTCTCTTGGAGCATCTAGAAAGATGTATTGGGAAGAAGAGCAAAGGTATTATTGCGTGGGGTTAATTGAAAGGAAGAATGCCATAGATTTAAGAGTTTCTAACCTTTACACGTTCGATAAAGATGACCCAATTAGATTTAGATATTTAAAATTTATTCCTTCCTATTATGTAATGTCAATTCTACCAGATTATTATGAACATTTGATAATTGAAACCCTAGAGTTATTTGGCAAAAAAGGAGTGTATCCAAGTATACGTTCAATCAAACTCAGTTATAAAGACAAAAAAATTGTCTATTTAGAAGAATCTATTATGAAAAATGATATAAAAACAAGTTTTGGTGCTATTTTAGTTCACCAGCAGGAACTTACAGGAGAAAATAAAAACCTTTCTTATTTTAAAAAAAAACTTAGGTTAATGTTAGAGAGCAAAAAAGATCTGAAAGAATACCTTGTAACTATAAATCAACATTTTAAAGATGAGAGATGGGGTGCAATTTCAGACGAGGAACTTAATAAAATTGGTGAAATTCTTGATAATGAATTAGAGGTTTAAAGAATATAATGGAACATTTAGATTTTGAAGGGATATATAACATTGAAAAAGATAAGATTTTAAGATACTATGATAGACTAGAAAGTCGATTTAAAAATTTAAGTCAAATTCAGCTTGTTGCAAGGTTTCTAGTTAATCAATCAATAGGATCTGATTATAAAGATGTATATAACACTTTACTTTATTTTAGAGATAAAATTGAAGAGGAAAAAGATCTTTTAGATTTGGCGTTTGAATGGATAAGAGCCCAAAAAATCCGTTTGGAATATAGAAAATATCTTGGTAGAGCTCAATATCCATATAATAATTTAAGTTTAGCTGTTGATGATTGTATTGTTAAATTCTTCTTAGAATATGATAAATATATAAGAAAATTACTTAAGAATGATACCCGAGAATTCAATTTTAGTGCTTTGTATGAAATTTTCTTCAGTCCTTATGATTCAAAGAACTTAAATATAAAAGATATTTTAGATAGGCATATTGATAAGGTTCCAAGCTATTTTCAAGGATTAGATAAGATTAATACGAGTATAATAGTATTACGGTCGGGATTATCAATTATTATTGTAAAAGATTATGAGAATGTTTTATTTGCAAGAAACGAAGAAAAAATGAAAAATCAACTTAAATTTAAACAAGTAAAAGTAGTTCAAACTAAACCTGAAGATAAGTTTTATGGATTATTATTAGAAAGAATGATTAAAACATTTTGTGTTCGAAAGATAAAGATATCTCATAAAGAAATTGAAAGTGCGGTATCTCAATTCTTATCATCTTATTTTAAATTTGGTACACTTTATCATATTGATGTTTTTAAAGATATGTTAATCCAAAATTTGGCAGAAGATTTAGACTCTTCCTTGTCGGATAAATATAAAAATCCTGACACGCTGGATACGATTAGAAGATCAATTTCGAATACTATTACAAGTTTCACTAGAATTAATAAAGTAAAAAAATTAGACGGGCTTGCGTGGAAGAAAGACTTGACACCAATTCTCAAAAATTATGTAACAAAATTCATTAACTCATTACAATAATTAAAAGTCATTCAAATTAACTAGGGTTCAAAGAAAATTATGAGTTTTTAAAGATTTCTTTACTTTTTTCTCTTATTACTGGATTTGACTCATTTTCTATAAAACATTTGAGTTCTTTGCAAACCAATGGATTTTTACCCATTTTAAAAGTATCTAGAAATTTCAAAACAGCCCATCGAACCGAATCATCAGGATCGTTTAGTAACGGTAAAATAAATTTTAAATATTTTTTGTCTCCAGCTTGTTCAATTTTGAAAATGGTTCTGGCTCTAATAATAAAATCGGGTGCAAATAACTGTGGTACCAGAAGATATTCAACCTCCTTGTCATTAATAAAATCTAACATAAAATTAAAAATATCTACTTTGAAGGTATGAATTTCATCTGTTTCTTTAATATAAGAATTTAGTACATGTCGAGCTTTCTTACCGATCTTTAACAAACTTTCAAATGCTATGAAAAAATTTTCAGATAAATCGATTTTATCCAATTTTAAGTTATCAAGTAAATAGCCTATAATTTTGTCGTCTACTTTCGAAATTTCTATAACATCCCAGTTCAGATCCTCTTCTTCTTCCCAGACTTTATTATCCCTTAAATAACTCACCTAATCATCCTATAAATTTTTTTCTTACTAATTAAAAATAAATAGGATTTCTCTTTTAATTGATTTATTATTAAAATAGAAATAAAAGATTGGATACAAGTTAATTACTCAATATTTAATAATAAGTTGATAAAAAATTAAATGGTTAACATTATCTCAACGTAAGCGTAACGTATAAAAGGATTTTTTATGAATAGGTTAACAGATTGTAACTAATCGACAAAGTTCTGAAAATTATGAGGTTATATTAATACAATTATAAGAAAGCTCTAAGTTCTCACTTTCAGAAGATTATCCACATTATTATAAAAAATATCTTGTTTTATTTCATGGGAGATTCTAGGCAGAGAGAGAATTTTATCAATTTCTATTTGTAATGTGGAAGCTGTTGGTGAATCTGAGCCAAACAAAATTTTTTTATGACCTATAGTTTTAATTAGATTATAAATACCAAAAGAAACGGAACAAGATGTTTCAAAATATATATTATCATAACTTCTCAGGGTCATTCCCACATCAACAGCATATGACATTGTATTTGCCGCATGCCCTACTATGATTCTTAAATCAGGATATTGTTCTGCCAATTTAGCGATATCTCGTGTGGTCACCCCTCCAAAGAAAGAAGTTTTAGGGAGAGAGTGAATATAGAATATTATGTTTTTATCATAATTTTGCATGAATGAAATTAACTTTTGGATATCTTTAGGAACTTCTATAGCATGAAAACCCGAATGAATTTTAACACCACAAAATCCTTCTTTAAAGTGATTCTCTAAAATCTTATAATCATCTTCTTCTGTATCTGGATCCATTTTGGGATTAAACCAAAAAAACTTATAGAAACGATCAGGAGCTTTATTAGCAATATCTTTTACATCGGTATGATCTAGTTGATGATTACTCACTAATTTTTTAAAATCAGCCATAAATTTGGTGGCTTGATCTTTTTCATTAATCGTAGTAGATATCTCTCTTTGCTTTTCGTGGTATTTAGTTCTATTGATAGTTGTAATAATAGCTTTTTCAACATTGTAGTGATCCATATAGCTTATTACATCTTCATAAGGGTTAAGAAAAACACCATAAGTGTGAAGATGAGCATCAAAAATCTTAAAATCATTTCTTGAGATTTAGTATCACCACAATATACTTGATTTTATTAAAATAAAATCATGATCAAAAAATAAATTTTCTAAAAAATAGAGAAGTTTCACAGAGCCTTGATTTTCTCAAGAATCATATCTTTATTGTTTTCCCAGAATTTATCAACTCTTCTTTTAACAACTTTTTTAGCTACCTTTTTAACAATTGTTCTTTTAATTAGAGCACCCAAAATGTTCATAACTTTCTCGACCATAAGTGCTTTAACTATACCTTCTATTGATTCGCCTTTTGAAGTTTTTTCAAGCCATTTTTCGAAAACTTTGTCAACATTTTCATATATTTTTTCTTTTAATTCTGAAGGGATTTCATCTTCCATAATATATTCACCGTATTAATTATGAATATGTGATAATAGTTTAATCATTTAAAATTATACAAATAGAAAATTCTACCCCATTTGAGGGTTACGTTAGTTATTATCCATGCTTAATAAAAGTACCATTCTGATATTCGTTAAAAGCAATACTTAGTTCTTCTTCGGTATTCATCACAATTGGTCCACGCCAAGCCACGGGTTCTTTTAATGGCTTTCCAGATACTAATAAGAATCTTACTTCATCATTTTCTGTACTTATTTTAACTGCATCTCCTTCTCTGAATATTACAAGTGTTTCTTTTCGGATTAATTCTGTCTTTGTATCATCAAAGAATCCTTCTCCTTCTATTGTATAAGCGAAAGCATTATGTCCATCTTTTATATGATGTATAAATTCTGAATTTGGGCTAATAGTAACATCTAAATATTCTGGTTCAGTAATGATATCTTGTACTGGTCCCATAGTTCCCTTTATTTCACCACAAATTATTTTAACTTTTACACTATCATCATTTAAAGATACTTCAGGGATTTCATCATTTTTTAGATCTCGATACCTAGGTTCCATCATTTTGTGTGAAGCGGGTAAATTCGCCCACAATTGGAATCCCCAGAGTAATGTATCATTTTGATCTTTCTTAGGCATTTCTTGATGTATTATTCCAGAACCTGCTGTCATCCACTGCACATCACCCGCATGAATTACACCTCCATTCCCCAAACTATCACCATGTTCAACATTACCGTGTAACATATATGTAATAGTTTCTATACCACGATGAGGATGCCATGGAAATCCCTTAATATAATCATTTGGATCATCTGAGTGAAAGTCATCAAGGAGGAGAAAAGGATCAAGAGAGGGATCAGCATATCCAAATGCTCGTTTTAATCGAACACCAGCACCCTCAAAAGTAGCTCTACTTTTAAGTGAAACTCTAATTTTTCTGATATTTTCCATAATTGTTAAAACCATTATCAGGCAATTATTTCTTTGCCTTATAAATATTAAATTTCTTTGATTTTATGTAAATAGATCATAAACCAATCTTCTAAAGGAATATTTTTTTAAATGAATTAAGTTGATTATAATTAAAAAAAAACTCAAAGGGATTGAAAAAAAATGAAAAAAAAAAGCCCCTTAATTATAAAAAGGATAATTCATTTTAACGTGGTTTGTTCAGACCTTGAAAAATCATTGGAATTCTATGTAGACCTGTTAGGAGGACATTTACTCGGGAATAGAGAGAAGGCAGCTATTATTAAAAGAAGGACCAAGAGTGAAGGTGTTGGAATTGCTCTTGGATTAGGCGATACAGCTGAATATAAAGGCTGGGTTATCCGCTATGGTTATGATAGAAATTCAACGCTACTTGATCTTCTTCAATGGACTAATCCACCTTCAACTGGAAAGCCTTATGATAGAATAAACAATGTCGGGATCACTCGGATCTCTCTTGAAGTGGATGACGTTGACAAAGTTTATAAACATCTAAAGTCAAAGGGAGTTGAATTTATTAGCCCTCCTTAAGTTGCAGATCTAACTCCTGAAAATCCAGGAAAAGATTTAATAAAAATCGTTACGGCTAGGGATCCAGATGGGATTTTTGTCCAACTCGAAGAATTTATTAATAATCAAGACTGAAGAAATTGAAATCATAACCACTTAATAACTAAACTTAATTTAGGAATCGGATTAAACTATTCTATGTTAAATCATAGATTAATTAATCCGCCAAAAAAACCGAAAAAGTTTGTTAAATCAGCAATCCAATTCTTACAAAAATTCGCAAGCGATAAAAAGGTTTTTTGCGCATTATCTGGAGGAATAGATAGCTCTGCAGCATACCTTTTACTTAAAGAGGCCAATATCAACACAATTCCTGTGTTCATCGACCACGGGCTCATGAGAATTATAAAAGGTATTGAGGAGAGAGAATATATTAAAAAATTATTTCCAGACGTGGTGATTTTAGACATTCGTGATACTTTTCTCCCCAAAATAATAGGGGAAAGGGATGCTGAGAAAAAAAGACACCTATTCAAGGATGCTTATTCAGATACCATTAGTAGAGTCATTAAAGAAGAAAAATGTGATCTTCTCGCTGATGGAACTATTCTTCCCGATATAGAAGAGAGTTTTGGGGTAAAAATTACTGATTTAAAAGAAACTATGACTTTAGAAGAGGAAATTGCCTTAAAGGATGCAAACATTACTGGCTTTGTAAAGAGTCAGCATAATGTAGAAATAGAATATGAAGTTGAGGCAACCATTCAACCTGTTGCTAGTCTTACTAAACATGAAGTGCGTGACGTGCTTGCTTATCTTAAAATGCCCGAAGATCTTGTTTTCAGAAAAGCCTTTCCAGGACCTGCTTTATCTGCAAGAATTATCGGTCCTGTGTCTATGGAAAACTTAGAATTTGAGAAGAAAGTTCATGATCTTGTGGAATCTCACGTTGAGGATTACTATAAGAGTAAATACGGAAAAACAATGATCATCAATGATAAGGAAGAACAAGAACCTTTCCAAGTATTTGCTGCAGTAAGTGAAAACATTAAAAATCAAGAAGTTACTGGATTACTGGAAGGACGTAGAACTTATGAGCTTCCCTCCATCGAAAAAGGAGAATGGGATTATGATAAGCTTGTAGAAAAAGCATCTAAAATAAAGGGATTTGCTAGAGTTCTTTATGAATTAGGAAATAATTCTTCAGGTAAATATGATGTAATTATTAGATCTATTAATAGTAGAGATGCTAGAACGGCATCGGTCACTAGGTTACCACTTGAATTATTAGATAAACTAAAATTACAATTACTTGAAAATCCGAAAACAAAAAACATCTATTTCGATGTAACACCTAAGCCCCCAGCTACCATTGAGTATGTATGATACACAATTGAAACTATATAAGAAAATCAATAATTAGTTCTGCGATTAGCATTGGATCTGGTGTGAAAAGTCCATGGCCCAGGTTATCAAGCAAAGTTAATTTGGCACCAGGTATGTTTTCTGCCAATAGAATTGAGTTTTCATGAGGAACTAATATGTCTTCCTTCCCACTTATCACTAAAGTAGGAGATTTTATGTCTTTTAGTCTTTCAAATGAATGAAAACTTATAACTGCCTGCAATTGACGTGCATAGGCATATGGAGGTATTGGTGCTAAGAGGGATCTGCGTATATATTCCTCCACTTCATCGGGATTATTTTGTATGAACTTATTTGGGAAATATACAGGAAGCCAATTTCGCAGTAATTCATCATCTGATAATCCTTCTCGAGTACTAGTTAGCCCTTCTCTTACTTCCTCCGATGCTGGAATGCTCTCTGGGCCGCCACATCCTGTTGAGCATAATATAAGCTTCTCTACTTTTTCAGGATAACTTAGAGAGATTTCTTGAGCAATTGATCCTCCCATTGAATAACCAAGTACATGTGCTTTTTCTATATTCAAACGTTTCATTAAACCAGTTGTATCGTCAGCCATAGCCTTAATTGAATATTCGATATCAGGTTTATCTGTGCGACCAGCTCCTCTATTATCGAATAGAACTACCTTAAAATTTTTTGAAAGCTCTTTAATTAATCTTAAAGGCCAACGATATACATCAGAGGATAATCCTCGTATCATTAAAAGTGGAAATCCCTCTCCGTAAACCTCATAATACATATTTATATCATTAACTTTCACTTTTGGCAAATATAAGCAACCTCCAAATATTTTTATATATCAAATTTGTTAGGAAGTCAAGTTAAAAAAGAATTAGCTTTTTTGGTATATAAAGCTTATATACTACAAGGCATCATAAGAATTTATAGAAGCAATTATGAAAGAAAACCAAAAAATAATAATAACTGCTACAACAGCAAATTCTTTGGTATATCCTGAAGTGAAAAATTGGGGAAAAACTACTGAAGAATTAATTGATGATGTAGTAGAATGTTATGAAGCTGGAGCGGCGATTGCTCATATTCACCTTCCTCGTGGAGAAGAAATTGAGACTGTAAAAAAAATACGCGAGAGGTGTGGTATTATTATTCAAGCCGGTATGTCAAGTGAGACAATTTCTCAAAGAAAGGGAGATTTTGATTCTAAACCTGAAATGATGTCCGTTATGTTAAATCATCATACTGAACATTATGATCAAGTAATTATCGAAGTTTTACATCCAATGAAGGAATTGGAAGAATATTGTGTGAAATTAAAAGAAGCTAATATAAAACCTGAATGGGAATTATGGCATACTGGATCCTCATGGAATTTAGATTATTTAATTAAAGAGAAATTACTAGAATGGTCAAATCCGCATATCTTAACTTTATTCTTCAATTGGCCAGGGGGATTGTGGAGTCCCCCAAATTATCAAGAATATATGTATAGAAAAAAATTCATGCCCTCTAACAGTATTCATACTGTTAGTGTAATGGGAGAAGATCAAATGAAGCTTTTAGTTTTTGTCCTTACCCACGGTGGCAATATAAGAGTAGGAACGGAAGATTACCCTTTCATTAAAAAAGATATACGAGCAAAAAATAATGCTGAAATTATAAGAAATTATATTGATATTTGTAAACATGTTCGTCGAGATGTAGCAGATCCATCCGAAGCAAGAAAAATGTTAGGTTTATAATAAAAATAAAAAAATTTATTGGTACGAAGTGTAAAAAATGGTAAAACATATTGGAATTGTTGCTTGTAGTGCTGAAGGGGCTGCTTTATGTTATACTACGATATGTATTGAAGCTCAAGAGAAATTGTTTAAATATAGGCATCCAGAGATAACAATGCATACTCCACCTTTTTCTGATTATATGCAACACATCTGGAATGGAAATTGGGAAGAAGTAGCAGAATTAATGCTTACTTCTACAGAAATTGTAGCAAAGGCCGGGGCTGATTTTGCGATTTGCCCTGATAACACTATACATCAAGCATATGATCTAATGATATCTAAATCACCCATCCCTTGGCTACATATAGCAGACGTAGTAGGAGAAGGAGCGAAGCAGAGAAAGTTTAAAAATCTTGGAATTTTGGGAACGAACTATCTCATGACATCTCCTGTATATTCTGAAGCTCTTAAAAAATACAGGATTACCTGTGAAATCCCGGAAGAAAAAGATAGAGATAGGATAAATAGGATTATATTTGAAGAACTTGTGAATGGTAATTTTACTGAAAAATCTAGATTATACTTCAATAAAGTAATTCAAAAACTAAAAGAAAAAGATTGTAACGCAGTCGTTTTAGGCTGTACTGAAATCCCATTATTGGTTAATCCAGATGATTGCCCGTTACCCGTTTTGGATTCTACTAGAATGCTCGCAAGAGCGGCTATTACTGAAGCTCTTGAATAATTATATTTTTAGAGTGAAAATTATGGAATGTATCCTTGAAAATGCTAAAATTTACTACGAAATTTATGGTGAGGGATATCCAATTTTAATGATTCATGGACGACCTGTAGACCATCGAATTATGAAAGGGTGTATGGAACCGATTCTTGAAATGAGAAAGAATTATAAAAGAATTTATTTTGATTTGCCTGGAATGGGAAAGACTAAAAGTGAAAAATGGATCAAAAGCACAGATGATTTTCTTAAGATTGTAATAGAGTTTGTAGATAAAATCATTCCCAACCAGAATTTTATCATTGTCAGTGAATCCTATGGGAGTTACTTGGCAAGAGGTTTAATTAATGAAATGAACGATTTAATTGATGGAGTTCTATTTCTTGTCCCCCTCATCATACCTAACGAAAATGAAAGGAGTGTACCTAGTCCTAATATTTTAATTGAGGATCCAAACCTGATTGCGAAATTAAATCCTTTTGAATCTGAAATATTTAAAGATGTGTCGACAGTTCTCACTAAAAAAGTTTGGGAAAGAGCAAATGAGGAAGGTATGTCTGGAATATATATAGCTGACAATGAATTCGTGAATAAAACACGTAAAACCGGTTATGCGTTTTCAAAAGATATAGATGAACAAATAAGTGAGTTTAATAAACCTGTGTTATTTTTGTTGGGTAGACAAGATTCTGTCGTAGGTTATCAAGACGCCTGGAAACTAATTGAATCTTACCCAAGAGCTACATTTGCCGTATTAGATAAAGCTGGCCATATCTTACAGATTGAGCAAGAAAAGTTATTTAATTCTTTAGTGAATGAATGGTTAGATAGGGTAGAATATTTTATTTCAAATAAAAAATAATAGAGAAATAATTGGGTTTGTTATAATTTCACCTTATTTTATATCTTTGGGTGTTTCTCTTGGTAATCTTTTATCTACAGGTAGTATGGATTTGAACTTTTTGTGAGGTTCTGCTTGATACCAATATGCTGTTGATGAGAAATCATCTGAACGTTGATTTGCGTGTCCGTGTTCTATTTTTACCTTAATATTTTTGTGAAAATAGATAGGATCTTCAATATGATACCGATAGTATGATATTTTACCACTCCAATTCTTTCCACCTGGAAGAGTTATCCCAAAGTAAGGTGAACAATAATATTCAAACGGACTCCATGCAGTACAAAAATAATCTTCAGTTCCAGTTCCATAGAGCTTTATTTCCGCATCATCAATTTCGATATAATCATCTCCTTCACCAGGCCAATTGAATCTTTCAGTCTCAAATAAATTATGAATATCTAAATGACACCCAACATAATGACCTTCTCCTTCAGTCTCTAAGATTAAATAATCACTTTCATGACTTGGATTTTTTCTAGTAAATCTTTCTGCTTTTAAATTTTTCTTCTTTAGATACTCGTAATCCTGACCTTCACATGGGTTCGATCTATTCCAGAAGGCATGAAATCTCCCAAAAGTGGTATCTATTTCATCATATTCTTCATAATCAATATAGAAATAACATATTAATATTTCATCACTTTCATTCTCGATTTCGATTCTGACACTCTTAGAGAAAGGCATTGGGAAAAAACAGTTGAATCCTTTTCCATCTTGAGGTCCCATTGATAATGGTAAACTCCAAAAGTTCACGGTTTTTCCATGACCGACTCCAAAGAAATCACCAATTGGGCATTCAACAGAAGGATTTTCTTCACCATCCCACCACATTCTTATTAAAATCTCTCTTAAGTAATTTGGACTTTTTGATGCAAGAGTCATCCAAATGTGTTTAATAATTCCAGCACCACTAAGATTACAAATCTCATATTTCTGCATACTGTCTATAGGTACCGCGTCAATATTTGCACCGGATACATCGTAGCTAGAAATTCGTTTTCTTTTAACATTCTTTTTGATTTTTGCTAAATTTGCTAATGAATTAAAACCTAAATCCAAAATAGTCACCAAACAATCTAATTATGAAATTTAATATTTTAAAAAAATAAAGCATTACTGAGATTTAATCTCACAATTATAAAAACTTATTCTCCTTGAATCTCTGAGATCATATTCAATATTCATAGACATGAAAAGATTAAAGGACTGAAGGTATTCCAATCCTAGAGTAAATTTGAAAAAGACGTACAAACAAGACCCTTTGCATTATTCTCAAAAATTCTTTATTTCGGAAGGCAATTGACTTGAAGCCGACGCGTTGACCATTAGACAGATAAATAATTACTTGGGCGGTTGGAACCTCTGGTGGTTTAGGTATTCCTCTTGTTTTTATAGTTTTCAAACCTCCTTCAAGATCGGTCACATCCTTCCATTGAAAGGCACCTGTTTTAATATTTCTTCGATAATAGACTCCTGAAGGACTAATAACAAGAAACCACCTATTACATAAGAATAGGAATAACGTTGGGACAAAGAGAATAATCCCAATAAAAATAAAAACAAATAACATGAAGGGTATAGGTACGGCATTTAATTCTCCTCGTGCGATGCCAACACTGCCCAAAACAATGGGAATACACCAGAGAACACTTAGAATTGATGATATTATAGAGAGATTCCAGATAAGTCTACTTCCCCCTTTTAACACAAAGACTTTTCCATTCAAATAGGCTTTCTCAATCTGTATTCCTGTTTCGTATTTTTCAAAAGTATAATTCCCTTTTTTGTAGATGTGATACACTTCTTTTAATTCTTCTAAGAAGTTGTCATTTACTATATTTTTTATCTCACCCTTAATTCATATTCAGCATTATATAATACAATATATTAATGTTTGCTTCTTAATACAGATATTAAAAATTACAGTTAAGGACGACGAGTTGTTTTATATCAACATCTTACCGAGATTTGTTTTATTATTATTCGATATAAATTTTCATTAAAAAAAGAAAAATAAAAGAAATAAACGATATTGAAAAAATTACTTCTGTTCTTTTAAGTATATATTCATTTCAACCATAGTACTTGTTCTAATTATAGCAGCTTTAAGAAATTGAAACCCAATATCATATGTTGAGCCATCACCTCCTATATGAATAACATAAGGAACTTCACCAGTAAATTGCCCTTTAGTTTTACGGATTTTATAGGCCGTACTTATCGCTTCTGCAACTGTAGCTCCTGATTCAAAAAGATGATGAACCCAGGGAACTCTCCAAGAAGTTACATTGTCTTTAGATGTAGATACTTCTGCGCAAGATGTATTATTTACATAAATTATATTATTTCCCGTAACTGCTTGAGCAGCTGTAGCCATTTGATTTAGAACCATCCCCGCACCACATCCAGGACAAAGACCGTGTCCTGGGAACAAGTGTGATTGGGGTTCTAAAGATTTACGATTAACTCTATAAAGATCAATTGGTTTATCTGTTCCAAAAGTCTTGATTAGTTTCTTCAATTTGTTATTCCTTTGCTCTGTATAATAAATTATATCGTCAATTTCTTTTTCCATAAATTTCGGTTTAAAAAGATGTCTAAATCGACCCATAGATCTTAGGTACTCAACAAATTTATCTTTATCAATGTCTAATCCTCGATAATATGAAAAAGTAGGCATACCATCCTTCACACGTATTGTATACAAAGGCCAATAACCACAATCAGTTGCTAGTTTCGATATCTTTACAGCATCTTCTGAAGCATGTCTCCAACCTCTCATACAATCAGAAAATGATTGAATAAATGCTGATCCGTTTGATTTTAAAGCATCGGCTATTTTTCCCATAAAATCATTTGGATAAGCAGGATTTGCAGTTGCCAAAAATAATGAATTTGAGCCAAAGAAAGCGAAGGGTGTCACAAGGTCCTGCTTCACACCTACCTTGCCCGGTATTTTCTCGCCTGCTGGACCCGTTGTTGTTGAAGCGAAAGGTGGAGTTCCACCACTTTCTTGAATACCTGTGTTCATGAATGCTTCATTATCATAATTCAAAAATAATACATTACTTTTTCCGTCTCTTGCCAAAATATCTTCGAATTTAATAACATTTCTCTCTGGTTGTGACATTTTACACATCCACCCCCAAAATATTCGATTTGCTTTCTCTTACGCCTAAATACATATAAAGCTTTCCTTTCATATCTGATACCGTAGTCATTTTCTTCTTAGCTATATCAAATTCATCTCTTGTAACATCTCGTCCCCCTAAACCGACAATATAACTTCTAAATAAGGTTCCAAGGGGATATAATGC
>JAGXNO010000032.1 GCA_019894975.1 Promethearchaeota archaeon | reverse complement strand
AGGTGGTATTGTGGAACAAAATCCAGATGATTGGTGGGATGCTATTAAAAGAACTGCTAAAAAAGTTATTGATAATAGTGGAGTTAAAGTCGAGAATATTGTAGGAATATGCAACTCTAGTCAATGGAGTGGTACCGTTGCAGTGGATAAAGATGGTCATCATTTAATGAACTCAATTATTTGGATGGATACAAGAGGCGCAAAACATTTAGAAAAATTCAACAAAGGATTGTTAAAAGTCTCAGGTTATAATTTAAGAAAAATTTTGAGTTTAATAAAGAGAACTGCAGGAGGACCTGCTCAACATGGTAAAGATTCTATTGCCCATATCTTAGTCATTAAAGAGGAACTTCCAGATATATATGAAAAAACGTTTGTATTTTTAGAACCTCAAGATTATATTAATCTTAAATTAACTGGGAAATTTGCGGCATCTACTGCATCAATTCATCTTCATTGGCTGACAGATACGAGAGATCTAAACAACATCCATTATTCTAAAAAGCTATTGAAGATGTTTAAGGTCGATAAGAACAAGTTTCCTGAATTGAAGAAATGTACGGATGTTTTAGGACCACTTAAAAAAGAAGTAGCTGATGAATTGGGCTTGGAAAAAAATACACAGGTGGTCATGGGTGCTCCAGATATACATTCTGCCACAATTGGTTCTGGTGCGGTAAATGATTACGAAGCTCATATATATATTGGTACAAGTGATTGGATCTTTACTCATATTCCCTATAAGAAAACGGATATATTTCATAACTTAGGTGCTATACCCTCAGCTATTCCTGGAAGATACATGGTAGGAAATGAACAAAACATAGCAGGAGGGGCTCTATCTTTTCTGAGAGATAAGATTCTTTATCATAAAGATGAATTATTAAAAGAAGAAGCGGTACCAGATGTATATAAGATTTTCGATCAAATTGTTGAAAAAGTTCCTGCAGGCTCAAATAATCTGATTTTTACTCCTTGGCTTATAGGTGAAAGATCACCCGTAGATGATGCAACCATTCGTGGAGGTTTATATAATTTATCTTTTGAAATGTCAAGAGAGCATATAATTCGAGCGATATTCGAAGGTGTTGGGTATAATATAAAATGGTTGCTAGCCACAATTGAGAGTTTTATAAGAAAATGGGTAGTAAAGGAGCGTGGAATTCCAAAAAAGGGCAATATTATACCAGAACTCAACATGATTGGAGGAGGAGCTCAAAGTGATATCTGGTGCCAAATTATAGCGGATATTCTAGATAGAAAAATTAAACAGGTGACAGATCCTATTCAAGCGAATGCTCGTGGTGCTGCTTATATCGCTTCAGTGGCTCTAGGATATCTTAAATGGGATGAGATTCAAACTTGTTGTGAGATTTCTAAAGAATTTACTCCTAATCCAGAAAATAGGAATATTTATGATAAGCTTTTCAGAGAATATGTAAATATTTATAAAACTATGGGAAAAACGTATAAAAGGTTGAATAAATAATGATTTTTTTTCTTTTTTTAAGCCTAAATTAAGTTTTGGGACATATTTTCAAGAAAGAACAAATTTGAATGAAAAAAAAATAAAAAGATGAAAATTCTATTTAATACCAGCAGCAACGTTCTTGATTAAGCTTTCAGCATCAGAGACGACTTCATTTATTATATCAGCACAACTTTCAATACTTTCGATTACACCAATACTTTGTCCTAAGAGTACTGCCCCAGAAGTTATATCTCCCCTATATGCAGCAAGATATGCATTAGATGTCGCTAGAAATTCTTTTATCATGTCTTCTCGAGACATTGATCTTAGTCTTTCTTCTTCAGCAATTTTCGCGTTTTTATCTGCTACAAGTCCATGGTGTAACGAATACTCATTTCTCCATAAACGGATTGGTCCCAAAGCACCTGTAACTAAAATAGTATCTTGGGCTTTAGCAGGAGGTACAACTCCCTTGTAATTTTCATGAAATTCGCTTTCTTTGCTTGCTATAAAGCGAGAACCCATAGCTATAGCGTCAGCTCCTGCAGATAATGCTGCTGCTAAACCCGGACCAGTCGCAAAGCCCCCACAAGCAATTTTTGGGACGTCAGGATGTTTTTTCTGGACTTGTTGAAGTAAAACAAGAGAACTTACTTTTTCATAAGATTGATGACCTCCACCTTCTCCACCAGTTACTACTATACCATCTACACCAGAAGCAACACATTTATCAGCAAGCCATAAAGCGGGAGCGACATGAAAATGTTTGATTTCAGACTTTTGTTTTAGCTCTTGAAAGGATTTACTCGCAGGTAATGTTTTAGATGATCCTGCACTAGTAAGGGCATATACACACTGCTCCCGAATCCTTTGATTCTCTAAAATAAATTTTGGGATTTCTGTACAGAGTTTTTCTGCTTGCAATTCATTTCTAGACGTTCTTACATTAAATCCAAAAGGTTTATCTGTATGTTCGACGACATATTCCATGTTTTCTTTCATTGCAACAACTGCATCAGCACCAAGTCGTGCGGTTGTTGTTTCATCTCCAATATCTTGTCCACGTTTAACGGTGGTATGAGATAATATTCCCAAACCTCCTGCTTCAGAAATTGCTACGCACATATCAGTCGTGTAGAAGGGACCCATAGGAGCACATACTATTGGGTGCTTTATACCAAACATTTTGGTAATTTTTGTTTCTATTGTCATATAATCACTTTCTATTTATTTTGTAATATAATTTTTTTTAATTACGGTTTAAATTTTGTTATTTATAATCTTTGCTATTCCTTTTAGTATTTCTGTCTACATAAGATTTGTCTCCCAATTCTGGGATCGACCAGTAAATTGTTTGGAAAAGATATGGAATTATGCTAAATACTGAAGAAACACAAATTAAAAAAAAAATAAAAAAAATATACTATCTATTCTCTTCTTTTTCATGATGGAGCATTAAGACAATTCCTAAAACTAACATAGCAGAATCATCATCTAAATCAGGTGACATTTTTATTCCATAAGTTCCCTTGATTAGGCTTTTAAAGAGTTTTTTATGTATTTCCGCAACTACCTTATTATCTTTTAGAATTTTGAATTTCAAGGTAAAAATGTTTCCCTTCATTGTAAAGACTTTATTCTCTTTTGGATCTTCAAACCAATAACTAGGTTTTACTGAAACAATTTTCCTTTTTAATTTACCAATATACTTATCATCATCTTGTTCACCACCTTCATAGAAAGTATAACTGGATCGCATTGATATCACTTTTTCATGAACTGTTAGTACAGGAGTTTCGTCAAGATCCCTTATTCTGTAAGTGTTACCAATTTTTATTAACTTCCCTGCAAATGTTCCAATTACTTCTTTATCCAGATTCATTATTTTGCCTTTATCCTTGAGAGAAATCATTTTTTCTTGAAGCATAAAATCTCTAGTTTTTTGTAACGACATTTTTATCAAACCTTCATTTTTTTTTTTTAAAAATCCTATTATATTACTTAAACCTTTTATTTCATGGTCTTTAAGGTAACTAACTAGTTTTGCCCTTAAAAATTTTAGTAGAACGACAATTAGATAGACTAAAAATAAAATATCGAATATAATCATATAACAATTTAACAATAATAATGTGAGAATTATGAATATACTCTATGTTTCAGAAGGATATTTCTGTGAAGGAGAAGTGGGAAAAGATTGGCAATTAAATATGCAATATGGAAAGATTCTGTTAACTGATCAAGAGATCTCCCTTGTTAAAAAGTCAAAAATCTCATTGACAGAAATAGGAACCTCCGTTGATGATTTCCATAAAGATTACCAAATCCCCCTAACTAAAGTTAAAAAAGCTTATAGTTTTAAGCAAAGAAAAATCTACACTGTAATAATTGAAACTAGAGATGGTTATATATTTTCACTTACAATGGCAGATGACAAGAGCCATGGTAAAAAGAAAAGTGTAGAATTAAGTGAATTAATAAATGCTGCTATTATTAACAGTTAAAAATATAAAAAAAATAATATAAAAAATAGAAAATTAAAACTGACTAACCTTTAATCTCTTTTCCTTCGTCTAGTTTAGCCATATCTTTTTCTTGAAGTTCTCTTCTCTGAACCTTTCCAGTCATGCTGACGGGTAGCTTTCGGACAAATTCAATATACTTTGGGCTTTTCCATTTAGCCATGTTCTCTCTTGCCCATTCTTTTAATGTTTCACTTTCAATATCCTTTCCCGCTTTAAAGCCCTTCTTGAGAGTTATCCATGCTTTTACAGCTTCTCCTGTCATCTCATCTGGGAGACCAGCTACGGCAACTTCATCAATCATTTCATGATGACCAAGCAACTCCTCTACTTCTTTTGGGAAGACTGAATGACCAGAAACCTTTATTAAAGACTTCTTCCTATCCATTATCTCAACCCACCCCTGTTCATCCATAAATCCTATATCACCTGTTAATAGCCACCTTTGTCCATTCCACATTTTCAAGTTATCTTCTTGTTCTTTCTGAGTTCCTAAGTAACCCATCATTACATGTGGACCAGCAATGCAAATCTCACCAATGTTATCGGGTCCAAAACCACCTTTTTCCTTAGTTCCGTCACAAATAGGTCCTGCTTCAAAATTCTCCGAATCGAATATAGCCCAGTCTGCACCTGGCATCGGTAGTCCTAACTTTCCCGTTTTAGTTGGTCCCCAGAAAGGTGCTACACTATGAATAGGAGAGGTTTCTGTCAAACCATAACCAACCCTTATTGGACAAAAGATTTCTTCAAACGGAACTCTCACATAATCATGTAAGGGTCCTGCCCCGGATGTACAATATTTGAGTTTTTTCCAGAAATCATATTTCTCCTTAAACTTTTCTACACCCACGCTATCTACAAATTCTGTCAGCCTTTTGAATAGCATTTCTACCCCAGTATACATGATTCCCTGAGGAGCGTCCAACTTATTTATTGTTTCACATAATAAATCATCAGTAGGAGGTCTTGGAAAAAGAATCATCTGCATACCTAAACTTAAAGCACCATTCATGACGCAAGTCATCCCAAAGCTGTGGAAAAATGGGATACTTCCAATGGTAATCATCCCTGGTTTAAGATTTTTGAGACTAAAATCGTATAGAGTTTTAGTTTACCCACTCTTTAACCATATAGATGTTAGCAACCAAATTCGCATGACTAAGCATTGCTACTTTAGGTAATCCGGTAGTACCACCAGTCATTAGATACACAGCAGGAGTCGTCCAAGGATCAATCTCAACTTTTATTTCTTTAGGTTCTGTATTTTTGATAATATCTTTCATCCAATGTACTTTGTAATGTTCGGTCTCGTCAGGGATACTATCTTTACCGCTTGGAATTCCTAATCCTTCAATAGTCTCTTGATCTGCAGTTAAGAAATCTACAAAATTTGTAGGAATTACATGTTTTACGTTTGTTTGAGGTAATACATCTTTGGGACCTGCGATATAGAGCATATCCATCATAACAAAAACCTTTGCATCTGTCATTTTTAAAGAATGTAAAAGTTCCATTGATTTATATGTCATGTTAATGCCCTGTGCGATCGCACCAATATATTGGCAACCCATATAAGCAACGACAAAGTTGATGGAATTAGGTACATCAATCGCAACAACATCCCCTTGTTTTACTCCTAAATTATCGGAAAGATAAGTTCCAAACCTTTTAGCATATTCAAAAAGAGTTTTCAGTTTCACTCGTTCCATGTATGACTTATAGACAAACACACAGATATCATTATCCAACGTCCCATAATATTCCGCTGAATGGAGATAGCCTTCCCACATTGGAGTGATTTTTACTCCATCAACATCTTTTAATTGTTTTGGGACGCCTTCTGGCCAATAGCCTTCAGTGAACCAAACTTTATTTTCGTCAACTATAAAATCATCTAAACTCGGCATTTTTATTCACTTCTTAAATGAATCTTATTTCAATATTATTGAATTAAGATAAAAATATTGTTAGTATATTATGATTGATTTATTATACTATAATAATTTAACTTGATTTACTATTAGATTGTATCATTATAACAGACAATTTCAGCATTAAAAGACTTTTTATTAATGTAAGGTGATAAGAAGGAGAAAAAAATTAAATGTAGTTATTCAAAATAATAGACAAATAAATATTTCACTAAAATACCCAAAACTTATGAAATTTAAAAAAAAAATAGCTGATAAGTTAGCCAATTTATTAACAGTTTCAGAATTATCTATTCTTCCACGTGGTTTTCAAACTTTAGGGGATGTGATTATTCTTAAGTTAAAACCTGAATTGTTAAATAAAAAAGAAATAATTGGTAAAGCATATATGGAATTACTTCCAAGTATAAAATCTGTTTATATAAATAGGGGTAAGATTACAGGTGAGTTTAGAGAACCAGAAAATATAGAGTTTTTAGCGGGAGTAGACGATCCTATTGTTGACCATAAAGAACATGGAATAACTTATCGATTTGACATAACTAAAATCATGTTTAGTAAAGGAAATCTAAAGGAAAGGAAAACACTAGCAACTTTTGTAAAGGAGGGTGAGATTATTGTAGACATGTTTGCGGGTATTGGTTATTTTTCATTACCTATTGGAAAGCATTCTAGTGTTGATAAGATTTATAGTATAGAGCTTAACCCAAATTCCTTCAATGCTTTGGTTGGAAACATTAAAATCAATCATTTAGAGGAAAAAATAGTAGCCATAAATGGTGACTGCAAAGAAGAGGTTTTGAAATTAAGTGACTCTGGCATAAGGGCAGACCGTGTAATTATGGGTGTATTCCCTGCACCTTTAAATTATATAAAAGAAGCTTTAACATTAACCAAAGAAGAGGGTAGTGTATTCCATTTTGAAGGAGTGGTCGAAAAAGAAAACCATATATCTCTATTTGACGATTTCAATGCAGTAGCAAAGGATCAACATTATACATGTGAGTTAAAGTCATTTCGACTAGTTAAAAGCTATGGTCCAAATTTATATCATGTGGTTCTAGATATATTTGTACTAAAAAATTAGATAATTTTATTTATGGAATAGAAGAAATATATCTTATAAGGGATAGATGAAGAGATTTTTTCTTTTTACAGAATTCAATAGTAAAGGAAATGAATTAAATTGACAAGAGAAGTAATAATTGGTCTTGATTATAGCCATGGAAATATTTTAACATTAGAATCATCTAGTTTTGCTGACTTCACGCAATTTTTATTTACATCTGGTTATAAGATTGGAAAAATTGAATCAGGGTTTAATTCTATTCCTGAATTAAGAAAATATAGAACTATTATTCTATCAACACCAAAAAATACAAACTTGGAACCCACCGAAATAGAAAACCTTACAAAATATGTAAAAGGTGGAGGAAATCTTTTAATAACAAGTTCTAGTGGGGGAGATTATGGAAATAATACAAACTTAAATGATCTAACGCGAACTTTCGGTTTTGAATTTATACCGGATGAAATTAATGATTCAGTTAATTTCGTTCATCTTCAAAAAAGACCACTTATCACAAATTTTAAACCTCATGTGATAACAGAACAGCTACAAAAAATCGTCTTTTCAAGCTCATGCACCACTCAGGTTTTAGAGTTTCTTGAGGATGAGAAAAATGTAAAAGTTGATGGAATCCTTATTTCTGGATTGAACAGTTGGCATAAATTATATAACGGAGAAGACTGGATAGAGGAAGATAGCCCAAAAGTTCCTCTACTAGTAGCGATTGAATATTATGCGGGAAAAGTTGTAGGATTTGGGAATATTAGTATTTTTTCTTCTCTCGCGAGAGAATATGGATTTAATGCTTTAGATAATAATATTCTAATTGCTAATATTTTGAGTTGGTTAACAGGAACTTTAGAATCTGAGGGAAAACCAGTAACAATTGAATTGAATCTGGATTTATTCTATTGGGTAGAAAAAATAATTAAAGAGGAGAAATGGGAGGGTATTTCAGATCTAATCAATGTCAGCTTGAAATATTTTAAAGATAATTACTTAGAAATTATAGAAGAAATTAAGAAAATAAGAAAAGAAAAATTGGAGAAAGGAAAAGCCTATGAAAAAGCAAGAGTCGATGCTGATAAAGAAATAAGTGAGGAAAAAATTCTTGAGAAGATCCCTATTATAGAAAGAAAAAAAGAAGATCTTGTAGATATCATCACCGCTTTAGAAGAAGTCTCGGGAGAACATTTTGAGATGTCAATAGATTTAGATAAAGAAGAAGAATTAATAGATGCAACATCTTCTTTAAGCTACACAAATGAAGATATAATAGAATTCGAGAAAGTGTTTCCCAAAAAAGCAGTATGGCATGGGAACGCAACAGTCGCATTTAAAGAATGGTTAGAAAAGAAACAAGAAAAGTAAATTAATGAGTCCTCATTCTTACTAATAAGATAAATAGTAATTGAATCCTTATGGACAGATTCATCTTTGTATTAGGGTCTAATTGGCAACTAGCACTCGCAGAACTCGACAATTATCTCAAGTATTCTCAACATAAGGGGAAAATCATTGATTATTCAGCAAATATCGCTGTAGTTGAATTTGAAGAATTACATAAAAAGCAATATTATATCAATGATTTAATGGAAATACAATTTACTTTGGGAGGATGTCAAAAAATTGGAAAAATTTTTAATTTTATTGATATTCAAACTATTCTTAACGCTTTTCCTTTTAATATTGAAAAATACAAAGAAGTAGAAAGAACCCGAAAAGAGATAATAAATATAATTGATAAACTTCTTATCGGGAAAGAACAGATTTTCCCTAAAATATATGAAAGTATGTTTTACTGTATATCAATTTACCCAAATCTTTATGATGATGAATACTATCCTAAAGTTTTAGTGAAGCATTTTTTACCTTTCCTTAATAAATCTTTGATGGAAATTTTAAAAGAAAAAGGAGCTACAAAAGCTTTATACTATAAATATCCAGAAAAAAATCTAAAATCAGGCAATCTAAATCCAATTTTTCCACATGTTGTTATTAAATATGACCTTCTCACTGAAAACCGAGCAGAAATCATTTTTGGATTCACAGAAGAAGGAGTTTACGTTGCCAGAACCTTTACTGTAGATAATCCGAATTTCAAAAAAAAAATTGATGAAGAACGCCCGTATAAAGAATTTAAAAGCAGTATCCCCCCCAAATTAGCATTAATAATGTTGAATTTCTTAAATCTATTTGAAAATAGAGAACATATGAAAATCCTTGATCCATTTTTGGGAAATGGTACAATTATGTTATTTGCCCTTGTACAAGATTTCCAAATCTATGGGTCAGATATTGATGAAATAAAGGTTAAAAATTCCAAACGAAATTTTAATTGGTTATTAGAAGAATTAGAAGAAGATGTTCCTCTATTTGTAAACGAAAGAATATTTATTGCAAATGTAGAAGAAATTTCAACCCGTTTTGAGAAGAATTTTTTTGATGGGATTTGCACTGAACCAGAATTAGGTCCCTTTTTTCTAGAAAAACCTTACTATCTACAAGCTAAAGAAATTATATATACAAAATTGGAACCCTTATATAATCGATTCTTTAGAGAATCCTACAAATTACTGAAGGATACGGGAAGAATCTGTTTTATTGCCCCAATTATTAGCACTATGGATGGAAGTGATATTCAATTAAATATTGAAAAAATCGCAATGGAAAATGGTTTTAGTCAAGTACCGGTAATCGACTCGAATAGATTTTTCAATAAATCAAATCCAAAACTTCATTTTCTTAAGAATCCTCATAAAGCCTTAATAGATGCCAAAAAAGGACAAGTCATAAAAAGAAAGATTTTTGTTTTTGAAAAAAAGAGTTAATATGAATTATAGAGAGATTTTAGACGAAATAGAGGATATTTTGGAGGGATCAGCACATTTAGATGAATTAGCTGATAATAAACAAGACCCTTTCAAAATTTTAATCTCTACTATATTATCAGCAAGAACTAGAGATTCAAATACAAAGCTGGCAACTGAAAGACTGTTTAAAAACCATTATACACCGAAGTTGATAGCTGAAGAAGAAATAGAGGTAATTGAAGATCTTATTAGAGTATCTGGATTTTACAAAGTTAAAGCCGCCCGTGTAAGAGAAGTATCGAGAATCATACTTGAAGAATATAATAGTCAAGTTCCCAAAGATTTTGAGGATTTAATAAATTTACCTGGTGTAGGTACTAAAACGGCTAATTGTGTTTTAGTCTACGCCTTTAAGATCCCCGCAATTCCGGTAGATACACATGTGCATCGTATACCGAACAGGTTAGGTTGGATAAAGACAACTCGCCCTAACCAAACGGAGGAAGAACTTAAAAAAATTATTCCAAAAATTGAATGGATTCGTCTCAATAGAGTATTAGTTAGATTTGGACAACAAATTTGTTTACCTAATCATCCTAAATGTGACGTTTGTTCTATAAACACATTCTGTGCAAAAGATTTTTCAATGGAGATTGCCTTAAGAAATAAAAAAAAAAAACTTTCGATTAATTTGGATTAAGAATAAAATAAAATTTTCTTGTAAAATTAAATTGAAAATCAAAAAACAGCATACATTTATGAAAATTAGTACAACTGTAATTTTAGCCAATTTTAGAGGTTCGATATCCAAGAAAAACATATATTCGTATCCATACTAAGTTAGAATTGAACTAAAGTGTTAAAAAATATTATGGCAAAATATAATAATTTACTTTTATATTATTCTTTTAAGATCATAGGTTGATAAATTTGAACAGAGACGAATCATTTAAGGAAACGTTAAAGAATAAGAAAAAACGCTTATTGGATACGTTAGTTGTAAATGAAATCCTGAAAGATAAACGGTTAATAAAAGCTTTTATGGAAATTCCACTTGAGAAATTTATTCCTGGTAAGTTGAAAAACATGGTACAGCTTTATGAAGATAAACCAAATCTCTTTTATTATGATGAACATAATCCCCAAAGTTACCGTACGATTTCTGCACCTCATATGATCACAATTATGCTTCAAGGATTAGCACTAAAAGCAAATGACGATCTTCTTATTCTAGGTGCTAAATCAGGTTATATATCTGCTTTAGCACATCAGTTAGCACCGAAAGGTAAAATTGTTATTCTTGAAGCTAACTCTGAAATTGCTAAACTAACAGCCGAAAACCTTAAGAAATTAAATTTGGATAATAACATTAACATTATTGTGAAAAATCCTCTAAACGGGATGCCCGATTTAAGCCCGTGGCAAAAAATATTAGTAACTGGTGCCATTGAACAAACAAAAATATTTCCTTTGCTAAAACAACTGGATAGGGATGGAGGTGTACTTTTCGCACCTATTGGACAGGATTTTGTCCAAACTTATACTCAGATACTAAGACAAAATGATGAGTTTTATGGTAACCGACAATTACAAGTAAAATTTTCGCCTTTAATAACTCAACTTGAAATAGATGAGTTAGAATTGATAACAGACTTAGATGAGTTTGAGATCTCAAATAAGACAATCGCCAGTAAATCTGAACCTAATTCTTTGGGGATGCTAAACAAAAAAATAGAAATAAAATATGCGAAAAATATTCTTGACAAGATAATTCCAGAACAAATTGTTATAAAGAAACCCGTAGAAATGCAAAATCGCGAAATTATATTATCAATTTTAAAAGATGTTATAGAAAATATACAAATTTTAAAAAAGGAAGAGAACATTGATGAATGTTTTAAGATTCTAGATCAAATTGAACTTGTCTTTGAAAAACTTAAAATTTATAAAAGGAATTTTGAAATAAAACTAAAGAAAATGCAACAAACAATCAACCAGATAAGGTCTTACGTAATAATTAGAAAAGAGTTAGAAAAGAAGGGATTATCTAATTCTGACATGATTGAACAGAAGATTTCAATATTAAACAAACAAATTGAAGAAATTAATGTTTTATTAAGTTTCGTAACAAAGGAAAAAAGTAGAATTGAATCGGTTTATTAAAGTTCTTATTTCTTTGAGAAATATATTATAATTTCTTCCTATATTTCAAATCATTCCACAAATTTGAAGTTATTTTTCCGTAAATTATCTCAACTTCAAGGAAAATCTTTAAATCTGCCAAATTTCATCATATCACATGGTTTTAGATATGGCTTCCCTAGTTTTTGAGCGAAATTTTCTAAAATCTCAGACCATTTTTTATATTTCTCCCAACCTAACACAAATGTTTCTTGTCGGTTGTCTCCAATAATATCAACTTTATTAATGGTTCCGTATCCCTTTATAACACCTTCCTCTATTAAACGACAAGCCTCATTCATTCTTATTGCCAATGCAAGATTTTTATCCCTATTTACGGTCAAAAATTCCTTCGTCGAATCATCCACGAGAACTTCTTTAATAATAGGTTTACCTTCTTTCCATTCAAAGAAGCCCTTTCCTGTTTTCTTTCCCAAATGACCTTTCCGAACTAAGGTTGTTATTACTTCTCCTGGGGCAAAATCGGGAGATAGATTTTCCTCTAAATATTTCCATGTATTATAGATTGTGTCTAAACCAACAATATCTAAGCCTATCAATCGTAAACCCCCTGCTAATAATTGATCTATTGAGATTTCTTGTAAATCTGCGTTATCTAAAATCCAGTTTAAATGAATTGCTCGTGCAAGAGTCAATCTATTAGCTACAAATCCAGGGGTTTCTTTTTTAAGACGGAGTGTAAATCTATCACCTGCTATAGAAGGACATTTTTCAGCAACTTGATATCCGAAACTTAAAGCTTCTTCAGTCGTTCTGTTCCCACCAGTAATTTCAATTAGACGCCCCCTAATGGGAAAAGATCCATGAAAATGCATTCCTATTACTTTATTCGGTCTATTTGTACTTTGACCGAGTTTTGATGGACTGATTGTCGAGGTATTTGAAGCTAAAATTGCATGAGAAGGAGAGTATTCTCCTAATTTCTTGAATATCTCGATTTTCAGATCTAAATTCTCGGGCACCGCTTCAATAATAAAATCGGAATCTGAAACAGCATTTTTAAGATTAACCTCACAGATTAACCGATCAATGATTTCATCTACAGTAAAATTTTCAGCCAAGATCCCTACAGATTTAAATGAATTCCTAATTTTTTCAAAAGTTGTATTTTTCATAACATTTTGCATGACATAATCGTTAGCGATTAATTCATTAAATTTTTCCTCAGTATTGAGAAACTGAATCCAAAGCTGGATTGATTCTTTTGCTTTCATGAGAACTTTTTCACTCACATCAATAAGCGCAACTTTCTGATAACCACTTAGTAGAGCAACTTGGGCAATTCCACTACCCATTATACCAGCCCCGACTATTGCAACATTGTTAATCTTATGTAATTTACTCATTTACTTTCACATCTTTTTTATATCTTGTAAGGTTTGGATTTTAAGAGATGTTTAGAAATCCAACATATACTATTATCATCGCAATTATTACTAGTAAAAGGTTCAAAGGTGTGGGAATAATGCGAGAAGGTGATTTTTCCTTGAAAATATCATAATTATTGCCATATCTTGGTTTTAAAACTAGTTTTTCTTCAATTGAAGCATGAATCTCCAATAGTAATAAAACAATAGGACAGAAAATTAAAGAAACAAGTGAATCAGATATTAAAGCTATTCCAAAAAATATTATTATCCATGCAGAGTAATTTGGATGTCTAATAATTCTAAAAACTCCAGATGTTATCAAGTTGGAATTATTTTCATTTTTAAGCTTATTTTTTTTTAGTTTACTAGCTCTTCTAGCAAAGTTAATACCTAATATGATGAATACAATACCCAAGAGAGCAAACAATATCCAATAATCCTTGAAATAACTAATATTTTCGGGAAGAAAAAATCTTAAAAAACTTGAATTTATAATAGGAATTGTTATTAAAGTGAAAGCCCAGATTACAGAATGAAAGTTATAAAAGATTTTAACTACTTTTTTGTTCTTATCCTCCACTTTTAAATGTATTACCCAGTATATAATAAGACTTGAAATGAATGTAAAAAATAGGCTAAGTGTTAATTCAATTATCATCTTAACAATTACAAATTTAATATTTTTTTACTACTAATTAATTAAACTATATTGTATGAAATAAGTTTTTTTTTTTAACTCAACATTTTCCAATAGAGTCAAATTATGATTAATTACATTTAATAACTAAATTAGAAAAAAATAGAAGAAAAATTAAGAAAAATTAGGCATATTTACTTTTAAAACTCTGTAATTTTATCATTACTTCGTCTCTCAAAGAACCTACAATAATCTTATCCCCAAGAGCTCTCATTTCTTTAGCAAATGCTAATAACTGGTGAAGTATAGGCCCGGGTGGAAACTCGTCTCTTCGTTTTTCTAAGATATCACCTAAAACTTCACCAGTGGGTGCTCGATCAACAGCTTTATATATTTCAATAAACGTATCATGTATTTTACCCGCTTGAGAGTCAACTACATGAGCTTTTTGAGATTCGGCCATTGCTTGAGGTGTTTCAGAAGATCCAGTTGTTTCACCTCCACCTCTACCTAAAACGATTATCACAGGCTCAGATCGAGGATAATCACCTGAGCCAGAGCAGTTGTAATTAATACTTACTGATGAACCTCCTTTTATCTCAGGAACTTTTACATGTAATTCAGATAAATCTCCTACTTGTACTACTTCATGGGTGGCATCAACAGGGGGTGTAAATTCTGTGAGATTAAAACCAGTAGGAATAATGTCTTTGACTAACACGTTTTCCAATTCTACATCTCCTTTATTTTGAACTCTTACACCAATACTAAACTCTCCTTCACTAAGTCCTGGTTTGATACTTTTAAGAGTTTTTAACTTACGCTTTACATATCTTACTTTAAGCTCTGGCTCTTCATCAGGGCTTCTAATATAAGATTTACCTTCTACTGGACTGTTAATATCAATTTTCACTGGAGTCATGTACTTTGTTTCAGTAGGGGGTCTAGGATTTCTTGCTAGAAGTGGATATGATATCACCATTTGTTTTCCCGGAAGAAATTCATTTGCAAGATTATGCAATTCTACATATATTTGATGCTTATGAGAAAAATCCTGATCGCTAGGATCTATCAAAATTTTTTGTACAAATTCCTCTCGTGAACTTATATCTATATCCCCTAAAAGAATTTTTATATCTTTTACAGAAGGAGGAATAAAATCAGGAGGAGTTTCGTCTGATAAGAAAAACTTATCAACTGCAGAAGATCCATCGTTTACAATCGTATTTGTAATTGACATATCAGTATTAGCATAAGCATCTACCTCAGGAGGATTAATATTTTTATCAATTGTAGCACTTAATACATCGTAAATAGTAGATTCTTTTACGATTTCACCGACCACTCTTGGAATCACCACAAATAAAGGAGTAGATCCAATTTCAGAGCTAAGTTCTGGTACATCTTTAGCCTCAACTTGAAAATCGAAATCCCATGACTCATCTGGATTTAAGACTCTATCTGGAGTTTGAGAAACCACTGTTTCTACTCCTGTCGTAATTGTTTGCGATACTTTCACATCTTCAAGTTTAACTTGGAATCCAGATTCATTAATAAATTCCACATTACAATCCCATGCTCCAGGTTGAGTCCCTTCGTCTCTATCGATTCCACTCATTGAATCTGTTAGTCCTCTGACTTCAGGATTCATCATTGTTAATTTATAATTATTTATAAGATAATTTACAGTTAACTTACCAATCTCTTGAGAAGATAATTCTTTAATATTAGCTGTAAAGAAAATTTCAAGTTCTGCCTTGTTTTCTGCATCCAAAGAGGTTAACTCCCAGTAAAGAATTCGCTTTCCTTCTTCTTCTTTTAAGCTAGCTTCCCCACTACTTGGATCTCTCATTTCAATTTCTTGAATAAATTCGGGCATGTCCCTTTTAACTTTTATCTCTAAGACGGGTAAATTCAAAGGATTAGTTAATGTAAGTTTCAAACTACATTTGTTATCAGTTTTATAAAGAAATGCATTATTTACTTTACCTGAATCAGATTTATCAGTATCAAAAATCTCTTCGACTTTTAAGGATGATCTTTTAAGATCCTTGATTTCATATTCTTTTGTGAAGTCTTGAGCAGGATTTAATGTTCCTACTGTAAGTTCTTTCGCTTCTATAGAAGTGTTTACATTTTCCTTAACATTACATATAAGATTCCATAATCTACTTCTTTGTGTTGGATTCTTCACAACCAGCGTTCCGTTTCCGGATATATCTTTAAGGTTTTGTGAGCCATCGAGAGTTATAAATTCGAAATCAGTTATATCTATAATTACTAGGTTTTCGGACATTCTACTTTTACTCGTTTTTTATTATTTTGATTTTGAAAAATCTACAAAATTTGTTATCAAAATTTACTAAATAATAAAGTGAGTCAATTTAAAATCTTGTATTTCCATACATCCTTATATGATGAATTTTAAATGATAATCATTCTTAAGGATTAGAGATAATAATAAAGTTATTGAGTAATACTGTGGTCGACGACAAATTTTGGGAAATAGTTAAAAAATTCAATATTTTAATGAAGGAGGCAATTACTGGTCCAAATTGTTTAGATATATGTAAGGGTGATTGTTGTTCAATTAAGATTGATATCCCCAAAATCTTAGTAAAAGAATATATTAAACGGGGTTATGCTATTAAGAGTGATTTTATCAGAAGCGATGTTTTTAGTTTTAAGTTAAGGTTTGATGAAAAGAAAGGAAAATGTTTTTTATATGATGAGAAGATAAATGGTTGCCTTGTCCATAATTCAGGAATTAAACCACCGCAATGTTGGATTTACCCCACTAATTTTTCGAATCCTGAAAAGAAAGAGTTAAGTTGTAAAAAGACGAATGGATGGACAATTGTTGATTCCAAGAAAACTAAAGAAGCTGAAGAATTATTAAAATATTATGTCTTTCTTTGCCAACTGGAAGCCAAAAAAGAATTAAACCATATAACCGATCGGGTTAATAGGAGTTTATCAGACGGTAGTTTAAAAGAATTGTTGGAAAATACATCTCCGAGTCAAATCTCTGGTTTTAGGGATAGTTGGGATAACTTTACTACTCTTCCTGCAGAGGGTATCTCTTTACAATTAAAAAAATTATGTACTAAAGTAAATGCTTCTTGTGAGTTGATTTTACATAATGAATTCTTAGAATGTAAGTCAGTTTGTGATAAAGTTTCTGAAAAAATCATTAAATTTTTACAACAAAATATTAACAATTATGTACACAAAATGGGAGTAGATGTAGTCGGGGAGTATTTAATTAATGAACTAAAACTAGTAGAATAATTTCGTCGGGAATAAGAATAGGTAAAGCTCCAAATTTCAATACTCGTATGAGATGAATGTATTCTCTGCATAATACTATTATATATAAAATATTATTGAAATAATATTTACATAATACCATCAGAATAAGTATAAACATCAATTGTGATTTTAAATGGCATTTTCAGATAAAAGTTTAAACGATTTAGCAAAAAATGTTTTTTCTGACAAGTATGAATTTGTCAAGGGTCCTGTACAAGTTAAAGGTAATTCTGGAAAGTCTTGGACCTTTGATGCTGTTGTAAAAAATAAATTGAACACTTTTGGGGTGTTTATTCGGGATTGGAAAAGAGAAATTTCAATTACGCAGCTTCGACAATTACATAAGGCATGTATCGATACTTCAATCCAAGGAGGTATTATGGTATGTAATGTTATAACAGATTTTTCCAGGGATTATAGTTCACAATTTGGATTACAACTCCTTTCAAGGGGTCATTTAATTTCAACATTAAGACGAAGGAAATTCCAAAATAATTTTTAAATAGTAAAAGTGGTTGATCAAAATGTGTAAAGGCTTCAATTGCTTAGATTGTCCTGTATTTAATAGTCAAAATTGTTATTATTATGGGAAAGATTTTATGGATTATTATAAAAAAGTTCAACTTGAAAACAAGAATAGATACATAACTCCTTATTTCAGTAATTTGGAGTCTGTAGAGTTAAACATCTGATATTGCTTTTAAACACAATTTTGAATAGATAAAATTTGTTACGCCCATAATTATCAGGTTATGGTTCCTTGCTTTCTCATTTTAATTTAGTAAATTTTTGTAATCTTTGTCTTCTAGGACATGAAAAGGTTATAAATTTATAAATTACCAATTAAAATATTTATAATATAGTTAAAAAAGAAATTCAACGGATTAAATTTGATCATTACTTATCAATTTAATAAAGAATTAGGAGATTTTGAAGAAACAGTATTAGTAGAAAATGTCCCTTTATTCGAGTTATTGGATTCGAATAAAATCCTACTATTTGTCGATGTTCATGAGAGAAATGTCTGGGTTTGGCAAGGAGATAATACTTCTACAAGAATGAAGTTTGTTTCTTCTCAAACAGCACTGCACATAAGGGATAAACATGATATTAGCTTCATGATTCATTCAATTGACGAAGGAGACGAAACGGCCGCGTTTAAAATATTTGTAGGGCTTGTATAATATTAATAATGAAAGAGCTGTAATTTATTATAGATAAATCTTCGGTTTCTATTAGAAAAATTTGCAGAGAGTTTTGATATAAATCATTGATTACTTAAACCAATATTAATTATCACTGAAATAATAATACAAGATAATAAAAGACAAAATTATTAATCATGAGATCTTGAACTAATCAACCTACTACTAAATATATAAATTATATCCTTAGGTATTATTTTGAATTCAAAAGAAGAAGATTCCGCAGAAGAATATGTATTTGAGTTCTATGATGATGATTATACTGAATCCTTAGAATTGGAAATACAAAAAGAGCAAGAGCAATATAAGAAAGTCAATTTTGAGGAAGATTTAAACGATGAACAACTTGAGATCATCAATAATATAAAAGGACCGATGTTAGTCATTGCAGGAGCAGGAAGTGGTAAAACAAGAACAATCACTTATTCCGTTGCTAAACTATTATCCTCTGGTGTAAAACCTAGTCAGATCATGTTAGTTACCTTTACAAATAAAGCTGCTAACGAAATGATCAAACGAGTAGAAATTCTACTTGGGAAGCGTCCAAAAGGGATATGGGGTGGTACCTTTCATTCGATTGCAAATAGATTTATTCGAATATATGCAAAGACACTTGGTTTGAAAGCAAATTATACAATAATGGATGAAACGGATGCTAGAGCACTAATGAAACTTTCAATTGAGAAAGCAGATGTGAAAGAAATTGGAGAACGCTTTCCTAATTCTAGAATGGCAAAATCGATCTTGTCTTATTCGATTAATTGTAATAAAGCAATCCGAGATGTAATTCTTTGGAAGTATTCTCAATATGATAAGGAAGATGTAATTAAAAAATTAGAGCAAGTCTTTAAAATTTATGGAAAGAAAAAAGCTCAGGATAATTTAGTTGATTTTGATGATTTGCTAATATATTGGAATCAGTTATTAGATGAAAGATCAGTTGCCCAATTAATCGCACGAAATATTAGATATATACTTGTTGATGAATATCAAGATACTAACTATATTCAAGATGAAATAATATATAAAATTGTAAAACAAAATCCTGAACATAATGTTATAGCTGTAGGAGACGACGCTCAAAGTATTTATGCATTTCGTGGAGCCAATTTCCAGAATATTTTAAATTTCGAAAAAAAATATAAGGACTGTAAAAGATATACTATTACCTATAATTATAGGAGTGTACCACAAATATTGGCTCTAGCTAATAATTCCATTCTTCATAACGTGAATCAATTTAAGAAGTTGATGCGAGCAACTCGTTCTAATGGAATAAAGCCTTTTCAAGTTAACGTGGGAGATGATTGGGAGCAGGCAGGATTTATAGCTAATCAGATTTTGAAATTAAGATCAGAAGGTATTCTCTTAGAAGATATAGCTATTCTAGTCCGAGCTGGTTTTCACACTCTACGAATTGAACTTGAACTTAGAAATAAAAATATTCCATATGAAGTAAGAGCAGGAGTTGCATTTTTTGAAAAAGCTCATATAAAAGATATGATAGCTCATTTACGGATAATAGAGAACCCATTTGATGAAATTTCATGGTCTCGTGTTTTTTCCATTATTCAAGGAATAGGTACTACTTCAGGAACAAAAATCTTTGACGTTATATCCAAAGTTGAGAATCCTGTTGATGCACTAAAAGACCAGATGTTCTTTACTGAAAAGTTAAAAGGATCTAAAATACCCAAAGAAGGAATAAAAAATACTATATCGCATATCAAGAATCTTGAAGGATTAACCTCAGAAGATCCCCCTTCTGAGATAATTAAAAAATTAATAGCAGTTTTAACCAATTACATTAAAGCAAAATATGATAATTGGCAAGATCGATTAGATGATTTAAATCAGTTAAGTATCTATGCCAAAAATTTTCCAACCATACGTAAATTGTTAGAGAATTTAAGTCTAAACATATCCAATTTGGAATCTAAAACAGTTTTAGCAGGAAGTCAGAAAGAAGAAGAAAAACCCTTAATACTGTCTACTATCCACAGAGCAAAAGGTCTCGAGTGGAGAGTAGTATTTATACCAATGTTATGTGAAGATTCTTTTCCTTCTTCCAGAGTAAAAGGAGATATGGAAGGGTTTGAAGAAGAACGTCGTGTTTTTTATGTAGCTGTAACACGAACGAAAGATCAACTATATCTAATATCTCCCTCTGTCATGAAGGGTTTTAGAGGATTCCAAACTTTAAGAACATCCCCGTTTATTTCAGAGTTGAATCCTGGAGTATATAAAAAATCCTCAGTATATGTCGGATCTTCAAAAGAACGGACAAAAAAAGTGGCAAAAAGTCCTCAAAAATCACTTTTTCAAACTGCAGATAAATTATTAAAAAAGAAAAAAACAAGTAAATGAGCTAAATTACTTTAAAAGAAAACTAGAAGTAAATTACTTAATTATTTTCTGGTTAATCCTCACCTTTAAAATTGTATGAGTCTTCTTTTTTAAATAAGAAAAGAGTTATTATAGGGATATGGAAGAGAAGAAAAATTCTAGTACATCATTAATGGAGTTCATTAGCTCACATCAGCAAAACCAAGAGACCTCTGGTGATCCCTTTATCAATAAGGACATTACTAAATTAGTTGTTATTCCACTGTACGACTTTAATTTCTTTTTTGATACTGTTGAGGTTGATGAGACTACTCGAAAAGAGCTAATTATTATCCTCAATGAGATGAAATCGTTACCTGCCGCATTGGGGAACTTTCATGGAGCTTATCCAGGTGGATTATTCGACCACACACTATTAGTAGTTAATTATGCTTATTATATCTGCAAATCTCTAAAGGATCAATCTTGGCTAAAAAAAGTTATATTAACTGCGATTTGCCATGATTTTGGTAAAATTTCTTATTATAGTACTAAGCTTAAGGTGAGAGAAAGAAGGATTAAAATCTCTTTCGATGAAGCTGACCTTATTCGTTCAGAAATTTGGGAGAAGTTCAATTTAACAGGGAAAGACAGACACGTAGAAAACGCCATCGCAGTTATTAAAAAATATTTAAGTGAGCATAAATCATTATTCGATAATGAGATGTATATTGGTATAATTTTCCATCATGGAAGTTGGAGCAAATACCTTCCACAAGAAATGAATGAACTAGCATCTTTAATTCATGTAGCTGATATGATAGCAAGTCAAGTTCTTAAAATATAGGATTTTTTAATACCATCCAACCATTTTCCAATGAAATTTAACAAGTTTACTGATTTTAGTGAGTAAAGAAGATACTGTTATAAAGATAGTTCTCGAGGATCTAATTGCAAGGTATAAAGAAGATATCGTTGCAATTTATGGAATAGGAAGTTATTTCGATGAGGAAATTCCAAGCTCATGGGAGAATAATGATATTGACATCATTGTAATTGTGAAATCGTTAAAGAGATTTCCTAAGGTTGATTGGACTGAGATAAAGTTCTTAAAAAGAAAGATAGAAGGTAAAGAGGTATGGATTGGTTTTAACTCATTGGAAGGATATCAAACTAAAGACTTGTTCAGATCACAATCATTTTCAAATTATGAATGGAGCATACTAGATATTAAATACCCTAAAAACTCTACGTTGCTCTATGGGAAGGATATTCGAGATCAATTGCCAAATATTAAAAGCTTAGAATTTGATTTTGATGATATTTTAGCTAGAGGTTTGTATCACCTCGATAAAAGTCTCGGAGAAAAAAACCAGAATGTTGCGAAGAAAGAATTTTCAAAAGCGGTATTTAAAATTGGGTTCTACACTTGTATATATTTTAATAAGAGTTTTACAGATACGAGGGTTCTACACATTGGACAAAAAATAAAAGAGACGAGTGAGATAGTAAGAAAAATTGAGGATTTGAATGGGTATTTCGAGGAAACTATCGTTTTTAGGACTACGGGATATTATATCACCAAATATGAAAAACTTCGAGAAGAATTTGTCATATTTCTTTTTAGCCTATTAGAATTAGGGGGTTTGCATAAAAAGATGTCTACTTCTGAGTTAAAAGACTATTTTACTTCTTCATATAGTGGATTCCCTCATTTGATACACTTCCTTAATAAAATTTACAAAAGTAAGATATCTCAGAAATCAAGAGTAAAAGAGATTAGTAATGATCTGGATCTTCAATGTATAAATATTATTGGAACAGTGAAAGAAGTAGGTAAGAGACACAGTTTTGAAAGAGCTGATGGTTCAAAAGGCTCCTTTGCATCCTTTATGGTAGAAGATCAATCTGGAATTGTTCGCGTTGTTATATGGAATGATGAAATAAGGAAACGATTATTTCAAGATGAGAATTTAACAAAAAACTCGACGGTAGAAATTATAAACGGATATCTTACATTAGGTTACAAAAACAAAGTCGAAGTACACGTAGGAAAATATGGAAATGTTGTTATCCATGAGATTTTCTCACCAACGAGGAAGATAAAAAGAGATATATCGAAATCTAAGGTTATAACACAATTAAAGATGTTAGATATCAATGAAACAAAAGTAACAAGAACTCCTTGTCATTTCTGTGGATTACTATGTTCCCCCTCCACTAAAAGATGCCCTAAGTGTGGGGAACCATTAAATTCAGAAATCTAGCTAGTTTCTTTTTTAACCTTGGTAATGTGATTTTCTTTCTGAAAATGAAATATGTCAGTTACGAACGAATCAAGATTTCTTTCATGAGATATAATTATCATTTGAGAAGTATTTAATTTTTCAAATATAGGCTGCATTCGATTAATTTGTTGCTGGCTGAAACCATCTGTTGGTTCATCTAAAATCAGAAGACCTTTTGTTTTTACTTCTTGATATCTCTCATTAATAATTTTGTTTAAAGCTAATCTATAAGCTAAAGAAAGAGCGCTTTTTTCTCCCCCAGATAAGTCTTTGAATGGTGATTCATAACCGTTAACATGAATGATAGGTTGGAAATCATCAGTTTTAATCTCAACTTCAATATTTCTATCTTCTACTAATTCATGAAACCATTCTTTAAAGTAGGAATTAAATTGATGCGCACTTGAGGAAAGTATTCTTTTTTCGATATCTCTGATTAACACAGGGAATCCCTCGCCAACCCAATTTTTAAGTTGGGAGTAATGGGTTAAATCACCTTGTATTTCCTTTTTTAGTTCTATATTCGAATTTATTTCTGCTAGTTCCTTCTGTAAATATTCAAGAGTTTTGTTTTGGGCACTTAACTCTTTTCCAGATGATTCTTTTCCCAAGCTCAGTTCATTTAGAGCTTTTTTTTCTGTTTTAAGTTTAACTTTTATCTCTTCTCCCATGCCTTTAAATTTGAGTAAGTTGGTATTTTTATATTTTGATAAGATAGTAAGTATATCTTCTTGATTATTATTGATATTAACAAACAGTTCATTTATTCGAGAATTCAAATCTGTTAGTCTTTTCTGCTTTTCTGAAATTAGATTATTTAACGAATCTTTTTTATTTTTAACTTTCTGGGATTCACGTTTGATTTTAAGCAGTTTCTTTTGTTCATTCACTTTTAACAGTAGATTATCGATTTCATTTGTAAGATTTCCTATTTTTATTTTTGCTTCTTGAAATTCCTTTTCAAATCTATCTTTCTCATGAATCGCTTGACCACATAAAGCACATTTCCCTTCCTTCAATAATTTATCTACGTCTGCTAATACTTTTTTTACAACAGCACTCTCTTTTTCTTTTTGAGACTTCAAATTTTGTAATTGTTCCAATTGAGATTCTAATTGAGCTTCGCTAAGTTTTGTAGGTATTATTATATCCTTTAATTCCTTTAACTCTCCTTCTTTTTCAACTATTTCTTTTTGAATTTTATTTAGTGCAGTTTTAATTTTCTTTTGTTTAGCTCTATATTCAAGGATATTGGACTCCTTATTTTCAATTTGTGCAAATTTTTTTAAAAAATTATCCAAATCTTTTTGAAATTCTTCAACAACTAATTCTTGAGAAGTTATATCCTTTTCTTTTGTACTAATTTCATTTTCAATTTTACTAATTTTCTGTTTTGTTTGCACTATTTCTTTCTTCTGCTGAAGAATTTTTTCCTCAGGATCACCAATCTGCTCAATTCTGATCTTATATTCCTTTACTCTATCATTTAGGAAATCTTTGATGAAATCTATATTTCTCAACGTAATTTCATATTTTTCAATCCCAAAAACTTCTTTTAGAATCTCAAATCGATCATCTGGTTCTGCTTGAATGATTTCTTTTATCTGTTCTTGAGGTGTGTATACAGTATATCTGAATAAGGGAAGCTTAGTTGCTTTTTCATATCGAGGGACAGAATATGAGAGCAGAGACAATATTTTTCTGCGCATATCTGTAGGGGCATAAGTAATACTTGTTCCATTATCATGATCAATAAAAACACATTCTTTTTGGGAAACATTTCCCTTTCTATCTTTTGATAAACTGCGCTTAATTGAATATTTCTTACCATCAATTAAAAATGTTAAATTAACTGAAGCAGTGCCTTTTCCCCTTCTTAAAAGAGAATCTCCGCTTAAATCAGCGTGAGTTAAAGTCCCAAATAATGCAAATTCTATTGATTTCAAGACTGAGGACTTACCACTACCTACATCTCCAAAGAACAACATTGTTGATGAAGGAAATTTTATTTCTTCATTCCTAATACTTCTAATATTTGATATTTCAATTGACTCTAGGATCATTGTTTCCGCTCCTTAGTCTTATGGATTTCAAAAATGCTTAAAAATGTTTGTTTCAAAGAATCATTGTAATCCATTACTTTTGTTCCAATTTGCCTTTCTGATCCAAGGGAAACGAGAAGTTGATGAATCTTCTTTTCAATCTTATCAGTTGGAAAATTCTTAATTTTTACTTGGCTAGCATGCTCTTTTATTAGGGTTGCCTCAATTTCTTCATTACTTTCTCCAGTTGATACACTTATTGCTTGATATTCCACTGTAGTAAGAGCATTTTTATTAATAAACACCTCATAAGCACCATTCTCTTTAAGCTTTTGAATAAGTTCGTTGGATTTTATATCATATGTCTTACCCGAAGATAGGATCCCAAATAATCTGACTGTTACAATTTTATCTTGACAATCTCGATTTGATAACTCATGTCTCAATTGATCTAAAACTTCAGAAACGGATTTATCGTTACAATTCAAAACGATATTTCTTATATCGATTACTTTAACAGGGTTGAATTTTACTTTTAAAACCAGTTTTTCCCCTCTTATTTCACCTGATACCAAGCAAAATCCCCCATGTTTAACTCTTTCTAACTCTCTGAAATCTGTAGGGAAGACGCAGCCAGGATATATTATGTTATTTTTCTCGTTGACTTGTAATGTCACTCCATCTACCTTCAGTTTTTCCGGAAGTAGTTTATGGAGATGACCTCCTGCATAATAATCAAAATTTTGAGGTAGTAAGGATTTTGGAGCGGATTCCATGTCTTTAAATTCTTTAGGTTTTAATTCACTTAACATTGTGTGGAGAATGAAGATTTTAGGTCCTTTTTCGGCCTCAAGAGTTTGTCTATCTAATTCTTGATATTCTTCTATCTCTAAACTACGTTTTCTAGCCCTTAAACCTGTTAATTTGATGTTCGTTTTTGGATCTATAAGAAAATTTAATCTTATTTTATTATCATCATCGAGCTCTGGATCCCAAACATCTATAAATAAACCTGCTGTAATCAAAGGTCTGACCATTGATTTGTTTGACGGAGAAAAATCATGTGAACCCATTATCCCATATACGGGGATTTCAAGATCTTTTAATTTTTTCAATTCCCTTGTAGCTAAATCTATAACTTCTACATTTGGATTGCTTACATCGTATAAATCTCCACTAATAATAACAAAATCTACATTTTCCTTAATGACGTTATTGACCACTTCTTCGAATGCTTTATATCCTAATTTGTTCATTCGTTCACTACGCCATGCACCTAAATGAACATCAGAAATATGTGCAAATTTGATTTTCATATCCAAACCTTATTAATTTTTATTAATTTATACCGGGAAATGCTTTTCTTATCTTTTTATCTGATTTCGGATCATTTTTTATGCCTGTTAATAGATCATCAAATAAAGGAATCTTAATAGGGATTGCAAACTTCGTAAAATTCGATGTAATAATAGCTTCACCAATATCTAAACTTGCTATTGCTTGACTATCATCCGAAAGATCTTGGGCAGAACTTTTTATTAGAATATCTCTTTCAGGGCCCATTTCATTCCCTAGGATAATTTTTGTATTCATATTTGCTAGAATTTCTCGTGGGATTAAACTTGGCAATTGAGTTAATGCGATTAATCCGATTTTAAATTTCCTTCCTTCACGTGCTATTTTTCCAAAAACATTTTCCCCTGCTTCTAATACTTTTTGACCAATAACTCTTGGAGCTTCCTCTAGAACTATTGTTATAACTGGTTTATCGATTAATTTATCTTCATATTTTAAATTCTTATATTTTTTAAATAATCCATCAACTATAATGGTTGCCATAAAGATTTCTTCAGAGCTACTAAATAATGAAGTATCAATAATTACTGTTTTTCCTTCCATTAAGAATTTTATAATAGAGTCAATTGTAGTCTCATGACTACTAAGTGTAAATATGCCTCTTTCCTTGATTATCTGTCCTACTTCATTTGTCTCAACATCTAATAAAAGTGCTAATCTTCTTCTTATTACCGAAATAGTTACATCTTGAATACCCTCTGGGGTTTTTGTTAATTCATCAAATAGTTTTTCTATCCAATCTCTTCTATACTTCTTGTAATAAGTATATAAAGCATCTTTTTGAGGGGGACTAAAACTCAGAGTTCCTACTACATGTGATGGATATAAACTTTTTATGTTGAATTTAAGATCTAATTTTCCAGGGATATCTCTTATTGTAAAATATTTTAAATTCTCCATGCTCTTTGGATGATCTTTAAGCCCTTTCTGACTAATAGTCCCATAATATTCATTATGAGGATCAAATACTAGCTTACCACACTCATCATTTTCCATTAAATTAAACAGGATTGTCTTAACTAAATTTGATTTTCCTCTTCCCGTTGTTGCGGGAATTAGAACATGATGACTTAATACTTTATCTGCTTCCAGTTTTACTTCTGTATTTAAAACTTTAGATCCAGAACGAATCTTTCCAAGGGTTATAGGATTTTCGATTATTTTCTCCCTAAAAAATTCCAAATGATTGTCGTCAATATCGAAAATATCTGAAAAAAAACTAGGTAATCGTTTAGGAAGGAATAATTCATTTTCTTTGACATATATTAATGGTCTTGCTAGGGCCATTACATAATTTCTTAATTCTGGTTCATAGACTTTCAAGTCACTGTTATCTCGTTCTAGTCCATAACCTGCCATTAATTCGAGTACGTTATCGGGAATTTGACTTCCAAAGAAAAGGTCTTTAATTTGATAAATGCTGTAATTTTTATTATCTTTTCCAGCAATAAAAAGCTGTCCTAATTCAAATTCTTGATCCGATTTCTGTCTTAATATTAATTTTACTAAAGATGTGCCTGTTACAAAACTACCAATTTTTTTTCCTAATTCACTCAATTTTTTCACCATTAACATTAAATTATCTTCTTATTACGTTTAATAAATCATGTGCATTTACTGATCGAAGACGCGGTAAAATAAATTCATTATAATCCTCTTGATTAAATTCAGCTATTAATTGGATCTTCTGGGGTTCAAGTTCCTTAACACTAATAGCAGCAAGTTGGTCTACCTTGATAAGTCCATAAGGATATCCCGGATATGAAAGATCATTAGAATTATTAGCTATATTCGATATGATTTTTTCACATTCGTCTTTAGAAATTTTTTTTGCTTGATCTAATAATATATCAAATCGAAAAGAATAATTTGAATTCTTCTGTAATTTTACAAAATATAAATCAGCTTGTTCTTGAGCTTTTGTGATTCTATATATAGGATGGTAATACCAAGCATTATTTGGAAATTTTTTATTAGAGGTATAATGAATGAGTGAATTTAATGAATTACCGGTTTTTGTTATTAAACGACATGTTTTTGAGAGTCCTGTAACTATAACATCCTTTTTAATCGCAGTTTTATATAGATTTTCAGCAATTTCAGTCTCTCCAGTATATCCTGTTTGGAGTGAACCATCTCTTACAAAAATGCTTCCTTCATCCAATTCTGTAGAAATAAATTTATTAGCATATGTCCATTCAGCAAATCTCATAGCTATTCCCCCAAAAACGTCAATATTCGGTAATCGATATCCCTTTTCTCTAATAGTGGGATCATTTATTGGAAAATTCAATTCATTATGAGGGAGATACTCTGAGAATCGAGATTCTGTTGGAAAAAAGCGAGTAATATATGCTAATGAATCATCATCAAGAAGATCTAAAACTGTTGCGCTGTAAAACTCAATTTTGACAGGTGTATCAATAGGCTCAGTCCATTGGTTTGATGAGAATAATGCTCCTGCTACACGATTCAGGCTTATATTGAAATCTGCACTTCTCAGAATGGGTCCATTTCCCCCATCAACAAAACCAATATTCTTGACATGTAAGTCATCGCATTTAGGGATTTCAAATATTTTATCTTCTTGAATTTCAAATGTTTCTTCTTCTGGATCTGAAGAATAAGGTTTATCTTCTTTGAGATATTCCAGTTTGTGCTTTTCTATAAATTCCACGCATTCTTTTAATGGACCTTGTCTTTTATCAGCACACATATTTATAATTTTGATGCTAGTTTTTCATTATATATCATTGTTATTAATAAATCATTTAGACTCAACAGATTTAACAGTTTTCGGACAAATATTTAATTTTTTATTAATAGTATATGAAATTCAATTTTTTTAAACAAAAAATGAAAGATATAGAATTAGAAAAATAAAAAAAAATTGGTAGTAACGAAGTTTATAGATCCCGTGCCTTCACGGTCTTTCTATTATTTCCTTTTGCTCGTTTAACGCCTTTATCAAGCATGTCCATGATGATTTTGTTTAAAGTATCTCCATCAAGGACACCACTGCTTGTATTGCATTCCTTCCCTTTAATAAATTCCCTTACTTTTGATTTAACAAACAACGGATCAGTTTTTGCCATAATAATTCTTCCTCTTTTTAAATTTTTTAAAACTTTGTTTAGAATACTGCTTAATATTGAATTAAAATAATTTTTGTATTAAGTATTATTTTTTCAACTGTATTATTAAATCTTTGTAATTTTAGCAAAACAATTTCAAATTCTACTTTTTCAAACGATTTTAAGGAAGAACTAAATAAAAAAGGATTAGAACTTAACTATGGAAATTGTAAGTCTTCTTTAATTTGAAAACATAAATAGTATAAAAAAAAAGGTAAAGGTTGTAATTTTGTTTGAGCGAAGAGAAAAGGTAAATCTCTTTTATTTTGGTGGTGTCAGTATAATCTCAATGCTAGAAACATTGTTATTTTGTCCATTTTCTCCTTCTAATTGTTCAGTGCTAAGTTTGATGTCCTTATATTCAGTACCCTTTAGGAATCTATTTCTTAATATTTCACATACATCAACAGCATGGGAAATAGCTCTACCTCGGGCTTTGACAGTGCATTCTTCACCTTTATTAAGGATCATCATAGTGGCCATCACATAGTTCATAGTTGGACGACGACCAACAAAGACAGCATTTTCTTCTTTTGCCATAATAATTTCCTCTTTGGTTTTTATTTTATAATTGTATTTCTATATTGTTTATAGCTTTTTTGCGTTTCCGTATTACGTATTAGTGTTTTCTCGTAATTTCAATCTAAAATTACGGTATTAACATTTTCTTGAAATTTTGGAAATTTTTTAAACTTTATTGTCCGTTTAATAAAGATTTTTGATAATTTGTTGCATATCCTTACAGAAAATTAGGTCATATAAAAAAAGAAAAAAAATTAGGGTGTAATGAAACTTACATCCCTGCTAATTTTACACCTAAAAAGAATATAAACCATGAGAGAAATATCACAATTACAGCAATTAGCATCCATGTTTCCAATAAACTAAAATCACCTATGGTAAAATCTGTATCAATTAATAATCCATCGACGTTTAAAAAGACTAAATCAATTATGATATATACTCCAAATGCCATTAAAAGAAATGCTATAATAACAGTAATTTTGGTTGGTGGAGTCCATCCCATTTTCCAATCACTTTTTTTAGTAATTTATAATTTGTGTTTGATATTGTATTAAAAAGTAGTAGAATTATATTAATTTACTTAATATATCATAAGTATAATCTATTTAATTATTGTTCGTGTAATCAAGTTCAATTTCTTTTTCGATATTTTCTTCATTATAGATCTTCTTTTTAATCTCTGAGTCTGTTTCTTCTTCTTTATTAAATAAATCCCAGACTATACTGATAACCAGTAATAAGGAAACGATGACCAAGAGAGGAATTAATAAACCTGAATCTGTTAAAGCAATTTTTACCCACCCTATATATGGAATCCTACCTACAACAACACCCAGAATTCTTGGTTCAGGAACCCATTCAGCATCAGGACTGGTATTCGCATCTCCTTTTGTTAAAAAAAACCAACCATTATCATATTTTTTATCGACAACACGATGAACAATTGGATCACTTGGAGCAGTTATCCATAATCCACGCGCATCAAATACAATAATATCTCCTTCCTTTCCTTCAATTGTACCATTCTTTATATTTTCAGCATCTTTCCCTTTCAAAAATAATAAATCACCCCTATGTAATTTAGGTTCCATGGAACCTGAAACAACAACTACCATAGGTGAATCGGTATTTAAAGCAATTTGCATGATATAGTAGATTAGAAAGGCTCCAGAGAAAGCTAAACCAAGTAAAATTACAGTTACAATTATCTTTCTCTTCAATGAAGCTTCTTTTTCTTGTTTTACTGGTGCTTTAATATTTTTTCTTTTCATAGTTTTAATATAGTCGTCTTAAGCACTAATTAATTAAAATCCTAATTAAAATTTTCTATAGTCCATGTATCTATCGACAAAAAAAAAGGATTCCCTTTGAATTTATCTAAATTTATTGTACATAAAACTCATTTTCATTGAATGAAATTTGCATTAATATTTTAAACAATAATTCCTTGATTTTAATAATTCATTATATCTTATTATAAAACTTGATAAGGGTTAAGATCTTCTAAATGCTTGAGAAAACTCAATCATTTGATATGAATGGCCAGAACTATCAGGGTATTCAACAAAAGCTAGAAAATATTTTACAAAAAGATTTAAACTATTCCATCAATACCACAAGATTAGGGAAATCATTACTCCGAATTAATTATTTTAATGATAAATTAGATAAAGATAAGCAAAAAGAAAATAGGATAACTATACTACAAGAGCCAAAAAGAAGAATTTATATTCAAGTAAAAGGAAAGCTAAGAGACGAGCAAGTGGCAAAGATATGGATGAAATTAGAAAGAGATTTACATTTAACTACACAAGTAAAGGAGAAAAAGGTTACCCTCCCAACTAAAGAAGATGTGATCTATCAAATTATTGAATTAATCAAATTAAAAGGTTATTCAATTGATTATGGGGACGCTCAAGGATTTCTTGAAAATTTCTATTTAAAATATGGAAGACTACCCAAAAATGAGGAAATAAGCACTATAGTTAAAGGTTATGTAATAATGATAAATGAAGATTATATTTCAGAGCAAACTGAAGCATCAATTCAAACTAAGCCTTCCTCAGATACTATCACAACGATATTAGAAGGCCCCGAAGTCAATAATCCTATAGAATCCTTTAATAATGGTGTAGTAGTACTTGAAAATCCTACAGGACGGAGAAGATGCCCTAGTTGTGGAGATGAAAGTTCAATCCATGAGGTTACAGATAAGAGTATAGTATTAATGGATTACCCCCGCATTTATGGAAAGAGTAAATATTGCGGTAGATGTGGTTGGGATTGGAGATAGTTATTCTTTCTAAAAAATGAAACTAGAGTCTATTTGAGAATAGTTTTATATATTTCGTTATTTAAAGGGTTACTATATTTATTTGAAAATTTATATAATTTAAAATACGAAGTGATAAAAATGAAAGATTATGCTATTATTTGTAATCCGCTTGCTGGAAAGCCGCAAAAAGGTAAAAGACCTATTGAATTTGCAAGTGAATATCTAGATAATTTAAACGTATCTTATAAATTATTTGATACAGATTATGCAGGACACGCTATAGAATTAGCCACTCAGTTAGCAAAAGATGGATATCGCGTTATTGGAGCAGGAGGCGATGGAACATGTAATGAAGTTCTTCATGGAGTCATTAGCTCGAATACGGGAGTATTATGTGGTTTTATTCCTATGGGTTCTGGGAATGATATTCCCGCAGCAATCGGAATTATACCCGATATTAAAAGAGCATGTGAAATAATTGCTGAGGATTATACTGGTAAATCTGACGTTGGATTAGCACTCAAAGACGATGGAATTAAGCGATATTTTCTTGGTGTAGGAAGTCAAGGGTTTGATGCTGAGGTTGCAAGAAGAGTAAATGAAAATAAAGAAAAAAATTATAATGCTATGGTCATTAAAGCACTGTTTGCATGGAAAAGTAAAGAAGTTAAAGTTATAATGGATAATGAAACATATGAAGGACACGCGAATCTAGTTGCAGTAGGCAATGGAGGTTCTTATGGCGGTGGAATGTATATTTGTCAAAAAGCTAAAGTTGATGATGGTTTGTTTGATATCAGCATCGCAAATATTAAAAAACTCAAATTATTATTTCAATTTAAAAGAATGTACAGTGGCTCTTTATCACCCCATTCGGATGTTTATGAATATCAAAGTAAGAAAGTTCGAATTGAAATGTTAAATCCTGAAGATGATTCGTACTTATGTCAAGTGGACGGTGAAATGTTAGGACATTTACCTGTTACTTATGAAACTTTAAAAGACGGATATGAGTTTATTCGACCTCAAGTAAATGAAGTAGCAGAAGCATTTAAAGAGAAATATGGTCATTATTTCTGGGAATGTGATCATTAATCGATAAAATTAATTCTTTAAAATTTGATGCCAGACTGGAATGAGATTTTCACTGAAAGGGGTAAAGTATTTTTAGAACCTCATGCAGATATGGAAAGACTTGTAAAATTATTCAAGAAAAATAATGTTCAAAAAATTTTAGATCTTGGATGTGGGACAGGTCGTCATCTACTTTTCTTTTCCAAAAAAGGATTTGAAATATTTGGAATTGATGCATCCCCAAGAGGTATTGAAATAGCACAAAAATGGTTATCTGAAGAAGGAATAAGTGTAGAAACTAATTGTTGCAGAATTGAGCATAGTTTCCCTTATAAGGATAACTTTTTTGATGCAATCATTTCCATTCAAGTAATACATCATAATTTAATGGAAAACATATTAAAGACCATTAAAGAAATTGAAAGAGTCTTAAACAAAGGAGGCTTTATATATATTAACTTCCCATATTTAAAAAAAAATATAAAAAATGATAATTGGAACTTAAAAAGGATTGAAGGGAACACTTTCCTCCCTCAAAAAGGAAAAGAAAAAGGATTATTACATCATTTTTTCTCATTGAAGGAAATTGAAACCGTCTTTAAATCATTTAATCTAATAGAAAATTATATCGATAATACTGATCATAGAGCTATCTTAGGAATAAGAAAGTAAACAGTAGTGTAAAGATAAAAGCATCTGAATGTTTAAATGTTAAATTATCTATAAGTATATTAGTTTAAAATTTTTGAGATTCAAATACTTTACAAGCAGAACTTCAGGTAGATCATCCATGCCAAAAAAAGATCGCTGCCCAAAATGTGGAGTTAAAAGATCTCCGGGATATAATTTATGTTTTACATGTGGATACAGATTCTTTGGCGAACCGCAGCAAAAATTAAGACCTAGAGATAACTCTCATGAAAAAATGTTTCCTCCAATCTCAGAATTATTGCATACTAAGAAACCTTCTGAGTTAGGGAGCAAATGTCCTCAATGTGGAACCAATTTTTCCGAAGGAGCAAAATTTTGTGGTATTTGTGGGAAAAAATTTGAAGAGCAGCAAATATCACTCGTTCACCAAGAACAAAAAGAAGAGAGCCCAATTAGAAATTGTCTCGAATGTGGGGAGGAATACCTGCAGGGGGCTAAATTCTGTTTTACGTGTGGTAAAAAAATTGAAGAGAAGCAAATTATCACTTCAATTGAAGAGAAAGAGGAGAAGAAACCAATTAGTAGTTGTCCTAAATGTGGGGAGGAATTGCTTACAGGAGCAAAATTTTGTTTTACATGTGGTATAAAGGTTGAAGAAATAGTATCAGAACCTTTAGAATCAGTATTTAGAAAAGAAAAGCCCGAAATTATCTCTCCTCCAGAACAAGAACTTACACACCCCGTTTCAGAAATTAGAAAAGAAAAGCCTGAAACTATCTCTCTCCCAAAACCACAATTTATACATCCCGTTTTAAAAGCAAACAAAGAAGAACTTGCATTGGTTAGTACTGAAATCTTGACCCCAATACCACCAATTGCTGAAATAGAAAGGAGAAAACCCAAGTTAAAACCTTCTTTCTGTAACTTCTGTGGTATTAGAATTCCTAAGAAGACAGCTTTTTGTTTACAATGTGGGATGATAATAAAAAATAACTAATCTAATGTTCTTGTAATGATCCTACTATTCTACTTCCGAAATACGTGTAGTAGAATTATATTTGATGACATTAAATGTTAAAATAGCAATAGCAATAATAACTATTGTAGATATTAAGATTGTAATTATCTCTATACTTTGTTTATCAATATCCTCACTCCAGGGGTAATTACCATTATATGGATTACTCGGAATGTTCCAATAGTTATTGTATATGAATTGTTCTACAGTTCTGCCAGTAGCTTGTAGACTATCACTATCTATATATGTTATATTATCAGTAACAGTATGGTGAAATGGCCAATTTGGATTATCCCAAAAATTAATTATTAAATCTGCTGAGGGGATTCCAATATAAAGAAACGCTCTATGATCATCAATTATTTGATTATCTTGAGGGTTGGAAGGAAATTGACTAGTATACCCCAATGCTCTACCTATTGCAAATAATTCATCCAATAAAGAAGAGGTAGAATATAATTCATTAATAAATCTTAAATTTACTCCACCCACCATATCTAAAAGAATCATACAGTCAAAAGTTTCATTGTTATCATTATAAAAGTTATTAATATCTGTCACAAATCTGTCAGATCCTTCACACCAATCCCAACCAATCATCCCTGAACCACCACTATCTACTCCTTGGTCCTCTGCATCAAAAAATAAAAACCATACTTGACAAGATAAATTTGCTCTTTTCTGATAAAGCTTTTGAGCTAATTCAATAAGAACCGCAGATCCACTGGCAGCATCATTGGCTCCTGGTACGGGATCACTTCTATTTATAGGATTAGGATCCTTTGTTGCTTTTGCCCGTGAATCATAATGTGCTCCTAAAATAATGATGTTCTCATGATTTTGATTCAATTTGAATAAAACATTTTGACATTCAATGGATTGAACTGTAAAATTATGTAAAACATATGTAAAATTGATATCTATATTCTGAAATTGAGAGATAAAGTAATTAGCACAATTAACTCTCTCTTCTGTCCCTGGTATACGAAACCCAATATCCAATTGCTCTTCAATGTGAGCATAGGCAGAATCCCCATCAAAGTTTAGTTGTATATTTAGATTTTGAACTTGGACTCTATCTGAGGAAAAATATGGTAAGTAATAAGAAAACAGTCCAAGGCATATAAAAAATAAGGGAATTAAAAAAGTATATTGTTTTTTTATAAAGATTCACCAATTTGAAAGGAAACTGTCGAACTTAGATTTTAAATTAATATCAAATTTCATAATTCTTATTTTTTAGATAATATTTTCTATCTAAAAAAGGGGATGTTTGTAGTGAGTGAAGAAAAATCTAAAGATGAGTTATTAAAATTAGCTTTTATGAATAGTAACCTTGATATTGAGGAACGAGTAGTGGATCTATTGAATCGATTAACCCTACATGAAAAATTTAGTTTAATGTCTGGTAAACGTTGGTGGTATACAAAGCCAATAGAACGGCTAGGTATTAAGTCATTTGCCATGCATGATGGACCTCATGGCGTTCGAGTCGACAACAAAGGAGAGATTCAAAGTACATATTTTCCTTCTGGGATATGCAGAGCTGCTACATGGAATCCCGAATTATCTCATAAATTCGGAGTTGCAATAGCAGAAGAAATACGGGAAGTCGGAGCACACATGCTTCTTGCTCCTGGGATAAATATTCAAAGGACTCCTATGTGTGGACGAACATTTGAATATCAAACTGAAGATCCATTTTTAAACAAGATTTTAACAGTTGAGACTGTAAAGGGTATTCAAAGTCAGAGAATTGCTGCATGTGTAAAACATTTCATCTGTAATAATCAAGAAACAAACCGGTTTACCGTGAACTCAGAAGTAAGCGAGAGAGCATTACAAGAGATATATTATCCCGCATTTAAAGCAGCTATCCAAGAAGCAGATGCATGGTCAATAATGAGTTGTTATAATAAAGTAAATGGAACATATGGTTCTGAGCATGAACATCTTCTCAGAGAGGTACTGATGAATGAATGGGGATTTAGAGGGTTTGTAGTTTCGGATTGGGGTGCTACAAGAACTAGTACAAGTACAGAAAGTTTAATGAATGCAGGTTTAACGCTTGAGATGCCAACTGAAAATAAGTATGTCCCATCTATATTGGAGAAGGCATTGGATAAGAATAAATTCACTGAAGAAATCCTTAATGATAATATAAAACGACTACTAAGAGTAATGCTTCTAGTTGGACTCTTTGATGATTACAGTACTTTACCAAAGGGTAGTAGAAATACTTCTGATCATCAAAACTTAGCTCGTAGAATTGCTGAAGAAGGTATGGTGTTATTAAAAAATGAAAAAAACATCCTTCCCTTAAATATGGAAAAAACGAAAAAGATCGCTTTACTCGGTCCAATGTTAAATAAAAGAACATATCTAGAAGGGGGTAGCTCCACAAATTTTCCTCCCTATGAAATTAAACCTCTTGAGGGATTAACTGAGAAATGTAATGGGAAAATTGAGATAGTTGACTCTCCTTCAGAAGCAGATGTAACCTTAATCATTGCAGGTTTAAGACATAAGCGAGGAATGGATGTTGAAGGAGAAGATAGAAAAGCTTTCAAATTGCCTACTTCTCAAATAGAGCTAATTACAAGTACTGTTGAAGAAAATCCAAATACTATATTAATTCTTACTGGAACACCTGTATCTATGCATGAATGGATTGAAAAGGTACCTGCTGTAATACAATTATGGTATGCAGGCATGGAAGCGGGACATGCGCTTTCGGGGATAATATTTGGGGATATAAATCCTTCAGGTAAGCTACCTATAACTTTTCCTAAAAAACTTTCAGATTCTCCAGCACACGTTTCTGAACGAACATACCCTGGTGATCAAAATGTATTTTATGATGAAGGCATTTATGTAGGATATCGGCATTTTGATACAAAAGGAATTGAACCACTGTTTCCTTTTGGTCATGGTTTATCCTATACTAATTTTACCTATGAGAATCTTAAATTTTCTAACAAAAAAATCTCAGGAGATGAATCTCTCACCATTTCTCTTAATGTACTTAATTCTGGCGACTATGAAGGCGCTGAGGTCGTCCAATTATATATACAAGATGTCAAATCAAGCGTAGAGAGACCTCTTAAAGAATTAAAAGGTTTTAAAAAGATTAATCTTAAACCAAATGAAAAATCGACTGTTAGTTTCGATCTATCAAAAGATGACCTTTCTTATTACAATGAAAATCTCCAAAATTGGATTGCAGAGAAAGGAGAATTCAACGTTTTAATAGGGAGTTCTTCAAGAGATATTCGATTACAAGGGAATTTTGAATATATCGGTTAATTTTTCAAGATAATTGGTATAAAAAAGGGAAATTTTTATCTATTACCTTGGTTTCATATTTTGTAAATTCTACAAATCCTCAAAAAAAGGAGAAATATTATGAGTAAACGATTAGAGGAAAAAATAGCCATAATTATTGGAGCAGGTCAACATCCTGGAGAAAATATAGGAAATGGAAGAGCAATGTCACTCCTTTTTGCCCGTGAAGGCGCAAAAGTAATGTTGGTTGATAAAAATCTTGATTCAGCCTTAGAAACAAAATCTATGATCGATAAAGAAGGTGGAGAATCCTTTGTTTTTGAAGCTAATATCACTAAAGAAAATGATTGTGAGAGAATCGCAAAAAAATGTGTTGATGTTTATGGTAGGATCGACATCCTTGTAAATAATGTAGGGATAGCCACCGGAGATAGGAAGTTAGTTGATTTGAAGGAAGAGGTTTGGGATAATATTTTCGATGTAAACCTAAAGGGAATGTTTTTTACTTGTAAATATGTCTTACCCGTAATGGAGAAACAGGAAAGTGGATCAATAATAAATATCTCTTCGGTTGCAGCTATTAGTGCTGTTAGATATGTAGCTTATAAAATTTCAAAGTCAGGAGTTAATTCTCTAACCCATCAGCTTGCTATGAAGTATGCTAAAAATGGTATTCGTGTAAATGCAATAATGCCAGGCTTAATGAATACTCCTATGGCTATTGAAGGAATATCAAAAGCAAGAGTGATGAATAAAGAGGATTTAATAAAACAAAGGAATAAAATGGTTCCTTTAAAAGGGGGAATGGGTGATGCATGGGATACAGCTTATGCGGCACTTTTCTTGGCATCTGATGAGGCAAAATTTATTACTTCCGTTATACTTCCTGTAGATGGAGGTCAAGCATCAAAAATAGGATAAATTAATCTAAAATTATTCAAAATTTTTTAGAAAATGAATTCAGATAGAGAACTAATCAGATGGTCCCCCAGAGTATCCCAACAAAAAATCCGTAAATTATATGAACAAGATGCAAAGGGGATAGTCGATGATGAATTGATTGATGATATTGCATTTAGTTTTTTTATGAGATGTCAAGATATTATCACGGTCACAGACGCGAGTTTAGGTAAGGTGAAATGTATTAAATGCGAAAACATCATACACCATAATTGGAATAAAGATGAAGTACTTAGTTGCAATAAATGCTCATGGGAGACAACCTGGGGTACCTATTTGAAGAGTTATCAAAAAAAACAACTTCATGGGGGGGGTGCTTTAGGAGCTTTTAAAAATTTTGTAGCCAAATTACCGAAAGCGAGAACACCAGAAGATAAAATGATCCTAATTGATAGACTCATTCATGAAGCTCACCAATGGACAGGTCCAAATTTTGAAGAACCTGTTTTTACTCGTCCTGTTGCTGTAAATATAATTAGTGGGAAATTAAAAGATGTAAAGGTATTTTTAGATCAGTTGTCAAGAGGACCTGAAAGGAAAGAAACATATAATGAATGGACAAAAAAAATAAGTACATGGGACAAATATGTAGAGGAAAGAAAAAAGAAGGTTTCTTAATATTTTTAATGATTAATTCATTCAGAGGTTCTTATTCTAAAAAACACCTTTACCACAAAGTCATTGATTCAGTGAACAACTGCCTTAGATCTTCAGCGCTAGCTGGTCTCGGAGATAATTTGGTTACACGATGTTGTGGTAAGGTACCCTGTACAAGTTCTTCGATATCACTTGGTCCATAACCAACTACTTCCAAACCATTTGGCATCCCCGTAGCTTTCATCAGTTTAATTATTTCAGATGCAAGAATATCTCCTGCATCACTTTCTTTTAAGTTTGATATATCAACACCCATTAATTGCGCGGCTTCTAAATGTAATTTTGGGTTCGTTCTCGCAGTGAAACGGAATACAGCAGGGGAAGCAAGCACAACGCACATACCATGTGGGATTATTGGGTAATCCGATTTGAACCCTTCAGGAAGGTATTCTTTAACCATGCCTGAAATAGGATATGACATACCATGAGCTAAATGAACCCCAGCATTACCAAAACCAATACCTGCGAATGTAGATGCAAGTATCATCTCTGATCGAGCTTTGTCATCTGATGGATCTTGAACAACACGCACAATATTTTTACAAACCATTTCTACTGCTTTAGAAGCCCAAAGATGACTGATTGGGTTAGCACCTTGGTAAGAAGGACGTAAATCAAGGCTTTCGGGTGCTGGACGACTGCTAAAAGGAACAGCTGTAATTGATTCCAAAGCGTGACAAAGCACATCGAAACCACATGAAGCAGTTGCAATTTTCGGTACGGTTCGAGTGTTGTTAGGATCAACAATACCTATTATTGGACGTAATACTCGGTGTGCAATGCCGGTTTTTGCATGCATTGCCTCTAAATCAAATATTGCGACTCCTGTTGTTTCGCTTCCAGTTCCTGCAGTTGTTGGAATTGCAATCATCGGTTTTATAGCACCTGGTACAGGAATTCCTTTACCAATCGGTTTATTAACATAATCTAAAAAATCTGCAGGATAAGTTGAAAACAAATTCGCTATTTTAGCAGTATCCATACTCGAACCTCCTCCAACGCCAATAAATCCATCAAATTTACCATCGATAGCAAATTTAATAGCTTCTTTAAAGGAATTATCAGTTGGTTCAACTCTCACTTTATCAAACAAGACGTTCTCAATATTTTCTTCTTGTAAAGCTTTAAGAGTGACAGTTACAGCTTCACTATTAGTTAAGTTTGGGTCTGTAACTACCATAACTCGTTTTGCTCCAAGCTTTTTCATATCATATCCTACCTCCTTAGTCACACCAGGACCGTATTTGATACTGGAGGTATCCATTGTGAAAGCAGTTTCATATAACATACTTTTTAATCCTCATTTTGTTTGTTTATTTTAATTACTGTATCATAATTTATTTTTAAAATAGTTTTCCTATTCTAATCCCATTCAATTTTTGTACTTCCATGGAATTTCTCAATTATTACACGTTCTTGGGTAAAAAACTTTACCGACTCATACCCTTGTGCTCGTAGCGTACCAAAAAACGAGTTCCTTGCTCCAGCAAAGGGGAACCAAGCAAGAGGTGCGACCACACCAATATTTATTCCAAGTTGTATATTATAGATTTCATCTCGAAAAAATCGAGCTTCCTCACCACTTTCAGTATATATAGTTACAGCATTTCCCTTTGGGTTTTGATTGATTATCTTTATTGCTTCTTCTAAATTATCTACACGATCAAGACATGCAACTGGACCAAATACTTCTTCATCATATATTGTCATTCCAGGTTTAGCATTTTCAAATAGACAAGGTCCTAAAAAATAACCTTTTTCATACTCCTTAACCTTAATTCCTCTCCCGTCTAGTATAAGCTTTGCACCCTCATCAATACCGTTTTGAATTTGTGAGTGAAGGTTATTAAGGGATTTCTTTGATATAACAGGTCCCATAAACGTTTGTTTATCCATACCATAACCAATTTTCAGTGCTTTCGTAGCATTTAAAAGCTTTTCCTTAAATTGCTCATAAAAGGATTGCTTTCCTACTATCATAACTACCGCACCGGATAAACATCGTTGTCCAGAGTTGCCAAAAAGTGAATTCAACAAGTTGGTCATAATTTGTTCAACATTAGCCTTTTCGGTAATAACCAGAAAGTTATTAGCTCCACCATGACATTGTGCACGCTTGCAAAAACTGCTTGCTTTTTTATAAATAGCTTGAGCTACGGGAGTTGATCCTACACTAGACACACCTACAACATCAGGATGTTCAATGAGTTGATTCGCTATTTCTACATCACCATGTATAAAATTGATAACCCCGGGAGGAAAACCTGCCTCATCAATGTATTTAAAAATATGTTGAAATGCTAAAGGGGTTTGTTCATTTGATTTTATGATGTAAGTATTCCCTGTGGCTACTGCAAATGGCCAAAACCAGAAGGGGATCATAGCCGGAAAATTAAATGGGGGGATCATAATAAAAACGCCTAAGGGTTCAAGAATTGAATATTCATCAATCCCAGTAGCAATATTGGGCATGTACTGCCCTTTTTGATATTCCGGTACGGTAAATGAGGCTTCAATCATTTGATAAGCTCGAATTACCTCTCCCACTGCTGCATTCCATTCTTTTCCATGGTTTATAACTATAGATTCTGCGATATCATCAATATTTTCTTTAATTAGGTTTAATAACCGAAAAAGAGGTTGGATTCTTTGAACTCCCGGTACTTTTCTCCATTCGAAATAAGCATCGCGAGCTGCTTTAACGACTGATTCCACCTCTTCTCTAGTTGACATTGGGGTTTTTCCGAGGGGTTCATCTAAAGCAGGATTCATGAACTCTATGAATCGTTCGCTTTTTGAGTCAACGAATTTTCCATTAATATAGTTCTTTAAGACTTTCATGTTAATTAGTTAAATATTTTGAATTAGTTAAATAATACTTTTATAATTTTTATTATATTAAATCAGTAACAATAATTAAAGTTAGAACTACATTTAATTTTGTTAATATAATGTTAATTAACATAATTTTCAGGTGGATTAAATGAATGAAAACCTAGTTCCTAAGGATCTTCGCAAAGTATATACCAACGAGGAGATTCTCTCCATCGAACAAAAACATATGATTCCTGCAGTTACTCATTATTATCAAAATCCTATCCTTATTGTAGGAGGTGATGGTGCCGTGGTAAACGACAATAATGGGAAGCAATATATTGACCTATTTTCAGGTATATGCACAAAGATTACAGGTCATCATCATCCAAAGTTCATTGCAACACTTAAATGGCAGATAGACCAGCTGATATATACCAGTAGTCTGTATTCAACAGTTCCATATGCCGTATTATCACAAAAACTTGCTCAAATTGCTCCTTTTGGTTTAACCCAGACTTTTATTGTAAATAGTGGATCTGAAGCTAATGAATCCGCACTGTTCATGGCACGAAAATATAAAAAAAATCCTTATATTGTGGCCTGTACCCATGCTTATCATGGACGGACACAGTTAACACGAGAGATCTCTAGTGCTGGTTGGCGTACTATACCAGAATCTCACCCACCTGGTATTCGATTTACACCATATGGGTATTGTTATCGATGTTCTTTTGGAAAAATATATCCCGACTGTGATACTGAGTGTGCTCGCTATTTACGTGAAGTAATTAGAACTCAAACAAATAACGCTATCGCCGCATTTATTGTCGAACCGATCCAAGGAGTTGGAGGTATCATTCAACCCCCTCCAGAATTTTTTCAGATTACCTATGAAATTGTGAAAGAATATGATGGTATTTACATTGCAGATGAAGTGCAAACTGGATTTGGACGCACTGGTGATCATTGGTGGGGTATTCAAAATGCTAAAGTAAATCCTGACATTATTACTATTGCTAAAGGCTTTGGGAGTGGAATTCCTATTGCAGGGTTTTTAACTCGCCCAGAATATGCTGCAGAATATACTACTACTGATTCTTTCACCACATTTGGAGGTAACCCTTTATCTTGTGCTGCAGCGGTGGCGGTTATTGAAATTATCCAGGAAGAACAATATCTTAAAAAAGCTACTACTCTCGGTGAGAAGTTTAAAACACTTCTACAGCCACTAATAGCGAAACATGATATAGTTGGAGAGATACGTGGACAAGGAATGATGTTAGGGATTGAGCTTGTTCGTGATAGAGATTCGAAGGAACCGGCTACTCAAGAAATGTTAAAAGTAATGGAAATATGCCGACAAAATGGACTCCTAATAGGTAAAGGTGGTATTGATGGTAACGTTATAAGGATACAACCACCGCTTGAATTAACTCATGAACAAACTGAAAAAGCCTGTGAAATTCTTGATCTTGCCTTTACTGAAGTCGAAAATGCAATGGGATAGTAACGTTTAAAAAATTATAATTAAATTTAAACAAGTTAAAAATCTTTTCCTATCAATTATCTATGATATTTACGTTCGTAATCAAGTTGATTTGAAAAGTTTAAATAGTCTAAATAATGAAAGTGAATATAATGAGTAAAATTTACTCATAATGTAATTAATAAATATAAGGTTAGCAGGAATTGAAAAAAACTAAAAAGTTAAGCTTTCTTCTAATTGGCTTGCTCCTTTTTCTTCCCTCTGTTAAATTCTCTCCAGCTCAAGAGTCTTATGTTGGGGTTCAAGATGGGAATAAATATCTATGGAGACTCAGTATATATAAGGCTAATTTTGGGGTGTTTATTATGAGTAATTTTGCAGAAACATTAGAGAATCTCTGGCCATTAGGATCGTTAGCTTTAATCAATGTTTATTTTGAGTGGCTTCCTTGGCAACATGGTCCACCTCAAGCGTATTGGCCTTTTAGTATAACAGCCATGGGCCCAGAATTAACTGGATCCATCCTATCTCCCGTTGATAACACATCAATGACATCAATTCCTGTTTATGCTCAATTTGGATGGGAATTACCTCATGATTCAGATTATAATTCATTATTTAACAGTATTTGGTATATTGTGAATGATACATCAAGTTTTTTACGACAGACATATAATTTATCCCTTGCATTTAGCCCATATGGGATTATGGGAGTACCTTTTGTCCCATTAAAC
>JAGXNO010000031.1 GCA_019894975.1 Promethearchaeota archaeon | reverse complement strand
TCATCCCAAAATCCTTCCATATCTTCGATAGATTGCTTGTAGAGTTTTTTATACTCTTCAATTGACATACCAGTCTTGATATACTCTGATTTGAAGTTAACAGGATCAAATATACGGTTTTCAGTAAGAATACTTTCCATTCTTTCTTCTTTAGTCATTATATTTTACACTTTTGAATTTCTTTTTTTGATTTATTCAAGATATTATTTATTTCATATTATATTAGGTTAGTTCTAATTCAAGAAAGATTTGAATGGAATTTAAACATTTTATTTATAATTTCAAAAACATTATATTGATGTTAATACAATTAATAAAAGTACGGGAGTTAACTTTTATAAATTAAAAAATAAAGGAATAAAGCTTAGACCTTAGCAATGGTGAATTCTAAATCTAGTAATGACATGTGGAGAGAAAAATGGAAAGATAAGGAAATCAGTGCTGAAGATGCCATTAAAAAAATAATTCCAGGAAATAGAGTTTTTATAGACTCGGGGTGTTCAGAACCACAGTTATTAACTTCAGAATTAATAAAACATTCAGAGAAGTTAATTGACACAGAAATCCTTCATTTCTTAACAATTGGACCTGAAAAATATTTCAAGGACAAAGCTGAAGATCTTTTTAGGCATAATGCATTATTTATTGGGAAGACACTTCGTGAGGAAATCAATAAAGGTCAGGCAGATTATACACCAATTTATGCAAGTGAGATCCCTTCCTTATTTACAACAGGTCGTAAACACATAGATGTTGCTCTTATACAGGTCACACCCCCAGATCCATATGGTTTTTGTTCACTAGGGATAAATGTTGATATTGCAAAACCAATAGCTCAATCATCTTTTATTACTATAGCTGAAATCAATCCTCAAATGCCTCGTACTTCAGGGAATGGTTTTATGCACATGAAAGAAATCGATTTCTATGTATACAATAATACTCCTTTATTAGAGTTTCATTTTGACGAACCAGATGATATCGCTGAAAAAATAGGAAAAAATTTAGCAGATCTAGTAGAAAATAAATCAACTATCCATATCGGATTTGGAGATTTGCCAAATGCTTGTTTAAAATATTTATTTGATAAAAAAGACTTAGGAATGCATTCTCATATTATTACAGACAACATAATCCCTCTTATTGAGAGGGGTATTCTTACATGTAGAAAGAAGAGTTTCCATCCTGAAAAAATTATTACTAGTCTTGCTTTAGGGACGAAAAGATTATATAACTTTGTTCATAATAACTCTTACATTGAATTTTTCCCCTCAGATTATGTGTGCAACCCAAGATATATAGGAATGAATAAAAAATTGGTTTCAATAAATTCAGCGAGACAAATTGACCTAACCGGGCAGGTAAATGCCGCAACGGAAGGATATCAGTTTTACTCAGGATTAGGGGAAACTATCGATTTTATGAGGGGTGCAGCATTTTCAAAAGGAGGCAAACCAATTATCATTATCCCCTCTACATCTCGAAATGGTAAAATTTCCAGAATAGTCCCTCATCTGGATGAGGGTGCAGGAATAATGTTATCTCGTGGAGATGTGCATTATGTTGTAACTGAATGGGGAGTAGCTTATCTTCATGGTAAAACGATTCGAGAAAGAGTGCTTGAATTGGTATGTGTTGCCCATCCAGACTTCCGACAATCGCTATTAGAGGAAGCAAAAAGGCTAAATTATATCTACTCAGATCAATTACTTCCGTGTGATGAAGAAGGACGCATATGTTTATACCCTTCGGAATACGAAACGATCTATACTGCTTTTAATAATGAAAAGATTAGAATAAGACCAGTTAAAACTACGGATGAATCATTACTTAAAGAATTATATTATTCATTAAATGAAAGAGATAGATATCTGAGGTTTTTTGGTATGAAAAAAGAATTTACTCATTCCAAAACTCAGGGAGAAGTAAACATAGATTATGATAAAATATTTTCAATTGGGGCTTTTGTGGGTGAAATTGGTAATGAAGAAATGGTCGGAAATGCAACTTATTATTTAAACCCATCCTCGAATACAGCTGAATATAGTTTTTTAGTTAGAGAAGATTATAGGGGAAAAGGAGTAGGTACATTCCTTTACCAACATTTAATTATTGTAGCAAAAGAGAAAGGAATAAAGGGATTTTATGGAAATATACACATTCAAAATAAAAATACTGTTCGAATCATTCAACAAGGAGGTTATACCAAGATAACTCCACCTGGAGCAGGGGAAAAAGAACTATTTTATGAAGTATATTTTGAAAAAGAGGATTCAATTGATTAACTAATAAGTATTTTTATTTCTCTTTCTTAATTATATAGCTTGTCAAAATATGAAGTTTAAATTTACAGATTACCACTTGCATACTGCAAATTGGAGTACCGATGTAGGTGAGGAAGGACCTAAATTCGAAGACTATATAAAGATTGCTGAGAAAAAAGAAATTAATATCTGTTTTCTAGAACATTTTGAGCTCTATTCCATTGAAAAAGATAAGACAAATCCCTTTTATAATGGTAATATTGAAAATTATTTAGAGGAACTTGATGAATTAAAAGAAACTTATGACTTTATTTACAGTGGGCTTGAGGTTGAGTATTATAAGGATAGAGAAATTGAACTTTTAGAATTTATGGATGATTATGAAAGAGAACTGGATTTCATTGGAGGTACTCTGCATGAATGGATTTTTGGGTATCCAGTAACATCTAAAAAGAAACTACTTGAATTCCTTACTAAGAAAAAGATGAAAGATGTTATTGATGAATATTTTGAAACTTCTGAAAGCATGATAACTTCTAAAATATTTAAGAATATTTGCCACCTTGACGTTATATTCCGTTATATTAATGAAAATGATATAAAACCTGAGAAAGATTGTGACATTTCCGAAGAAAGAGTTTTAGAATTAGGAAGACTATGTATAAAAAATAAGATTTCAATTGAATACAATTTGTCTGGGAGAAGATTTCCGATTGGACGGCCTTTTCCTTCAAAAACGATAATATCTCAATTAAAGAAGGAAGGAGGAACATTTTTTGTCGGTTCTGACTCTCACTCCTTAGATTATTTTAAAAAACAGGTTTCTAAAGTAAAAGAAGCTTATGAATATATTCGTTCAAATTAAAGTTAACAAGTGCTTATTCCATCATGATGCTTAAAGACTTTCCCAAAATAATCGATGAGTGGGATCAAAAGATAATTTTAAAATATAACGGAGTAGGTGGGAAGCCTTTTACTTATATTTTAAAAACACTTTCCTTCTTAGGAAGAGAAACACTATGGATTTTTTTAATTGCCTTTTATCTATTTGTTTGGTATGATCCTTATTTATTGTCCAATTTGGGCTCTGTTTTCTTAGTTGGGTTAATTGTCATAGTCACAATCAAAAAAATCGTTGATAGACCAAGACCATTTCATAAGTTAGAGAAAAGTGAACTTAAGGTCCTTGAAAAAAAGCCTAGTTCAAAGAGTTTTCCTTCCTGGCACTCTTATAATATTACCGCATATGGTTTACTGTTTGGGTTCTTCTTCCTTAAATCACCCATAATAACAATTATCATGCAAATATTAGCCGTAATAGTTTCATTTTCAAGAATTCAATTGGGCGTCCATTACCCTTCTGATGTAATAATTGGTTATGTTATTGGTATAGTGGGGAGCTTTATTTCAGTTTTTTTGATAGCACCGATTTTTCATATGATTATTGAATATTTTGAACAGTTTGCTTTATATAGTATTGAATACAGACAGATCAATTCATTACTTTTTAAAAGCATTTGGTATATTGTGTTGTGGGTTATAATTTGTATTGCAATTTTGTTATCTGCTACATTTAAACATATACAGGATAAATTTAAGAGAAGAAAAATGATAAATTAAAAATCTAAGCTCTTTCTTTTACTAAATAAATCTTTTAATTCATTAAGAACTGTCAATCTTGAACCCTCCCCACTTCTACTTAAAGAGGGATTAGAAATTTCAAGTGGCTGTCCACCTTGTGCTGCTTGGAATGCTCCTGATTCGATAGCACGGAGGCGGGCATCAAGATCATTAAGTTGTGAAGATATACTCTCAGATAAACGAATAATTGCATTAAGAGTTTCTTCTAAGGTTTTTCCCAATCCTTCTACCTTCTTTACTGTTGGATCTGAAAGAGAGTAACCTGCACTCATTAATTTTTTTATGTACTTTGCAAATTGTGGTTCGCGAGATATTAAAGAATAAATAGAAGTTAAATATATTTCAACTTCAAAATCATATTTCTTACTTCTTAGAAGTTCGCCTATGTTATCTTTCACCAGCTCGATATTCAAAAGTATCTTGGGATCCCCTTTCAAATCAGGATCATACTTATGAATGAATAATAGTACGTAGGGTCTTTCTTCTAACATAACTAATGAATTAAGAATACTATCAAGATAATCTAAAGATTCTTCAAATCTTTCTGAATCTTGAATATCTATAACATATATCAATAGGTCTAATTGAACAAAATATTGTTCTGGATTATTTAAGTATCTTTCTCGATACTCTTCTTGGCCCCCAAGGTCCCAAATAAATAGTGATAGATTAGAAGTCCCAAATTTCATCCTTACCACTCCTTTAGTGGGGTGAGTGGCAATCATATCACTTATCCCTAAACGCCCTCCAAATTTTGATAATAGCGAGGTTTTACCTGCAGCGTCTAATCCGGCTACTAACACTTTTTGCGCTTGAGTTTCAATAGCTTCTTTTTCTTTGGAAATACTTTCTATAAGAGCGCTGATTGTCACCGCTTTTATTAATTTAGTCTCTAAAGTTGGATACTTGTTCTTTAACGCTTCGATTTTTTCCTTTAAATTCTCGGTTATTTCTAAAGATTCTTCTGATTCTTCTAATATTGTTAAACTTTGAAACGGATCTTCCTTGTCTAATTTTAATATTTCGTTTATTTTTGAAACTTCAAATAGATTTTTTATAATCGTTGATTCTTCTTTATCTAAAAATTTGTATGATTGAATTGGTAATTTTAAAATATCTTCAATCTTCTCTAGTTTATCAATTTTTACTGATTTAGGGTCTAAAAATTTGGAAACGACCTTTATAATTTCTGAATTATCTGAGGGCATGGTAACCATTGATGCTTTTAATATTTATAGGTTAATATAGCTTTTATTATTATTTATTAAACTTTTATGATAGTAGTTAAAAAGACTTTGATATAAATTTTCACAACTTAATTTTATAAAGATTAAAATTAAATATTTATTAGAGGATGTATTTTATACTAAAAATGAAAACTTCCAAGATCATCTGTAACGATCGTAAGTAATAATGCCGTCTAATTTTGAAGATAATGGATTTTTTGAAGAAAATGGGGAGGAAGGTCCACCCTGTTGTGACAGTTCTAAAATCAGTGAAGAAGATGGCTTTTATGTTTGTTTAAACTGTGGATTTGTGTATTCCAGAATACTTGATGATAGTCCTCGTAGAGCTTTTACTCAAGAAGAAATTCAGAAAAGAAAGAGTAGTGAAAGAGTATATAGTCCTATCGGTCCAAGAACTATTATACGAGGATCAAGAGACGCCAGAGGTACTTTATTAAGTCCGAAGTATAAATCTAAATTTAACAGGTTAGCTAAAATTCATAGATCTCTGACAACTAGTTATGAAAGAAACTTGTGGATCGCTTTACCTAACTTACAGCGTTTGCAAAAAAGATTAGGGATACCAGATGCCGTTGCTGAAGATGCACTTAGAATCTATACTCAAACGGTTAAAAAAAAATTAACTATGGGAAGAAGCATTGATACTTTATTATCAGCATCTATTTTTGCCGCTTTAAGGGTTCATGGGATTCCCAGAACTGCTGAAGAAATAACTAAAATTGCACAAATTCCTAAAAAAAAGGTTATTAAAAGTTATCGTTTAATTCTCATGGAAATCCTTCCAAAACTTGGAATGAAAGTACAGCATTTTTCCGCTGATAGATATGTAGATAAATTTAATGAAGAACTTAAACTATCGATGCAATGTAGAAATATAGCTGTAAAATTAATTGAAAAAGCAAAAGAAAGTGGGTTCAATTCTGCAGGAAAAGACCCGAAAGGTATTGCGGCAGCATCCATCTATATAGCTTCAAAAATATGCAATGAGAATCGAACACAGAAGGAAATTAGTTCTCTTGCGAAAGTTACTGAGGTTACACTTCGTATGCGGGTAAAAGACTTACAAAAGTATGCAAACATCGTAGATTAAACTTCAATCTCTATTAATTCCATCTCTTCTTCAAATAAAGGTAAGAGTTCTAATAATCCTTTTATTTTTGGTAAATAATTATCTAAGTTATATTCTTTGACATCACAAATAAAATGGATTAACATAATCTCATAGGTATCTTCTATTAATTTTTTGTTGACACCCCGTCTATTTAAAAACTGATTAATACTTACTCTGATGAGGGAACAGGGTTCCTTCACTTTTAATAAGCATAGTCCGTGTAAAAGGATAAGGAGTGAACCAATTTTAAGATCTTTTCTTTTGGAAACTATTGTTTCAGCTAATTCAATGTATTTGACAGCTGCTTCTTTGTAATTCTTTGTTCCTAATAAAGTAAAAATCTCTTTATAAAAAATTCTTTTCGTAGCTTTCCGTTTGTTTAGAGATCCATCCCTTTCTCGTTGAATATCTCCAGATTTTGATTTAATTTTACCATATTTTTGGTCAATTTCTATTGCTTGCCTTTGTGATATTACTTTCTTAATTTCTTCTATTTCGCTAATTGTTGTATCAAGTGCTTCTTGTTCTTTAGAGTCTTCCCCGCGAAAATCATTGAGGAAATTTAGTTCTTCTCGAAATAAGGGAAGATGCTCCATAAATGATAAAGCTTCGTTAAATTTACGCTCATCCTGAAATTTCTTACATTGAAACATATATTTAGTTAAGGTGACAGGAAACGTTTTGGAAAAAATTTCCCCCCATCCAGATAAGCTATTTATTGTCTCCCCCAATAACTCTTTAACTTCATCCACTCTCTTTTCTTTAAATAATATTAAATTAACAATTGCTAGTGACACACCAGCTAAATTATATTTTTTTATTCTATTAAAACCAATAATACTCTTCTTGTAAATGTCAATTGCTTTATTGTATTCTTTTTCATTTAAATATTGTAAAGCTTCTGTGAAATATCTTGTTTTTCTAGCCCTTCTTCCCCTAAATTCGCTCTCTTTATCGACGCGACTAAATTCCCGAGCTTTATCTTTAATTATTGAACGATCTTCTTCTAAATCAATACCTTCTTGAGTTTCTTTTGCAATTTCTGAACGTACAGCACTTTTTTCTATTTCAATATTATCGATTATTTTATGAAGTTCATTCTTGTATTCCTTATTATTAATTCTATCATTATATACCTGGGCATTATGTAAATCTTTTAATTCAATATATATCTCTGCGATTTTCTTATAAATTTTATCGTAATTGATTTTTAAGCTTTCTTCCTTTTCTAAATAGGCAGAGGAGACATTATCGACTTTTTTTAAAAACTCATTTGCCTTTCTAATTCCTGATAAATTTCCTTCAGTTTGAAGCAAATCTAGAGCTTGATGTTTAATTATTTTAATATAGAGTAAACTAATTTGTTTGGATTCTTCATAGAGCGAGTGGTTTCGATATATTCTATTTAAATCTTCCATAATATTTGCTTCCCGATTGAAGTTCTCTAATTTTTCAATTTCCTTCAATTTATCAAGAAGAATTGGAAAGATTCTAACAAAATATTTCTTTCGCATCTCTATTGATAGGTTATTAGAGGTAATGAAAAAATCTTCAAACATTTTTCCTTCTAATAAGATATCCAACGATTTTGTACGAATCTGATCGCTGACGTCTTCCCTACCTACCTTTTTGAGATAATCTGCTTGATTACTCAAGATTTTAGAAGCTTTTTGATAATTTCCTTTTTCTATTAAATCTTCAGCAACTTGAATTTTTCCTTTATTCATATCAGCAAGAATTTCAAGCTCAGCTTCAACAAATTCAACCAAAATATCAATTCCTTTTTTAATTGTGTCCTGTATTTCCTTCTTTAATGAAGCTTTATATTTTTCCTCCATTTCAGCACTAAATTTCGTTAATTCTTGCTTCAGCATTAAGGAGTTTAATTTATTGATGAGTGTTGATGCAATTCTAAAATTATATTTTTCTATAAAGAGCTTAATTAATATTTTTAAAGTTGAATCTAAATCGGTTCTTTTAACATTATATGATTCCCACATATTTTCAATTTCATCATAAGTATAGCGTGCAGCATGAATTTCCTTAGATTCGACCTGATTTTTAAAAATAGTAATTAATATATTTGTTAACTTGTTAGTTAATTCCTCTAATTCTTCTGAGAGTGCCTCCCTTTGATATTTCTTTATAGCATTATAAAGTTGATCTTTTGCTAGATCAAATCTATCAGTTTCTACCAGATATTCAGCAGCTTTCCCGATTTTTCCAGAAACTTCTTTAAAAATTATCAGAGCTTCTTGATGTGACAAACTTTCAAGAATTCTGAATGCATTCTCGACTTTGCAAGCAGATATCCAAGAAGTAATTGCTAATCTAAATGCCTCATCTATTATTTCTTTTTCTAATATCTCTATACTAGCCCATTGTCCTGCTCTTTCATATTGTTTAGCGGCGGTCTCATACTCTTGCTTGTTAAAATGCACATTACCTTCTCTTATCATTGCTTCTACATAAAGCGTTTTAAAATTACTTGATTTTTTAGGATCAATATTTTCTAAAAGTTTACTTGCTTCCAAATATAAGTTAATTTTAGAATAGAGATATGCTGCTTGTTCACAAATAATGAAATAATCATCCCGGTTATAAATTTCTGCGATCATAGATGCTTTTTTTACAGCTTGAGCGGCATAATAATAATGCTGAGTTTCAAAATAGATATTTGCCATTTGAATAAATATTGGAAATCTCATCCATGCATTTTCGAGGTTTAAAGGACTCTCCCCGTTTATCATTGCCAAACAAAGTGATTGAAGTGCTTGATGAAAATCTTTAGGATTTAAGTTCGCAAAGGCTTCAAGGTTAGGGTAATTCACCCACACATCTGTTAATAATTCATTCACAGCCAAAGGGAGTACGCCATTTTGATCATAGAAATTGATTACTGTAGGAATATCACGTTTAACTGAAAAAATATCGGGTAATATCATACTAAGAAGTTCTTTTTCTCCTTCAATCAAAGGATTTAGGAAGTAGATAATTCCATCTGCAAAGGGAATTAACTCGTCTAAATCAGCGGATATGTCCGTAATAGCGTCGATTTCTAAATCACAAATATCTTCAAGGATTTTTATTTCCTTATACCATTCAAAATAAGTATCTTTATCTTCTCCTGGTTCTCCAAATGCCCTCGAAGTATAAAAATGAATTACTTCTGAATCTCCTAAAATTAAAACTTTAAAAATATAATGCATATTTTCAGTTTTTTTTTTTTATTTTTTTATTTATTTTCTCCCTTTTTTATTTTGTGATTTATTAAAAATTACTAATGAATAGATCACATAAATATAATAGTATAAAACTTATGAAATGATTTTAAAAGAATAGAGATCTTTTAATAGTAATCATTTGAGTTTTAGAATTTATAACTGTGTTTTTGACCAATCGGGGATAAAACTTTGGATTATTTAGAAAGAAATTATCATCTTATAAAAGATAGAATGATTCAGCAGATGGAACTGTCAATTAAAAAAGGGAAAAATCTTATTGATACAGAATTAGACACAGGCTTGTTGAATTTTATCGTTCGTCCTCTTGTTAAACTCTTTTATGAAAATTGGGCTAAAAATGATATAAGAGATAATACACTGAAGCAAATATACCTTACATTGGATGCGGGTATAAAATTATTAAAAACTGGAATTTCTATAGATAATTTTAATCAAATTGTTAAAGAAAGCTTACCAAAATACATTCAAGCAGATCAAACATCACTACAATGTAATAAACATCATAAAAATTATGTAAGGATAATAGAAGTAGCAAGAGAAACTTTTATAAATTACCTAAAAGAAGTAGTAAAGCTTTTAGAAGTAGAAGATGATGTAGAAGATTATGGAGATTTATGCCGAGTTGCTTTTAAAACAAAAAAAGATGCTGAAGAAAATTTGATGAACCAACTAAGTTTTACAGATAGAGGGATTAAAATAGTTGAAGAAGATCCCTCGATATTAAAAATTCCAGTAGGAAGAAGAATAATAATAAAAATTCTAAGGAAAGGATTTTTACAGACAAAGAAGGAGTTTTTTAAGTCGTTGAATGAAACTTACAATCCGAAATAGTAAAAAATTAAACGAATAAAAAATTCAGTTAAATGATCGTGAATTAATTTTTGGATATATAATGCTATGGATAACGTAGAGAGAAATTTTAAAATCTTAGAAAAAAGAATGATTGAGCAAATGAATATTTCGCTTAATTATGGGAAATCTTTAATAGATTCAGAATTGGATGCAGGAGTTTTCAACGTATTGGTTCGACCTATTGTAAAATCTTTTTATAAATACTGGTCTGATAAGGATGCTCGCGTAGGCACACTAGAACAAATAAAATTAGCTCTAAATTCAGCTAAGGAATTAGTTACAAATGGGAAAATAGAAGAACATTTAAATACGGTTATTAGTAGAAATTTTCCAAAATATTTAGAAAATGATCAGACCGATCGTCAATGTAAAAAGAATCACCGTAATTATAAAACTCTAAAGGAAGTTACAAAAAAATGTTTTGTAACACAGGTGGAAGAGAGCGTATTATTTTTGAGTGTTCAAGAAGATATTAAAGACTACGCAGATTTATCAAGGGCAGCATTTAAAACAAAAGAAAAAGCATATCAAGCTTTGATACGTCAATTGGATTATAACGACGAAGGAATAACAGTCGTAGAGAGAGATGATACTATTTTGAATGTACCGAAACTCGCAAAGAAAATCATTTTAAATATCCTCAGAAAAGGTTTTGAGTTAACTAAAACACAGCTAATTGATGAACTTGACGAAATTTTTAATTAATAAGAATTTAAATTAATAATTAAGAATATAAAAAGTGTAATTTATTACTTTGAATGAAGTTCCTCAAGAAACAGAGAAAAAAAACTATTCACGTTTAGTATTTTTAAATTTATTAATTTGTCTCTTTATCATCATATCTTATGTCTATTTTGCAGAGGCATTTGGTTCGATTTCAACTGTTTTTCTAGAATCTCAGGAATTTATTCTTAGATTTGGAATCACATTAGTATTATTTACATTTCTTTCAGTATTAGCCGGTTCTTTACAAGGTTTAATTAGTGGATTTTTAGCCGAACTCCTATATCAGGTGGCATTTTATCATGAGATATATCTTGAGTGGTGCCTGATTGTGGCTATACTGGGATTCTTAGTTGGTCTTTATAAATATAAACCCTTAAAATTTCATGAGGGAATAAAAATCTTTTATACATTTTTAATGGTAATCATATGTTCTGTTATCATGACAGGGATTATAATTATTTTTCAGACATTATTCCATCCTAATCAATTTCCTCTTGATATAGTTGTCCTTAATTTTGGGCTTAAATTCTTTCTCCAAGCACTAATTTCAATAGTTTTTATCGTGCCATTACTATTAGTTTTGTATGATAAAATACTAGCAACTGAAGAAAACGACCTCTATTATATGATACTAACTCATCATCCTACTTCAGCTAGTGATCATACTTTCTACCTTAAATTTGGGAGAACGAAAATCTATTTTTGTTCAAGATGTTCAGGTGTAATCCTGGGGGGTTTATTTGCGGTATTTGCCACGCATATGTTAGAACTAGTTTTTCAAACAGAATTTAATGGTGAACTTGCTTTACTTTTGATAATTATACTACCGATCCCCGGCATTGTTGATTGGGGAACCCAAAGGCTTCTGTTAAGAAAAAGCACTACAGGATCACGGATCTTCACAGGTTTTATCATTGGAAATGCCCTCCATTTCATGTCATTCACTTATAAGTATTACTTCTTCACATTCATGATTCTTATTATATATTTTTCTATAATTGGGGCTCTAATTTACTTTGGACATAAAAAAGAAATGAAACTGTTAAGAATGGAGGATTATCCATATCTAGATGAAGAAGAAGATGAGTGAGAAATGCAAAATATTATTTTTGTACATGGTCTTGAAAGCTCAGGTACCGGTTTTAAAGCTAGATTATTGAAAGAAATATTTCCTAATATCCAAACTCCAACTTTCAAGGAATTTGATCTAAATATATTAATGTATGATTTATTGGAAGTAAGAATGAGAGAATTGGAATCTATTTTAAGTACCAAAAATAATTGGATAATAATTGGATCGAGTTTTGGGGGACTTATGAGTGTTCTATATGCATTACAAAATCCTTCCAAAGTGAAGCAATTAATTTTATTAGCTCCATTTTTAGAATCTCGTAAACTTAAACCACGCATGTATAAACCAATAGATGTTCCGGTAACCATTTTTCATGGAAGCAAAGATAATATTGTTCGTTATAAAGGCTCTAAAGAAAGAGCAGAAAAATTCTTTACAAATTTAAAATATAATATTGTGGATGACGATCATATGCTCCGTCATACAGTTAAATTGCTGAATTGGGAGAACCTAATTTTGAATGATTGAAAATATTGTCTAAATTATTGATAATTTTGTATCCTTGATTTAATTTTTTTCTCTAATTCTTATAAAAACTGGACTCCAATTTTTTTATTATCAAAAAAAAATGTCTAATTGTTAAGACTAAATTAAAATAATAAGTGTAAAAAAATGGATTGGAAAAATATAGCTGATACAGTAATTTTATGGTATGAGGAATTTATTCAATGGTATTTAGTCCAACCAATTTATGGGCAAATTTTAACCATTATTGGTATAATTGCATTATTAGCACTGATCATTACTATTATTTATTTCGTAATAAAAGGAATTGCTTATTTGATATATTATATCCTTAAAGGAACTTACCTTTTGCTTAAGGGAATTGGTCTAGGGATATTTAGACTGTGTGAAGGCTTTTATAAATTAGTTTCAGGGGAAATAGAGGTAAATAAGCAAACAGAAAATAGCAAAGCTAATAGTGAAAATCAATTCAACGGAATTCAAAATAAGATTATCTATTGTAATGAATGTGGAAAAAGATTTTCTGAAAAAATGATGAGGAAAATGCAATTAAATGGAAGTGTTTTTTGTGTTAACTGTGGAAAAGAATTCAATATAAAAAAATTCCAGATATCTTTGACTCATTAGCATTTTAGAATTTTTCAATTCCAAAAAAAATTAAAGGAACTATTCAAAAAAATAATTATTAAGGTGTAATAAAAAAGTATGTCAATTTATGTTTGTACAGAGTGCCGGTATGAATTTCCAGTTGAGCTTTCTAATTTAATTGAACAAAATATTCAAGTTTATTGTGAGCGGTGTGGCTCTCCATTTATTTTGGAGGGTGTGAAGTTTACACCTGCTCAAACACCGGTAATGAAAAAGATTTCCCCCTCTAATGTCTTATCTAAGAGTTATTCTACAAATTTAGATAAGCTTATTCAATTCTTAAATAAAATATCATTTCTCCCAATTTTCATTTTTACCATAATCTCCTTTGGGTTTATTGCTGAACTTGCGTTTAATTTTGAAAATTGGGGTTCTATCCTTTTTAATCGAGGTCTTCTGGGATTTATTGGTTTATTTTTGATAATATATGATCGGGCATATATCGCCCCAAAAGTAAAGGAACAAAAATACAACGAAGTTTTTCTTGATTCTCTTTGTTGGGGAATCTTAGCGAGCATCCTATATGGAACAGGAGTGATTATACTTATCAAGGGTGTAGTTATTTTTATATATGTCATTACTGACGAGCAGAATAAAAAGTTTAAAGTTTATCATTTTGGTTTATTAGCAAAAAATTCACTTAATTATCTTGCCACTAAAGCAGGATTTGTAATTATTCTTATGGGTATATATCGAGCCTATTCAGACAGAATTTACGATCCAACAGGTTATCCTAATAAAATAACTCTTCCTTTTTCGATTGAGATTCCTTTAATCATGGTATTTTATTTATGTTTTCTACTCATCGCAATAGTAGCTTTAATCATTGATGGTAAACTAAAATCAGAGATCAAAGAAAAGAATTCGTTTAATATAGGAGATTCAATCAAATTAATCACTATTGGAGTTATAGCTGCACCTTTCTATGCTACAGGGATATTTATTATATTATTAGGAGCGCTGATATTTTTCCTATTTATTGGCAAACCATCAGATAAATTCGAAATTCCCTCCAGAGGAAAAAGCCCCGTATATTCTTCTCAGCCTATTCGTACACCTTTACCTCCATTGGAACCCCGATTGGAAGAAAGAGAAGAAAAACCGATCGAATCCGATGTGGAATCACTTCCAATAAAAATCCTACCTAAAGAAGAGGATATTATTACTGAACCGGGAGTAAAAATAGAAGAAAAACAGGTTAGGTTAGACGAGTTAGAAGAGAAATCAGTTGAAGAAGAAAAAGAAAGAAAAGAGGATGAGCTTGATTTAAGACTCCATGAATCTCTTCTCCCTGTGAAAAGTGAAAAGGATAAAAAATTAGTGAAGGAATATTTTTCAAAAATTTTTACTCTACTATCTAAAGATTTAATACAGGAGATTAGTAATTTAGATATTTCCAAAGAAGAAAAAAGAGAATTATTAGAAGAACTAGCCTTTTTAACGAAGGAAGAACAGGTTAAGTATGTGGAAGCTTTAGCGGATTTATATAAAGATATTCCTAAAAAGTTAATCGAGAGAATTCGAAAATTACCAAATGTTAAGCCAAAACATATTGACAAGCTTATTGAGCACTTAAAATATATGGATGCTCAAGAACAGATTAAGTTTATTCAATTTCTAGAGGAAAACGCCTAAAAATGTCACTTGAAAAAAGAAGAGAAGTTAAAAAAACAAAAGAAAAAGACAGTTTAGATGACAGTTCATTTAGGCGTTTAGATTTTAGCCCTATACAATTGGAAGAGGAAGTAAAAGAAAAAAAAACTAAAGAAAAAGATTTAATTGAAGAATTAACCGAAGTTGAAAGGGATGTTTTAGAAATTGCAAAAAGTATTCTTAAATTGAAGCGTTATGAAGCTGAATTTGAGATTGAATCTATTAGTCAAATACAAAAATTTCCTATTATTGAGAAATTGTACGCAAAATGCATAGCCAAATTATCTTATAAGAAAGGATATAGCAAGGAGGAGATTTTTCTTGCGATTAGATCTTTAGAAGAGAAGAACTGGATTGTTACCAGCGAAAGACGTACGAAATTAGAGATACTTACTAATGAAAAACTCGAAAAAATATTAGATTTCATTAAAAATAATCCGGGAATCCATGCCAGAGATGATAAAGTCCAGAAAGAATTAAATATAACCAGAACTCCTTTTCTTAAACACGTAATGACACTTGAAAGATTTAATCTTATAAGATCTAAAAAAATTGGAAAATCTCTTCACTATTTCTTATCTGAAGTACCTAATGACTATGACAACCTTAAGATAATTTTTTTAAATCAAATGATCCCTCAGATATTGGAGGAAATATTTAAAGATGAATCCGTATCGGTTAGGAAGATAGGAGAACACCTAGATATTTATTCGGGAACAATTTTATACCATATTAATAAATTGAAGGAATTAAACCTGGTAAAATCTACAAAAAATAAATCTGATAAAAAAATCTTTCTTGTAAATATCGAGTTACTAAAGGTATATAACGATTTCTTTAAAGAACCAGATTTTAGCAAGCTCTTACAAGGATTATGAGTAGGAGTTCTTAAGAACTCAAATAGATTTAATTTGAGGTAAACAGTTTATTAAAACTTTTATTGCATTATCAATACCAGTCTCCATATTTGGATGAACTTCTTTAGAATGAAAAAGATCGTATTTAGAGTGTCCGGGTAAATCAGTTATAGAAAGAATTGATGCCACTTTTAAATTGTAAAGTTTCCCTAATAGGAACAGAATTGAAGATTCCATATCAACTCCTTGAATGTTGATTGATTGTAATGCACGTACAAAATCCAAACTTTCGCAGAAAAGAGCATCAGTAGTCCATATATCTCCCCTTAATATTTTATTTGGGAAAAGATTGTTCCCTGAACTAACAAGTATCTCGTTTAGATCTAAATTTGCTTGTGATTTGAAGATAGTATGATTCCCTGTGAGAAGATTTTGAAATTTTGCAAAAGGATTTGATATACTATCTAAATCATTAGCAAGGGAGGGATTTTCTCTTATATACTGAGGGCTTGTACCCTCATCACAAAATGCTAATTTAGGAATTAAGATATTACCAATGTCAATTTTAGGATCAAAATTTTCGATTCCTCCACAGGCATCTAACCTGATTATTATTTTTGTTTTACACCGTTTCAGACACTCAACTGTCATCGCACAATTTGGAGCACCCACTAATGATCGAATTACACTTACCCTTACGTTATTTATTTCCCCGTTGTAAACTCTTCCATAATTTCGTTTATTCTGTAGTTTCTGCAGTATTTTTTTCATTACAATTTTAATAGCAGGGAGAATTACTATTTCATTTACATTTGAAGGGCTAGTTTCGAGTAACATGCGCACGATTTTTTCGTCTACACTTATAAATTTTAATCCTACATTCAACAATTCGCTTTTTATTCTATTGAGCATTTCAAATCAATCTCTTATTTATTCAAATAAGTTGATACTAAAGTTATTGTTATATTCTAAAAATTCAACACTAATTACTCATATACTTATATTTTTTAAGAAGATAATTTAATATCTAAATAAAATACATTTATTTATATAAACTAGTGAGAATTTCACGGTTAAAGTGGCTCTTTAATGAAGAATCGGTTCATCGTTGATAACAGAATTACTAATGAATTTGTCGAGACCTATACAAAAACAACTTACAGAATCATTGGAAAAAACAAACATTCTTCTATTAAACCGTGCCATTGGTTGGAACAGAGACTAATGACCGGTAGAGATAACAGAAATTGTTATAAGGGCGTATTTGGAATAAAAAGTAATAGATGTTTACAAAATACTCCTTCCTTGCCATTTTGTAATCATCAATGTGTTTTTTGTTGGCGAGATGTTGAAATGGGTTCATTGGGAAGTGATTTTAGCGTAGAACCTGATGAACCTAAAGAAATCGTTGACGAAATGTTTCGTCATCATAAAGATATCATTCAAAATCATTTACCTCTAAGGAGATATCTCGATAACTATGAAATAATGATTGATATTCTTTATTATATGTTAATGAATGGTGATGGTTCATACAATATCAACTCTTTAATGAATAAAATTCATGTTTCAAAAAATAAAATCGAAAGAGCTGTAAATCTCCTAAAAAATCAAAATTTTATTAAACCAGTCAATGGATTTACAAAATTTGAATTGGATAACGATATTTTATGTTGTATTGATTCAAGAGATGAACTAGAGGTTTTAATTAACCGTGCATTAACTTCTCCCGATGATATTATACAAGCTCACACTGAGGCAATGAAACCTAACCATGCTGCTATATCATTAGATGGGGAGCCAATGTTGTACCCAAAAATGTCCGAACTTATAAAAGAATTTAGAAATCATTCAATGACCACCTTTATAGTAACAAATGGTACACTACCAGATAAGATAATAGAATTGGAGTATCTACCGAGTCAATTATATATTACATTACCTGCCCCAAACGAAGCATTATATAAACAACTCTGTCGTCCTATGATAAAAAATGGGTGGGAGAAATTAAATGAATCTTTAGCACTATTAGATTCTATATCTTGTAGATCTTTAGTTAGACTAACTGCGATTAAAAATTTGAATATCGATAAAAATCTTATTCCAAATTATATAAAAATTATAGAGAAAGCCAACCCAAATTTTTTTGAAATAAAAGGATTCACTTTACAGGCTAAAGCCCTAAAAATAAAAGAACGACTGAAAAGTGATAAAGAACTTCACTATTATTTCCCAGAATACGAATTTTTAGAAGATTTTTCAATTAAATTTGAGGAACTGAGTGGATTTCCTCTAATCTATAAAAATAGGGCAAGCAGAGATTTTTTATTTGCCGTTAACTGGGATAGAGAAAAAGATCCAAAACTTACAGAAGGATAAACCGAAATATAAGAAATTTATCTCTTATATACATTATTCCATCTCATAACATCATAAATTTATTATTGATCCCTTCCCTTTTTTCTAATAAGATGTATGTAATTTGCCTAGATCTTGAAGGTGTGCTCACTCCTGAAATTTGGGAAGAAGTTGCAGCCACATCTGGAATTGAAAAACTCAAGTTAACTACTAGAGATATTCCAGATTATGATGTACTCATGAAGCAAAGATTAGATATACTGAAAAAAAATAATATAACTTTAAATGATATTCAAGAAATAATTGAGCGTATTGAGCTTTTACCAGGAGCTTTAGACTTTTTAGAATGGCTTAGAACAAATGTCCAGGTAATAATCGCTACTGGTAGTTTTTTAGAATTTATTCAGCCTTTAGCCAAGAAACTTGGTTATCCCTTAATATTTTGTCATAATCTTGAAGTGAATGAATCGGGTATGATAGCGAATTACCGATTAAGATTAAAAAATATGAAAAAAAAGACAGTAAAAGCACTAAAAAAATTAAACTATAATGTTATCGCCGTAGGTGACTCTTATAATGACATTAAAATGTTAAAAGAAGCACATTTTGGGTTCTTGTTTAGACCTTCTGATAAGGTAAAAGGAGAATTTCCTCAATTTCCTGTTGTTACAGAATATTCAGAACTGAGAAATCTTATTTCAAACATCCTAAAATGAAAAAATATATAATTCTTATTTAAAATTCTTTTGAATTATTAATTTTAATTCCTTTAAATTAATCTTTTTTAATGCAGAGAACTCAATATATGGAATTTCAGATTTTGAGTTAAACTTATAACTATTCAAGTGAATTAGATTAAGGTTATATTCTTTCGCAGATTTTAAAAACAAATCTATAATTTTACTTCTGTCAAAAGTTGAAACTTTATCAATTTTATTAATAACAATTAAAATGGGGATTTTAAACTCATTTAAAAATTGGATAAGTTCAAAACTTAGTGGAATTGCTTTCACATCTTTAATAAAAAACTTCTCAATCTCATCTTCAATCCTTAATATATTGAGTACAACCAAACCAAAAAAATAGTCTTTATTGTGTTTTTCAATGTGAACAACAATCTGTTTCTTTATATGTTCTCCTCGTCTGCGACTTGAATGTTTAGTGTACCCAAAACCAGGAAGGTCAATAATGTTATAGGGTAAATTATGTTGAGATATAGGTTTTATTAACAAAGTACTACCCGGAGATTTTCCAATTTTACCTTTAAATGCCCGAGGGTTTGGTAATAATAGTCGAGTTATCGAACTCTTCCCAACATTGGAATTTCCGATGATTAATAAAGACGGTTTGTCATTCATTTTCTTCAAAACATCTCAAAATTTTAGATATCAAAAAAATCTTCCTTAAGAAAATCTTTATACATTTCTCTCTTTTCTTCTTCCTTAATAATAGGTCGAGTACTTATTGGTTCCCCAACTAATTCTAACATCTCCTTTAAATTATCAACATTAATATTAAGCTTAAACTTACCGTCTTTCAAAAATTTAACTATTTGCTTATCATTCAAGCTTAATCGTAGGATATAACCTAATCCAAAATAGAACTGGTGTTCTGGGATTGGATCAATAGGCGATTTTGAACACGTCTCTTTTAAAACATCATATAATAACATTTTTGAGGCGATATGATCTTCAACTTGAAAAGCTATATAATAAAGAGCATGGTACCAGATTTTATCTCGCTTATTTTTGATATAATCCAGAAATTTCTCTGGGGTTATAATTTCTTTTTCAACTTCTTTTCGTTTTAAAAGTTCTTGCTTGATTCTTTCCTCTAATTCTTTTGAAACTCCTTGAGTTGGCTGAATTTCTGTTTCTCCCTCACTAACTCCCTGTGAATCCTCTTGCTTGACTGAATCGATTGCATCCTGCATATCTTTTAATTCTTCAAATTCAATCTCATCCATATCTGAAAAATCAGTAATCATTGCTTCCCTAATCCCTTTTTCTTCCTTTAATTCAACATTAATTTCTTCTTCAATTAATTCTTCGTCTGAAAGTTCAATGTTAGATGTTTCTTCGCTTTCTTTTACTTGATTAATAGCATCTTGAATTTCTTGAAGCTCTTCGATATCTAAGTCTTCCAAATCTGAAAAATCAGATTCTAAGGCTTTCATTTCTTCCAAGTAAACTTTTAAGTCATCGTCTTCTACTTCAATTTCTTCTTTTTCAAACCCTTCGTATTCTTCTTCATTTTTTTCGTTCATTGTAATCTGAGAAGTTATAAAAATACAATTTTTTGATATTTGTTTAATTAAAATATTGCTATTCGTATAATTAAAATTGTTCTAAATATTTAATCACTTTAGTATGGAAAAAATTAACTTAGAAAAATATAAAGGAATCATCTTTGATATGGATGGTGTGATTTATAATATTTCTGAGGCAATTGAAAAAGCTGTGGATGATTCAGTAGAAAAATATAAAATGAATGTAAAAACAGAGGAAATCTTGGAAGAACTTGCTCATCTTATTGAGGAAATTCAAAACTTTCCGGTCCCTAAAATCCTTCTTAATTCTTATGATTTACTTGAAGTAAAATTTTTAGAAGGTCTTAGCTATTTTAAAAAACTCCGGATTGCTATTTTCTTATTTAATCAATTTAATAAATATAAGGATGCTGAATCATCAATTTATAAAGGAATAGATGAATTAATTAGAAATATATATGATAAAAAATTGAAGTTAGCAATTCTAACAAATAACAAGAGCCAATATGCAGAAGATGTTCTAGAAAAATTTAATTTGACTAAATTTTTTGATACAATCATAGGATTTAATGAGGTTTCAGAAGTGAAACCCAGTCCTGAAGGAATCTTAAAAATAATGAATAAATGGAAGATTAAACCTTCAGAAACAATCTTCATTGGGGATATGACAACAGATGTAGATGCAGGAAAATCAGCAAATGTAAAAATGGTGTGTGTAGCTTCTGGTCTGGCAAAAAAGGAGACCTTACTAGGACATAATCCAGATATATTGGTTGACAACACAGAACAGCTGATTAAGCTTTTTGGTCTTTAGCTTGTTCCGTATTGTAAAAATGTGCTTTATTCTTACCAATTTAAAGATAGTATTAAATTTCCAATCAAACTAATTTACTCGCTTTAAATGCTAGTATTGAAGCAGGAAGGGCTGGTGAATACGGTCGTGGATTTGCTGTGGTTGCTGATGAAGTAAGAAAACTTGCTGACGAGTCAAAAAATGTTGTAAATAATTCACAAGATAAACTTAGTTGTATTGTAAGTATCATTAATAACGTTCATGATACTATAGAAGGTATAAATAGTTCAGCAGAGCAACAAACCGCTTCAATGGAAGAGATTTCCGCGACAGCCTTTAAATTAGGGGACTTAGCAGAGCAATTGAAAAATACTCTTAAAGAAAATATTCATTACTAAAATTTCTTTAAATTTTTTTATCTTTCTAAAATAATGGTCGAATTACGATAGTGTAAAAATTTAAAATAACTCACTTTTACTATTTAGAAAATAGATAATGAAATAAAAGGATGAATCATTTGAGTGATGCTTTTAAATTTAAAATAACTGTGTGCGGAGATGGTGCTGTTGGGAAAACGTCATTAATAAAAAGATATACATCAGATACATTTGAAAAAGATTACATCTCAACTCTAGGTATGCATTTTTCGAAGTATGAAGAGGATGTTGCGGGAGAAAAAGTAGAATTATTACTATGGGACTTAGCTGGGCAAGAATCTTTTGGTAGTCTACGTGACAGATTTTATGCAGGAAGTAGTGGAGCCATCATTGTTTTTTCTCTTGCCCCGGAAGAACTTGAAACTTATAACCATGTGGGTAAATGGCTTTCAGATTTACGGGAAGCTTGTGGAAATATTCCCATTATATTATTTGGAAATAAAGCGGATTTAGTTGATCAAAATGCATTAGCTACAAGCCCAGATTATACAACATCAGATGTTCATGTATTAAAATTTGCTCAGGATAATAAGTTTATTAAATATTATAAAACAAGCGCGTTATCAGGTCAAGATGTAGAAGAAGCATTTCAAACATTAGTAATCAAGTTATATCAACGAGCTACAATATAGATCTCTTTCTAGATTCAGCTTTAACAGTTTTTTTTAACGTTAATTAATAAACCAATTTTTAGGTATTGGTTATTCAATTAAATATGTTAAATTTTGATAGTATTCTCATTTGTGAAAATTTAAAACATCTTACTTTTACTAACGAAGAAAGAGAAACTAAAACAAAATAGTGATTTGATACTTTGAGTGACGAAAAAGGATATGGATTTAAAGTAGTAATTATTGGAGATGGTGCGGTTGGCAAAACTTCATTAATTAAAAAATATACGCAAGGTTCTTTTCAGAAGGAATATATCGCAACTCTAGGAACTCAATTTTCCAAATATGAAGAAGAAGTAGATGGAGAGAAAGTTGAATTGTACCTCTGGGACATTGCCGGCCAAGATTCATTTCAAGCACTACGTCAAAGATTTTATACAGGTAGTAGTGGTGCCGTAATTGTATTTTCTCATGATCCTGAACAAATTAAAAGTTATAATAATGTTGGTAAATGGTTAACTGATTTAAAGCAACATTGTGGGAATATTCCAATTGTACTTCTTGGAAATAAAGTAGATTTAATCGAGAATGGTTCAAATTCAGACCTTGCAACCTCTGATTCCAAAGTTGAGCAATTAGCAAAAGATAATAAGTTTCTTGGCTATTATAAAACAAGTGCACTAACAGGTGATGGGGTAACCGACGGTTTTAAAGCACTTGTCAGTAGATTATATATGATTGCGAAAATTTCAAACTTTTCATAAAATCATCTTTTTATTTTTTATTCAGGAGAAAATGAATTTCTCAAAAAAAAAGTTAAAACAAAAAACTAAAAAAAAATTAAAAATCTAGGTTCGCTTATATATAAATCGTTCCCAGCTTTTACTGCTAGGCATTTCTAAAGGCATGCCCTTTCTTTTACGGATTTCTATAATAAGGTCTTCTTCTATAGAAGCTGGGACTTTCTCAAAACCCTTAAATTCATAGCCGAAAAATGCTCTCCCTTGGGTTGAGCCACGTATATCGTCAGCAATCCCAATTGTTTCTGCTGCAGGAATTTGACCTTGGATCCTTACATACTCTCCTTCGGGAATGACGTTTGTTATTCGACCTCTTCGCTTTGCAATCGTTGCAGTCACACCTCCTTCAGTTCCTTGTGGTGTTTTTATGTCTATTTTCTGAACCGGCTCATATAGATGAGGATCTGCTTCTAACATAGCTAATGATAGAGCTGAAAAGAACATTCCGGCGATCTGTCCGTACTGCGTATGCCTAGGATCCTCGTGTATAACCATGTCCAGAAAGACAACTTTCACGCCCGCTGCAGGTTCTTTTGCCATAATACAATCACCAAGCCAATCTCTAAAAGAAGCGCTTAAATAGGATTTAACCCGGTCAAATCTTTGTAATCCTGTAGTGCCATTAACAAGTAAACTTCCATGATAAACGTCAACTATACGTCTCGCCTCCTTTGCATCCCATCCCGCATCTTCCCTTAAGATCTGAGCTCTATCCTTATCATTTTGTAGATCATTAATTTTCCCAGTTTCAATTAATCTTTCTGTTGTCTCATCTAATGGTTCTATGTACAATAATATACGATTATGCGTATTTGCGGATTTTGTATAAAAATTTGGACTCCTTTTAGTAATTTTTTCTCTGTAAATGATAATTGGTTCCCCGATATTTATGGGTACTTGTTTATTAATCCTCTTAGTCAAGATTTCTATTTGGAGAGGATCAATCCCACTTAGTATAAATTCACCAGATTCGTCGTCTCTTTTATATTCTGCCTCAGGATTCGCTTTAAGCCACTTGCCTACTACTTCATCTAATTTATCAATTTCATGTGGATCCTTTGGCTTGATACTTCTTGATACCACAGCTTGCGCAGCGTATTGAATTTTTTCAAAGGGGTGCAACATTTTCCTTTCTTCTTTATCTTTAGGGACATCGCTTGTCAACATGAACGTTTCACCAGCAGGGCATACAAAACCAAATAATGCAAATAAGTTTCCAGCAGGGATTCTAGGAATATCCAGAAGATCAGTTATCTCCATAACGCCAAGTCTTTTCACTCGATTGCTTGAATCACTATTAATCAAATATATCGAATCAGTTTGATCGAATGTACCTGAAAAAACACGACCGATAAGGGTAGCTTGATAATTCCTCTTTGGATCGAGAAATATTTTTGTAATCATCCCGTAAAGCGGCCCGTTTGGGTCACTCTTCTGTAAGGATTGACCAATTTCAGAGTTTAAATCACCCCCCCAAATATGAGGTATTCTATATTTCGAGGCAGTAATTGGATCAGGTAGATGGTCAACAATCATTCTTAACATTGGCTCATCTAATGGTAGATTATCTCTTAACCATTGTATATCTCCTTCGCTATATTTTGCAAAAACATCTTGAGGTTTCAAACCTTTTTCAACTAAAATCTCGAATGTAAAGCCCCAGCCATGTTTTGCTGAACCAACAGCAACGGAATTTTTAGCAAAATCAATAGTCCAACCCGAACCTTCGGGGCGCACTTTTTTTATAAGCTCATTAATTTCGCGTGTAATTTTATCTATTTTGGCAAATGTATTTTGAGGACTTAGTTTTAATTCGCTAATTAATCTGTCAACCTTGTTAATAAATAAAACAGGTTTACAATATTCCTCTCCGACTGATAAACGAATATTAGTTTCTGTCTGTGTCATTACACCTTCAAGAGCGTCTACTAAAATAATCGCACCATCACTTCCTCTGAGCGCTCGCGACACTTCTCCTGTAAAACTGATGTGACCCGGAGTATCATTTAATTGGATGATATAGGGTTCAGTATCATCTGGTTTTCTAGGATCAGTAAATGCAAGCAGAACAACGCTAGTGAAGATTGTAATACCTCTTTCTTGTTCTTCATCATCTGAGTCTGTCATTTGAAGTTGACCAGCATCTTCGGGTCTCATAAGACCAGCACGCCTTAATAGATAATCCGTAGCAGTTGTTTTACCGTGATCTATGTGGGCTGTGATTGAAAAAATTCTTTTCTTTTCGTATGAACCAGAACTCACCAATTGAGCGATTTCTTCTGGGTTTTTAACTTTAACCATGAATATTTCACTTTGTTTTCTATTGTGTTTTTATCTATGTATAATGAAAAAGAAAGTATGCGAAATCATAAAAATTTTATGGATTTAAGCTATAACTAACTGATTTTTAGTGATTAATCGATAAGAAGGTATATTACCACAAGAGTAAATTTAAAACAGTTAACTCTATTAGTATTTTAACCTCCAAAATTGGGATAGATTCGGACTCTTAATTATGATTATTTATTTTGTATTTAAGCTCTCAACTACATGCATGTTTATTCTTGGAACCATACTTTTTGCGGGAGTATGCTTTAAACGGCGTGATCTATTTTCTTGGCTCTTTGCGTTTATTGCGGGCTCAATATCTGAGTTTTTTAGGTTGATTTCTCAAGAAGACTATGATATATATTACATAACAGGTCTTAGTTTTTCAACTCTTACTCTTTTATTAATTATCGTGGCAGTTTCTCATGAATATTACACTACTTTTTTACACCCTGTTAAATCTGGACATCTTTCTATAGTTCTACTATCTGTCATTCAGTTAATTCTATCTATTGGTTTACAAGTAATTATTGGGATTTTATTATTTATAGCATTATTTCTGATTCTGAGGATATATCTAAAGAAAAAAACACCTACGCATGCGTTCTTATGTTTTATTCTAATAGGTGGGATATTAAACTTAATTGCTTCACCATTAAGAGACGCAGGTGTTGAAGGAGCAGAAGAGTTTTTTCTTTTTTCTTCAGCAGTTATGGCAACAAACGTATTACTTACTGGTATAGTTGCTCTTATTGAAGATAAATTAGTGAATTCTGAAAAGAAGCACCGTTTAGCATATAATAGAGCAGAATTATATAAAGATCTATTTGTACATGATATTAATAATATACTTCAAAACTTAGAATTTTCGTTGGAGATTATATCTCAACAATGTGGAAAGCATGAAATTAAAGAGGATATCAAAGAATTGTTAAGTTTAGCAAAAAAGCAAGTAAATCGAGGAGCAGAATTAGGAATTAATGTAAGAAAACTTTCAGATTTAGAATTAGGTAAAATTAATACCAGTCCTATGAACTTGAATGAGAACATTGAGAAAGCAATAGAATTTGTGCAACCAAGATTTCCGGAGAAAAAAGTGAATATTAGTTTTGATTTAAAAGAAAAAATCTTAACAGTGAATGCGAATGAGTTTTTATATGATACTTTTCGAATAATTATAAACAATGCAATTCGTTATAACGATAGTCCTGAAGTGAAAATTGAAATTAGGATCACTCCTATACAGGAAGAAGGGATTAGATATGTAAGAGTAGAGTTCATGGATAATGGTACCGGGATGCCAGATGCTATGAAAAAAAACATATTTTTTAGAATTTATGATGATCCTAAAAGTTTTAAACGATTTGGATTAGGACTTTTACTAGTTAGAGAAGTAATTCAGAGTCTTAACGGAAAAGTATGGGCTGAAGATAGGATTAAAGGAGATTTTAAGAAAGGATCTAATATAATTATACTAATTCCCGAATCGTAGTAGATTTTAAAGATTAAAAGGTAAGATCATTTCTGTAAGAACTGTAACCGCTTTTTTTCCTGAAGCTGTTTGTGCATTGAAGGATTTAGAAATATTGAGCACCTGAAAATTATCAGGAAGTTTTCTCGTAATAAAATTCTTTAGAAACTCAAAAAAGGTACTAAATCCTCTCCTAGTTTCTACCCATAAATAACCATTTCTTTCAAAATTGTTCTCATTTTTCTTCTTAAAATTATTAGCATGATGAGATTCTGTAATTGGAGGTCCCTTACGTGTATAAGTTTGAGATATATGAGGTTTATTACAATAAAATACGAGGATATATTCATCTGTGTCCTCCTCAAAAAATAATTCGAAGAGAATATTACTAAATCTCTCAGCATGAGTAAATTCTTTTTCTCCATTAGCTATTATACTTTCTCCTAAAGAATATAATTTATCTCTATTTATTGTATAATGGATATCGTTCAAACAATTTTTTAATTCCACTAAATATATTTTTTCAAGAATTGGGTCATTTAAATTTCCTAAATCTGCTTTAGGGATACCGTATATTTCAAAATACTCTTTTTTTGGATTCTTTAAAAATTCTTTAATTCTATGATTACAATAAGCATATGCCTTTTCTGAAATAGCTGATGCGACATTTCGGTTTTTATCAATAGGATCTATTATCATTAATTTATCATTTTGAAAATGATTTATTTTCCTTAGAGTTTTCATATCCCTCTTATAGTAATCTAAAGGTCGTGAAGGTAATTTATCAAAGTCATTGAAAAGATTATCTATAGTACCATAATAATAAATAAGGAGTTCTGAGCTGTATCCTATAAATCCCCCTTTACCAACTGAACTCTTATCGCCATAACTATGATTTGCTTTAAAAAATTGTTTTAAAAGACGGACATCATTTTTCTGATCTACAGTTAAATTTTCTCTAATAAAACGTCCATGCCAAGGAGAACGATCAACAGCAGTTATCGGTCCCTTTTGCTTGATTACTTCTAAATCGATATCGAAATAAAGAACTATATCAATCTTAATTTCTATATTATCTGCACGGTATTCAACTGTAGTATAAGGATGCTCCGCATATAATAACCTAGGGTTGTGAAACTCTTTTAGTGTCAGGCTAGGGATGATCCAGTTTGTACATAAATCCAAAAAGTCTTTTTTAGCTTCTTTTTTTAATTTATTTTTGCTCAAATCTTTATATTTTAGTTGAAAAGAGTTATAATCTAATCCTATAAAAAGATCGATGTCGAAATCATCTTTTAATTGTGTCTGTTTGATTCCTGTAGAGCCTTGTGGTTCTATCTTTGTGTAGGTGATACCTATTTCTTTTGCTTTTGCAATTATTAGCTTCTTTAATTTATCAATTATACTATTGATTAAATCTATTTCATTTTGGGTTGGTGTTATCCTTTTTAAGATTTCTTCAAAGATTCTGTCATATAATGGCATTTTGAACGATTACATCCCCCACCAAGGATGATTTGTCTTACGCATTAAGGTGATATATTCTCTTAAAACTTCTTTTTGATCTGTAGTTAACTCATCAAGAAATTTCCCCATTAATTGTCTTACGTGAGATTCAGGGACACTAACAAATAGAGTTTCATCTTTTCCAATTTCTCTTCCGATTTCAATACCACGAATAGAAACTGCAACTTCAGAATCTTTTTCAGCTTTTTCTAAAGTCTCACCTTTATCCTGAATTTGATGGATTCTCCTTACTTTCTTACCCTCACTAGTAATTAAGGGTACTTTAGGATATAAGGTTCCCGCTTCAACCTTGACACCAAAAACAGCAGGATCAGAATTTCTAAAGATATAATCAGGAAACATTTGTAATTTTGCAGGTAAGATTAATTCACTTAATCCTTTAGCAGTATCTTCTGCTTTTCTTACTTCAGCATACTCTATATAATCTTCTAATAAACGGTAAATAACGTTGTTTGTAAAAATTCTAATGTTATCAATAAAAGCTTGTTCATTTGCTTCTGGTAAAATAGGTGTATTAAATCCTAATACCACGGCGGAGTATGGATCAAATGATTTTACGATATTAGCATTAATTACATCCTCTTTTTTTATAGGTCCCACATCAGCAATACTGATTTTCACACCGTTTTTAGTAAAATGATTTTCTAATGCTTCTAATGATCCCAATGTATCCGCTTTTAAAACAACTCCTGCTTTCTCTGTTTTTATACGAATGCTTTCTACTTCAGCTTCTATTTCTTTATAAACAGTCTCTTCTTCGGAGGGGTCACCAATACCCCTAAAGGGTGATCCTGCTACAACATCATCTATATTTGGTGATAAGATTTTAATTCCTGCAGCAGCAGATACTGAATCAACTGAATCGAATTTCTGTCGTGGGTCTCTAATCTCATCTAATGGTTTAGGAATTAATAATGCTCTAACTTTTGATTTTATTGGTTTCTCTAAACCTCCAACGATAAATTCATCCCCTTTGTTAATTACACCATCATAAATTAAAACATCCATAGTCTTTCCTTGACCTTTCTCTTTTTTCACTTCCAGAACTACTCCTCGAGCAGGACCTTCAGAAAACTGAAGATTTGTTGTTAAATACTGTTGCACTAAACCCATTAACACGAGTAATAAGGTTGAAATTCCCTCTCCAGTCTTACCACTTGTAGGTACAATGGCTATTTTTTTTGTAAAATCCTTGATTTTATCATATCTATCTATTCCTTTAAATCCCTCTTCTAAGAAATTACCCATTATTTGCAGAATTTTTTCGTCTAAAAATTCTTTAACATGGGGACTTTGGGCATTATAAGTATCCTGGAAATCTGCATCTTTTTTAGATTTCCAACTAGAGATTCTATCAATTTTATTAGCAGCTATAACAAAGGGGGTTTTTCTTTCTCGTAATATCCTCACAGATTCCCAGGTTATAGGCATTGTACCCGCAGTTACATCTATCACTAAAATTGCGATATCTGCAACAGCACCTCCCCTTTTTCTTAGATTTAAAAATGCTGCATGCCCCGGAGTATCTATAACTAATATTCCCGGAAGTTTAATATCCTTTTTCGCAAATTCTTGTTTTGATTTACTTAGAAATTCTTTAATATCTTCAGTTGGGAAATAAGAAGCACCAATATGCTGAGTAATTCCTGCGGCTTCTCTTTGTTGAACGACAGTTCCTCTAATATAGTCTAGTATTGTGGTTTTGCCATGATCTATATGCCCTAAAATACAAACAATTGGTGCTCTGATTGCTTTATTATCATCTGAGATCGCCATTTAGGATCACTTCTTCTAATGAAAGGATAATAATACTTCTATTATTGTTAGATGATAAAAAGCAACGAGAAAATTAGAAGTTTTTTGATTTATTATCCTTAATTAGTTACAAGATATTTTTTAAGATATTTCGCGGTAAACGATGTTTTTGAGTCAACAATGTTCTCGGGAGAACCTTTGATAATAATAGATCCACCTTTTTCTCCTCCTTCGGGACCTAAATCAATTATATGATCAACAGATTTTATAATATCCATGTTATGTTCAATGATAACGACTGTATTTCCTTTATCTACCAATCGTTGAAGCACTTTTAGCAAAAATCTAATATCATACATGTGTAACCCTGTTGTGGGTTCATCTAAAATATAAAGAGTATTTCCCGTACTTGTTTTTCTTAGCTCTCTTGCTATTTTTAATCGTTGGGATTCCCCACCGCTTAATGTGGTTGAAGATTGTCCTAATTCCAAATAACCTAAACCAACATCAACAACAGTCTTCAGAGTTCTTTTCAAGTTTGGAATACTTTCAAAAAATTCTAATCCTTGATTGAATGTCATTTTCAAAACTTCTGAAATTGACTTTCCCTTGTATGTTATTTCCATTGTTTCTGCATTATACCTTTCTCCTTTACATAAATCACATCTAATATAAACGTCAGGTAAAAAATACATTTCTTTAAGAATATAACCTGTACCTTTACATTTTTTGCAATGTCCTGATTTCGTATTAAAGCTAAATCTACCCTTCTTATAACCTCTTTCTTTCGATTCGGGTAACTGAGCAAAGATTTCTCTAATATAATCTAAAGCTTTTGTATAAGTTGACGGGACAGATCTTGGAGTTCTTCCTATTGGTGATTGATCGATATTAATAATTTTATCTATTTTATCATATCCTTTTATGGAATCAAAATCTCCTTGTCTGACTTTTGAGCTCCGCGTATTAATGAGATTATGTAAACCTTTATAAAGGCAATCAATTATTAAGCTGGTTTTACCTGCACCGGAAACACCTGTTATACATGTGAATACCCCTAAGGGAATCTCTATATCTATATTTTTCAGATTATTTTCTCTTGCACCAAAAATTCGAAGAAATTCATTATTTGATTTGCGGCGATTTTTTGGGATTTCAATTTTTTCCTTTCCTGATAGAAATTTTCCAGTTAAACTATTAGAATTAGTAATTACATCGAATGAACCTTCTGCGACTATTTCTCCCCCTTTAACACCTGCAAAAGGACCTAGATCAATAATATGATCAGCATTTTCCATAATTGCCTTATCATGCTCTACCACAATGACAGTATTACCTAGATCCCTTAGTTTTTTCAACATTTCTATGAGTCTATTAATATCTCTCTGGTGTAAACCAACACTCGGTTCATCTAAAACATAAAGTACTCCCACGAGGCTAGAACCTAATTGAGTTGCTAACCTAATTCTTTCTGCTTCTCCAACTGACAATGTATCTGAACGACGACTTAATGAGATATAATCTAACCCAACATTTTCTAAAAAAGATAATCTATCTGTAATTTCCTTTAATATGTCTTTTGCGATTGTTTTTTCCGTCTCATTTAAAGGCAACGTTTTAAAAAATTTAGTCGATTCTTTAACTGCTATATCTGTTAATTGAGCAATGTTTAAATCATTAATAGTAACTGATAGGCTTTCTGGTTTTAACCGTTTTCCTTTACATTGAGGGCACGCAATTCGGTTCATGAAGCTTTCATAAATTCCTCGAGCCCACTCGGAACGAGTTTCCATATATCTTCTATGAAGTATTGGAATTATTCCCTCAAAAGGTCTGACAACATCCCAAGAGGACATTTTTGGGGAGAATTCATCACCATTATTCCTATAATCATTTCCGTTTTTCTCAAAATGAAATTCTATTACTTCATTTTCGGAGCCAAATAATAATTTATTCAGGTTTTCAGGTTCAATGTCTTGCAATGGGGTTTTATTAGCATTAAATCCATAATGTTTTGCCACTTGGACTATTGTCTGCCAGGAGTATCCTGTTAAAGAACCAAATCCGGGAATATCTCTAATCAATGTATCTTGAAGTGATACTGTTAAATCATTTCCTAATACTAACCCATAATCAAATTCCATAACTGTTCCTAGACCGCTACAGTATCGACAACTTCCATGAGGGATATTAAATGAAAACATTTTGTGATCTAATTGTGGAAATGAGATTCCACAATCTATACATGCTAGATGTTCAGAGTAGGTTTGTTCTCCTTCATCAACAACTTCAATTATTACTAAACCTTCTGCTAAATCTAAAGCAGTTTCAATTGAATCAGCTAATCTTGTCTTAATATCTTTTCGCATCACCAGTCGGTCAATAATCACATTTATATTATGCTTCACATTCTTTTTCATATCTACTTCTTCATCTAATGTATACTGAATTCCATCTACTTCTACTCTTACATATCCTTGTTTTCTTAAATCTTGCAGGAGATCTTTATATTCTCCCTTACGATCCCTTATAATTGGTGCTTTGATTATGAACTTTTGTTGGTCTTTAATAGAATTTAGAAGTATTTGAATAATTTGCTGTGGTGTCTGCGGTTTTATTTCTTTTCCACAATTAGGGCAATGTGGGATACCAACATTAGCATATAATAATCTATAGTAATCATAGATTTCTGTTACAGTTCCAACCGTACTCCTCGGATTTTTGGACAGGGGCTTTTGTTCTATTGCGATTGCAGGTGATAATCCTTCAATTGAATCAACATCTGGCTTATCCATTTCGCCCAAAAATTGTCGTGCATAACTTGACAATGATTCTAAAAATCTCCGTTGTCCTTCAGCATACAGTGTATCCATAGCTAAAGATGACTTCCCACTTCCACTAATTCCTGTTATTACAACTAATTTATTTCGGGGAATTATAACATCAATGTTTTTGAGATTATTTTGCCTAGCTCCTTTAATAACAATAAATTCATTCATGTTCTGCTATTTCTTTTTAATTCTGGAAATCAAAAAAGTTTTTCTACGATATTTTAAAACCTTATACTCTTATTAACAATTAAAAAAAAAAATACAGAAGCTGGGTATACAATTTATGAATTATTAACACCTTAATCAATGATTTCATATTTCAGAAATAGCTAAAACAAAACGATAAGCTTAAACTCTTATTTATATTCAGATTCATCTATTACTAAATTAGGATCAGTTAATCCTTTTTCGATTTTCCTTAATACATATTTCCGAAATTCCTTGCTTGTGAAATTTTGGGATCTAAATTGAATAAATTCCTCTATTTCCTTTCCCTTTTCATCATTGGCTTCTTCGATATCCCGCATGACGTATTCCACCATAGTAGCACCCAGTAATAGACTAAACATAAAGAACGAGATTAATGGCGCATTTGTTTCTTTGATTTCCCCAATATCAATTGCTTTTTGAATCACACGAGTAGTCCCATCTAGATAGCTAAATGGTTTATATTCTTTTTCAAATGCCCCTTTTTTATCGGACACAGGAGATCGGATAATATGCATCATTCGAAAAGCAGCATAATCTTTTTCTGCAAATTCAAAAAAGTGATTAAAAATGTTTAATAATAAATCAACAGTTGAACCGTCGAAATTCTTAATGATATCACGGTTTTCATTCCGATATTGTTCATAAAACTTCTTCCTTATCGCAATCCATAGTTCTCGTTTACTTTCTACATAATTATAGAGATTATTTTGGCTCATATTTAATTTATTTGCTAATCCACGTAGTGAAAAACCCTCTTGTCCTTGCTCTTGAAACAATTGCTTCCCTACTTCTATAATTTCATCAAATTGTTGAGCTTTCTTCTCAGGTGACCTACTTCTTGTTTTTTTTTTCCCATCCGAAATGCTTTTTTCATTAATCATTGATAACACAGAAAATAAAAATGAGTTTAAATTTACACAATAAATTTAAAAATATTTTGTTCTTCAAGTACTTTTTGTATATTGTTTTAAATGGATTTTAGAAGTTAAGATGGTGGTGTATTATAGAGTCAAAATCTAAAGGTTTAATCTTTAAAATTGAGAGAATGGCTACAGATGATGGTCCTGGTGTTCGTACAACAATTTTTTTTAATTATTGTCTCTTAAATTGCGTTTGGTGTCATAATCCAGAATCAATTCCAAGAAAACCTCAACTTCAATGGATAATGCGTAAATGTATAGATTGTAGGAGTTGTATAGATGCTTGCCAAGAGGATGTTTTATTTTTTGAAGAAGATGGTTTACATATTAACAGAGAGAAATGTAACAGTTGCGGAGATTGTGTAGAAGCCTGTCCCAGTACAGCATTAACTATGTTTGGGGAGTGGTGGGATTTGGAAGTTCTTTTTCATGAAATAGAGAAAGAAAAAATATTTTTTGATAAAACGAAAGGAGGTATAACCGTTTCTGGTGGTGAACCTACATTACAACCAGATTTTCTCTTACAATTATTAAAATTATGTAAGGAAAATGACATTTCTACTGCTTTAGATACATGTGGGTATTCAAGTAAAAAAGTTTATCAAGATTTATTACCCTACCTTGATATTGTCCTTTTAGATATAAAGGTTATTGATCCTAAAAAACATGAAGAATATACAGGCGTTTCAAATAGAACAATTTTAGAAAATGCTAAATGGATTTCACGTTATGTCAAAGAAAATGGAAAAATAATGTGGATAAGGACACCAATAATACCAAACTATACTGCCACAGAAGAGAATGTTAAAGGAATTGGAGAATTCATCGTAAATGAATTAAATAATATTCCTGATCAATGGGATATATTAAGCTTTAATAAACTCTGCGAAATAAAATATTCAAGATTAGGTATGACATGGCCTTTAAAAGATGAACGATTAATGACAAAAGAGGAGATGGAAAATTTTCTTGAAATTGCTAAAAGTACTGGGGTTAAAAACGTTAAGTGGTCTGGTTTAACTCGTTAATTAGAAAAAAAAAATTTCCTATATCGTCCTAAATAATAAAATTCTTTATTGTTATATACAAATATTGATATCACATCTTAAACAATGATATAAACTTATGTAAGAGTTTTTAAAGATTTAAGCTATGGAGGGAAAATAAAAATTGTAAAATTTATAAAAAAAAAAAACTTAACCATTAAATTTTAAATATAGTTTATAATTCACTGAACACGGTTCTGTCGATAAGATCATCTTGAAGCTCTTTCGTGATATCTATGAATCGAGCGGAGTAACCTGTGACCTTAACTGATAGGTCAGAATAATTTTCTGGATGAGCTTGTGCGTCTCTCAATATTTCTGAACTTATTGGATTAATCTGAAGCTCTCGTCCTCTCAACTCTAAATAAGCCTCTACTATAGAAGCTAATTGATCGACTCCTTCTTCTGTCTGTATTAAGCTGGGATTAATTCTTATGTTCATTGACGCTCCATTAGTTAAATGAGGTTCACCTGTAGCATAAGCTACTGATCGTAGTGCCATGGTAAGCCCATTCTTTTCTGTACCATTTGCAGGAGAAATACCGTTTGCCACGGGTTCACCTAATAATCTTCCATCTGCAGTTGCCCCTAATCCTTTACCCTCTCTAATCTGAGTTCCAGCAGATACGAGGCAATTATGATATATGCCATCACCACCTCTCGCTTTATATTTTCTTGTAAGATCACATAGGGTAGTTGCAATCCATTTTGCTATGTCATCTGTTCGCTCATCACCATTACCATATTTAGGAGCTTTATTTCGTAATTTTTCTCGAAGTTCTTCTGCTCCCCTGAAATTATTGTTCATATGGTTAACTAATTCTTCCATTGTCAATAATTTTTCTTCAAATACTGCCCAGCGAATTGCTGCTAAGGAATTAGTTACAGTTGCTATTCCTTGTGAACCCATAGGGTTATTATTATATTTAGCTCCATTTCGAGTTGCATCCATTCCGCTTTCGAGACATCCTTCTATGGTAGATGAAAGCAATGGGGAAGGTAGATAATCAGCAAATGCTTTATCCTTTAACTCAGCCTTTTTCACAACAAGATCTATAGCAAATTTAAGCTGGTCTACATAAGCTTTCTTCACATCTTCAAAAGATTTAAAACTCTTAGCTGGGGGTGTTTTTGCCCCAACAGTTCGATTTCCTGATAAAATAGTACGTCCTTCATTTAATGCCATGTTAAGAAGGATTGAAATCTGAATGGCATTACCTGCTGTATAAGAGAAATCATTTCCTGTACCCGTTGGTTCTACACACCCTACGAGTGAATAATCTCGGGCATCTTCTAATGAATATCCTGTATTATGAAGCTGCGGTACTAAAACTTCATCATTATGAATTCCCATTCCGGCGGTATATTTAAAAGCTTCAATAGTTCTATTCATAAAATCACGAGGTGACTTAGAAGAAATTCGTATCGATAACGTATTCAACAGACTTTTTACATTTGCAATAGCCTCGAGAAACATATAAGACACATCATTTGTGGCATCATTTCCATCCTTATCTAATCCCCCAATAGTTACATTATTTTGGCCTGCGATAACAACTGAAGCAAGTTTAACTAAATATTCCTCAATTGCCTCTAAAGCTTCCTCATAAATAATACGTCCTTCGGCTAAATCAGCGGCATAATATGGGTAAAGATACTGATCTACTCGTCCCTGTGAAAATATATTTCCTTCACCATAGCTCATTTCCATAACGACATTAGTCATCCATACAGATTGAAGTGCTTCCATGAATGTTCTGGGTGGGAGGGCGGGAACTCGTCTTGTACGTTCAGCAATATCTAAAAGTTCAGCCTTTCTTGTTTCTGGTGCATTTTCCGCCATTTCCATTGCGAGATCAGTATAGCGATTGGAATAATCACAGACCGCTCTTGCTGCCACTACGACTGATTCATAAAAATCCTTGCGATGGTCATAATTTTCATCTGTCTCCTTAAGTTTCGCAAGTCCTTCTTCTGCCATTTTTTCAATTCCTCTAAATCCCATTCTAAGAACTCGTCTATAACCCGGAACCACATGTCCTTGACCCACAGCAGATCCAAATAAATCGGTTCCCCCCATAGAAACACCAAAAGCACTTGCAAGATCCATAGAGCCCTTTGATTCCTCAGCTAAACCTGCTTTTCTCCAGTATTCTAACTTACGATCCATTACAGTCCTTCCTTTCCAGAACGGGATAATTTCATTTTTCAACTCATCAAGTTCTTGCTCGGGTAAGGGGACATATCGATTTATAAACGTGAAACTTTTACTGAAACCATCTCTTATTTTTTTATCTATTGAATCATTAAAGATGAACCCAAAAATATTGGCACGCATTCCACGTTCTATTTCAATTGGGTCAGCTCTTATTTTACTAGACTTTACGCCTACAAGAAGTTCATCTTCATCAATCCTTATTGGAAGACATTGTAAGAATTCCTCTAATGCTTTAACATTCTGTATACAGGGCGGAGCATCTTCCATTTGTTTGTATATTCTTGTATAACACCGTGCCCGCTCAATATCAAGTTCTCTAGGCATAGATAGCATTCTATCTCTAATCTTTCGAACCCTCTCTGAAGGAATCCCTTGAAGAGGGGTCATTTTAATACCTTGAATTACCATAATACATATATTGTTTTGTTATTATTTAAATTAACTTTGTATATTTATTTATAAATTATTGTAATTCAGAAAAAACCTTAAAAAAAAGATAATATGATGTGGCAAAAAAGTTAGAAGAAAGCTATTCTTTATAATAAATTATTTTTTTACCATTTAAAAATTTTAAAAAAAAGGAATTATTAAAAGAAATTTTATAATTCATTAAATACTGTACGGGCGATGATGTCATTTTGAAGACTTCTACCCACTTCTATGAACCGAGCGGAGTAACCTGTGACCTTAACTGATAAGTCGGGATACTTCTCTGGATGAGCTTGTGCGTCTTTTAGTGTTTCTGAGCTTATTGGATTAATCTGAAGCTCTCTTCCCCCTAACTCTAAATAAGCTTCTACTATAGAAGTTAATTTATCTATACCATCATCTGTTTCTATTAAACTAGGAGTGATTCTTACATTCATTGTTGCTCCATCGGTTAGAAGAGCATCACGTGTTGCGAAGGCTACTGATCGGAGCGTCATAGTAAGCCCATTTTTTTCTGTCCCGTTTGCAGGAGAGATACCGTTAGATACGGCTTCACCAGATAATCTTCCATCGGGAGTTGCCCCTAACATTCTACCCTCAAGAATATTAAGTCCAGAAGATACAAGACATGGGCGATATATACCGGCACCACCTCTCGCAGGATGTTTTCTCACAATATCACATAAAGTATTTGCCACCCATTTTGCTAACTCGTCTACCCTTTCATCACCATTACCATATTTAGGAGCCTTGTTTCTTAATAGTTCCTTAAGTTTGTCTGCTCCTTTGAAATTATTTCGGAGATGTGCAGCTAATTCTCCCATTGTTAATAATTTTTTTTCGAATACTGCCCAGCGAATTGCTGCTAGTGAATTAGTTACAGTTGCTAAAGCTTGGCAACCTATAGGGTTGTTATTATAGCGCGCTCCATTTCGAGTTACATCTTTTCCACTCTCTAGACATCCCTCTATTGTAGATGATAGCAATGGGGAGGGAAATCCTTCAGCAAAAGCTCGATCTTTTAACTCTGCCTTTTTCACAACTAAGTCTACTCCAAAAGAAAGCTGATCTACAAAAGCCTGCTTCACATCTTCAAAAGTTTTAAAAGTGCTTGGATCAGGAGTTTTTGCACCAAATTGGCGATTCCCAGCTACAAGAATCCGTCCTTCATTTAAAGCCAAATGTAAAACAATTGATAACCTGACACCATTGCCTGCTGTATAAGAAAAATCATTTCCAGTTCCGTGAGGTTCTACACACCCTACAAGTGAATAGTCTCGAGCATCTTCCAACGAATAACCATCTTTTTGAAGTTGCGGTACTAAAATTTCATCATTATGAATTCCCATTCCTGCAGTAAATCGATACGTTTCACAAACTCGTTTCACAAAATCTCGGGGCGTTTTGGGAGAGATCCGTATCGATAATGTATTCAACAGACTTTTTACATTTGCAATTGCTTCGAGAAACAAGTATGATACGTCATTCGTAGCATCCTTTCCATCTTTATCTAATCCCCCAATAGTTATATTATTCTGTCCTGCAATAACAACAGAAGCAAGTTTAACTAAGTATTCTTCAATGGCTTCTAAAGCTTCTCCATAAGTAATACGTCCTATGGCTAAATCAGCGGCATAATATGGATAAAGATATTGGTCTACACGCCCTTGAGAAAATATGTTTCCTTCACCATAACTCATTTCCATAACAACATTGGTCATCCATACTGATTGAAGTGCTTCCATAAATGTTCTAGGCGGGAGGGCTGGTACTCGTCTTGCCCGTTCAGCAATATCTAAAAGTTCTGCTTTTCTATGTTCTGATGCGTTTTCAGCCATTTCCACTGCCAGATCTGCATAACGATTGGAATAATCACAAACTGCTTTTGCACAAACCTGAACTGATTCATAGAATACCTTGCGATTTTCATAATCCTCATCATTCTCTTTAAGATTCTCTAGTTCTCCCCTAGTTCTCTTTTCTATTCCTTTAAATCCTATTTTAAGAACACGTCTATAACCCGGAATGGTATGTCCCTGCATTTCTGCATAAAATGGATTGATCCAGCTCATAGCTCGTTCCATAAATCCCTTTTTCTCTTTTAATAAGCCTGCTTCCTTCCAGAGTTCTTTCTTTCGGTCAGCTAATGTCTTCCCTTTCCAAACGGGGATAATGTCATTTTTTAACTCGTTAAGCTCTTGCTCTGAAAAAGGAACATAACGCCTAAGGATAGGATTATGTCTACGGAAATAATCTTTAGATTCTTCGTCTATTGAGTCATCTAAGAGAAAATCGTAAGTTCGAACGTGCCTTCCGAGTTCTATTTCGAATGGATCAGCTCTTATTTTGCTGGATTTTACTCCAACAAGAAGCTCATCACTATCGATCCTTATAGGAAGGCAGTGTAAGAATTCCTCTAATGCCTTCGCTTTTTTCATAAGGGGATGAGCATCTTCCATCTGTTTCCAAATTCTCGAATAGCATCGAGCTCGCTCAAGATCATATTCGAAAGGTTGAGACAACATTTTATCCCTAATTTTTCGAACCCTCTCTGTAGGAATCCCCTGAAGAGCAGCCATTTTAATATCTTGAACAACCATAATTCTTACCTGTTTTTATTTTTGTTATTTAAATATACAACGTAAATTTATTTATATCTTATGGTAATAGTATATCACTATTCTTAATAAGTACTAGTCTATCATGAAAATCTTAAAATGTGTAAAATTTACAATAAAATATATGAAAAAAAGCTATAAGAACTCAGAACTAGTTTATTCTAAGGATAAACTCTCTTTAGATTCTTGATTTTCTGATTGCATTGATGTAGGAGGATTGACACACCAGATATAATGCCCTTCCTCGATATTTATCTTATGAGGTAAATCATGTTCACATTCTTTAGTGCGTGCATCTGAAGAGCAACGTGGATTAAAAGTACATCCCGGTGGAGGTGCTATAGGGCTTGGTACTTCTCCTTCAATAACAAAACTGATCTCTTGATTGTAAGGATCTATGTCAGAATGTGAAGAAAGAAGTGCTTGGGTGTATGGATGAGTTGGTTTTGTAAAAACTTGTTCTTTACTTCCAACTTCGACAATTTGCCCAAGATACATGACGGCTATACGATTAGCAATATAGTTTACAACAGCTAAATTGTGAGTAATAAACAGAAATCCATATCCATATGTTGCTTGCAAATTTCTAAGAAGATTAAGAATTTGTGCTTGAACTGATACATCAAGAGCAGAAGTAGGTTCATCTAAAATTATCAATTCTGGATTGCAAGCTAATGCTCTAGCGATAACAATTCTTTGCTTCTGACCACCAGAAAATTCATGAGGATAGCGATCCATATGCTCTCGTTTTAAGGAAACTTCGTCTAACAATCTTAAAACGCGTCTTCTGATCTCTAGTTTATTAGTAATAGCAAGTAAATTCCTAAGTGGTTCTGCTATTATGTCAACTACCTTCATACGTGGATTTAAGGATGCATCTGGATCTTGGAAAACCATTTGTATTCTATGTCTTAAATATGCAGTATATTCAGGAGGGACCAGCTTATCTTCGAAAAACATCTCTCCTTCTGTTTTTTCTACCAAACCTAGAAGTCCTTTAGCAATTGTTGTTTTCCCACATCCACTTTCTCCCACTAAACCAAGCGTTTCACCGGTTTTTATGCTGAATGAGACCCCATTAACTGCTTTAACAAGTCCAATTTGTCTTTTAAGGGTTCCCTTAAAAAGCGGATAATGTATTTTGAGATCTTTTACAGTTAGTAATTCTTTACCTTTCTCAAGAACAGTCAACCCTCTGAGTTCTTTGAACTCTATAGTTTGGTAAGCAATTATTTTTACAATAAGAATAGAAATGATCGCAATTATAAAACTAATAAAAATACTAATAAAAGCATTATTAAGAAAGTTTTCATGCAAGGTAATAAATGAGGTCATTAAATAATAAATCCCAGGTAAAATACTGCTAAGAACAAAAGTTATTCTATATCGCACTAATTGTATCTTATCTCCCCAATAAGCTATAAGAATAGATATCCCTAAAAGAAAGAGTAGGGCAAAAGTAAATGTAAATTTAGAACCATCTAAATCATCATTTCCTTCTATTAACCAGATTTTAAGAATTCTTTGAATATTGCTTAAAAAAAGCGATATTACCAATATAGCAGCTTGGACAAGGCTAGCAACTGTAAATGACTCGAATAAGTCTTTTTTATAAAATCCCCATAAGATTAATACACCAATGGGTATAAATAGTATTGCATTTATTAAAAGCTGTAAAAAATAGGAATCAATGAAAGAATTGGTAATGATATAAGTGAAGACCAATAAAATCGAATTACCAAATCGAATCAGACTAAAGATCAACCAAATCGAATTTGTTACGAGTGCAATATTCACTGAATTCTCCCATCTCTTTGATCGTATAAAACCTCTCATTATAAAAAATCCTAGTATGGAAAAAATAACGGGAATTATGATAGTTTCTTTTAAATCAACCATGATCATTAATAACCTCTAATTTTTCTGATATATCTTCGATTTTCTTTATAGAAATTTTAGCTAAACTTTCATATTCTGGATCATAAAGATGACACGCTACAAAATATCCAGATTCAATCTCAATTTGGATTGGGGCTTTTGAATCACAAGGCTCGAAACAATAACGACATCTAGGATGAAATCTACATCCTAAGGGGGGGTAAATTAAATTTGGTACCATTCCAGGTATAACTTCAAGTTCTTGTTGCCTTTCCCTCATAACAGGAACAGAAGCTATAAGTCCTCTGGTGTAAGGGTGATAAGGTTTAGTAAATAATTTTTTTATGTCTCCATATTCAACAATGGAGCCACAATACATCACAGCAACACGATTACACATTTTAGAGATAATCCCAAGATCGTGAGTAATAAATAATATAGTTGTATTATATTTCTTACCGAGTTCTTTCATCAGTTTTAGAATCTGGTTCTGGATTGTGACATCTAGAGCAGTAGTAGGTTCGTCAGCGATTAATAATTTAGGTCTACATGCAAGAGCTATAGCAATCTGGACTCTTTGTCGCATACCTCCACTTAGCTCATGAGGGTATCGATCAATAATTACTTGAGGAAAGGGGATATTCAATTCTCTTAAAAGATCTATACTCCATTCTCGAGCAACACCATATATGGTTTTATCGGGAAATTTGGAAGCTTCAGCAAGCATTTCATTCTCCATATGCAATAAAAATACTTCAGAGATTTGTTTACCTATTCTAAAAACAGGATTAAGAGAATTGAGTGGATCTTGAAATATCATTGTAATATCTTTACCACGATATTTTAACATTTCAGATTCAGGTTTAATTAATAGATTTTCCCCTCTAAAAATAACATTTCCTTTCTCAATTTTTCCAGGAGGTCGAATAACACGAAGAATAGATAATGCAGTTACAGATTTCCCACAACCAGTTTCACCCACAAGACCAAGAACTTCTCCTTCATATACCTTAAAAGAAACACCTTCTACAGCGCGAACAGTACCCTCTTCAGTATAAAAGTAAGTAGTGAGATCTTTCACGTCAAGAATCGCGTGGTTCCCTCCTAAAGTAAAATCTTGTACAGATTCCTCTTTAACTATTTCAGTTGCTTTTTGAACTTTTAACTGACTCTTTTCCTCAGCTGCAGGTAGAAATATCTTTTTCAAAGCTACATAAACTATTGAGCCATATATAGCACTAATTACCCCAAAGAGTATACGAATATCTTGTTCGAATAGCATTAATCCAAGCAGTCTATTTAGATACAATTCAAAGATTATTAGTTGTATTGACCAAATACCAAATGAGATAAGCCCACCAGTAAACATAGAGTATTTAAGAATTTCTTTAGGAATGCGTTTCTCAATTGGACGAGTAGTATTTATTATAATTGTGATGATCATATCAAATAATATAGCTAATGTTGCCCATATAAATCCAAGGTTAAAAATATCAGGGTTATTCATTCTAATTCTTAGGAGAGAAATTGAAAGGAATATACCGGCAATTATCCAACATATTATAAAAAATAATCTAAATATTTTTAGAAATGGACCACTAAAAAGTTCCTTTCTTATAGTTCCAAATGTTTCTTGTTTAAACACCAATTCTTTATACAGAAAATAAAATAGTGTTGCCATAATTGCAAACATTAAAGCATCATTATTGATTATTAAAAAAAGGGAAAAAAATGAACCTAGAGTTTCAAGAAGAGCCCTAATACCAAATATTATGCCAAAAACTATGAGACTAATTACGAGCGAGCTCTTTCTATGAAGCTTTCTTAAGATTTTTTGTTCTTCAGGAATTTGTTTATGGATAAAATTTGATATAAAGAGTAAAATGAGAAATGAAATAATTGATTCAATTAAAGCCATTCCATAATTCAATCCATATGATGCTTGATATAATATAGTTAAAACCTTTAATCCCTCTTTTTTATATGTTTAATCGTGGATCTAATGCATCTCGCAATCCATCTCCTATGAGCATAAATCCTATAGCTGTTATTCCTATAAATAATCCAGGCCAAACAGCAGCATTGACATTGCTAAATGTAGCTCCAGCCCAGTTAATATCAGTTCCCCAACTAGCAACAGTCGGGTCTCCAAATCCTATAAAAGCCAGACCTGCTAGACCTAATACAGCAACCGCTGCTCCTCCAAAAAAAGCTATTATCATAGGAGAAATTGCATTTGGTATAATATGTTTAAACATCACTTTGAATTTTTGCGCACCACCTGCTTTTGCTGCTTGAATAAATTCCAGTTGCTTTACTTGTAAAACAAGTGATCGCATAAACCTGATATTATATGGTATAAAAAGAATTCCGTAAATTACAAGACTAGTTAATAACGCTTGTCCCAATATAGGAACGATTATGATGACAAGAACCAAGTTTGGAAATGCATACATTAAATCTACAAAACGCATCATAAGATAATCAACAGTGCCACCAAAATATGCTGATATCGTTCCTAAGATAAGACCCCCTCCAATTGCGATAGTTACAGGGATTAATGCCATTAAAATTGTGGTTCTACTTCCCCAAATAATTCTTGCTAAAACATCATATCCATACTTTGTTGTCCCTAACGGATGGTCCGCTGTTGGAGAATCAAAAGGGGTTTCTCCAGGAGGAATATAGGGTATTACTAGTTCGTCTAATTTAATGTAAGTTAACCAAGGACTATATACTGCTAATACCAAAATGAATATGAGCATTACGAATCCTGTAATTGTTAAAGGTCTAAGAAGGCGTCGAAACCTTTTCCTTTTGGATTTTATTTTTTCTATTTGATATTCTTGAGAAGAGAACTCAGGGTCTCGCCAACCAAGAATTAAATAAAATCTTAAATATCGAAAAAATTGTTTTTTCGTTGGTGATTCAGATTGTTTATCAGCAATATCCCCTATAAAAGTTTGTTCTGTTATCTTTAATAACCTCTCAATTTTATTTTATGCGTATGTTATTCTCGGATCAATAATAGTATACATAACATCTGCAACTAAATTTCCTGAAAGAAGTATTATAGTAGCAAAAACCAAGAGCCCGTTAAT
>JAGXNO010000030.1 GCA_019894975.1 Promethearchaeota archaeon | reverse complement strand
TCTCTTGGTCTTGAGGTGTGGTTCTTTTTGTAACTAGATGACTAAGAAGTTCCCCCAAACCTGGCCCTAACATAAATCCTTGGCCACACATTCCAATTGCATTTATGTATCCATCAATTTCATCAACCTTACCTAATATCGGATTACCATCTGAAGTCATTGGATATAAACCGCGCCAAGTTCTCCTTACTTTGATATTTTTTAAACGAGGTATGAGTTGTATCATTCTTTTCGAAATTTGAGGTAAAAAGGAGCTAGTTTCTCTTCTATCTATCCCTATCATACTCGGATTCGGTGTTAGACAAAATAATATTTTCCCTTCTTTATTTTGATAAAAATAGTAGTTTTTTGAGTTTCCGAATTTGGAGTCAACACATGGTCTAATATCAACAACCATAGTATTAAAGAACTTTTTTACAGGTTCTGTGATTCCTGCTTCATGGGAATCTGGTATAATAGGGAGATCTAATCCCACCATATTACCAATTTCCTTGGCGTAAGCACCAGCTGCATTTATAATATAGGAACCCTTATAATTACCCTTTGTTGTTTTAACACCAATGACTTTGCTATTCTCAATCATAACATCAATGACTTTTTCACTAAACCTATATTCTGCGCCAAAAACTGTAGAATTTCTATACATAGAATGAATAGTTAATAAGGGAGATGCGTTTCCATCTTCAGGGCTATAAGTGCCTCCTAACAATCCTTTATCATTTATTCCTGGAACTAATTGTGTAATTTTTTGGGCATTAACGAAATCTATATTTAATCCATAGCTTTTTTGGAGTTTGACGGTGCTCTTGAGTATTTGCACATCCTCTTCTGTAAATGCTAAGAAAGTGTATCCTCCTTGTTTCCACCATATATCATCTCCATATTTTTCTTCCCAATTGGCAAATATTTCTATAGATTTTTGACATAATAAAGATTTTCCAATATGAGAGTGAGTGCTTCTTACACCACCTATTGCGTGCTTATTATCAGCTTGGGCAACAGAAGGTAATGAATCAATAACAAGAGTTTTAAGCCCATCTTTTGCCGTTGCTAAAGCCGTAGGAACACCGATACTACCCGCTCCAATGATGATTACATCATATTCGACCAATTTTAATTCCCTCCTTTTTTAATCTTAGCTTTGGCAAAAACACCAAGTGGTACTTCAATAAATAATGGACGTTTTGTTCCAGGAGTAATTGATTCACCTGAAATACCTTCTTCTTGAAATATTCGATTAATTAACGGAGTACAAGTTTTCCCTCCACATGAACCCATGCCCACTTTGGTTAAGGCTTTTAATTCATTAAAATCTTTGACTCCTGATCTTATCCACTTACGGATCTCTCCAACGGATACACGTTCGCATCTACATACTATTGTATCATCATCAGTATAAGATTTTTGATACAGATCTATAGGTTCGTTGTAAGTACTTTTAATTAGTTTAACAGCGACAGCTTGTTTAGCGATCTTTGATGGTAATTTAATAGTTATTAGTTGAGTTTTTGGAAATTCATTCAAGATCCGTGCTCTATGAACTTTAAAGTCACCTAATGCTTTATCATTGCTTACTACTATAACGGTTTGGTCTTTTTCTAATTTCTTGGCAGATAATTCAAGAGGGAAAGTTACCAATGGATTATTTTTATCTTTTTTATAATCTTTTAATACAACTGCTAATCCAGGACACACAGCAACACATTTACCACATCCTATACATTCTTCTTCTCCTTTAAAATATGGTAGCTGGGTAATTAAATCATCGACGGTTTCAATTTGTTCATTTGGACAAACTGAAGTACATGGGTTACAAGGGATTTCTTGATTACAATAGAAAACAGGATAAACTCCTTTTTCTTTCTGGATTATATCTACATCAACTGGGGGTGGCGGCTTTTCTTTCATCACTTCAGAAAATTTTTGAAGTTTATCAAGGTCTTCTGTTATCTTAATTCCTTCATTTTTTAATATCTTTAAAGCTTCAATTTTACCTGTAAAAATTGCAGCAGAAGCTTCTGCAATTTCTTGAGCATCTCCCGCAACCCAGACATTAAAACCATATTCTTTTGCTTTAAAAAAAAATTCATCTACAGGATTTAAACCAACAGCTATTAATATTGTATCACAGGCAAAGGTTTTTTCAGTTCCAGATATAATGTTAAATTTATTATTTATTTGAGCAATCGTTATAGATTCAACCTGTTTATCTCCATTTGCAGAAATAATTGTGTGCTTAGTATAAATTGGGATGCCTAACCGTCTTAATTTGTCTTCATGAACCTTATAACCCCCACATTTAGGCATTGCTTCAATCAAACCGATTACTTCAATCCCCGCTTGAATAGCATGATATCCTGCAATTAAACCGACATTTCCTCCTCCAACGATGAAAACTTTTTCTGCGGCTTTGACTAAATCTCGATTGACAAGAGTTTGAAAAGCACCTGCACCATATACTCCTGGAAGCGTGTTGCCTGGAAACACTAGCATTTTTTCTCTGGCACCTGTTGCAATCAAGAGATATTTTGGTTTCACCAACACATATTCTTCATTATTCTTAAGAATTCCGATAAAACCATCACTAAAAACAGCTAAACACACGCTATTAAGCCAAATTTCAACATTTTGTAATTCTTGAACTGACTGTCCAAGAATCTCTGCTATGTTAATACCTCTTTTTCCCGCATAAACGTCTTCCTGAGAGCCAAAGAATTTATGAGTTTGAAGTATTAACTTCCCACCAAGTGTATCCTTATCATCAATTAATAGTGTATCACGTTTATTTTCTCCTAAAAGTTTAGCTGCTGAGAGACCTGCTGGTCCTGCACCAATTACAAGAACTTCAATAATTCTAATGTCCGAATCACCAACACTTACAGGTTCATCTTCAGCAGGTAGTTCAGGTAGCCCATTTAGACTTTTTATTATCATTCCTTCTTTAAGTGGAGTCATGCAAGCCTTAACGGGTATCCCGTTAGCAATTACATTACATTGAGAACATTGTCCATTGGCACAAAAAATACCTTGAGGGCTTGAGTCTTTGACATGATGACCAAAAATCTGTATTTTATTAAGGAAAAGAGCAGAAGAGATAACCATTCCTTCATAAGCAGTTAAGGAATTGCCATCAAAATTAAATTTGATCTCCTTCCTTTCGGGAATATCTAATATTGGATGATTCTTTATATCTTCCATTTAAACCTTTCTTCTTAGTTTATAAATTTAAGATTTTTTGTGATATTTATGGCTTCTTATTAAAAAGCTGTTGTGAAATTGATAACGCACAATGCTTCCCACACATCGTACATATTTCTTCATTAATAGGATGCCTTTTTTGAGGTTCGGTAGGATCGATGCTGAATTCAAATTGTTTTTCCCAGTTTTTTTGATATCGGTGGTAAGAAAGATTCAAATCATTTTTAAAAAGATTATTTAATCCAAATTTAAAAGAGTCACCGATGTGAGCAGCAATGCGACACGCAATCAAACCGGTTTTGATATCATCAACATTAGGTAGAGAAAGATGTTCAGCGGGAGTGATGGCACAAATATAATCTGCCCCAAACCCTGCCGCAAACGTACCACCAATAGCTGCTACAATATGATCATAACCTGGGGCAAAATCTGTAGGAAGTGGTCCCGCAACGAATAAAGGTCTATTATTTGTTATTTTCTTGAATAATTTCGTATATTTTATAATGTCTTTTGCTAACACATGACCTCCTAAGCTTTCAATGATTACCTGAACTCCCTTTTTATTTGCTCTCTTAGCTAGCTTAGAATTAAGCTTTATTTCAGAAAGCTGAAAATCATCAATGACATCATGGATACATCCACTTCTCATGGCATTCCCTAAGTTTAATACTGCATCATAATCATTAAGTAATTCAAGAAGAGTATCGAAATTTTTTAAGAAAGGATTTTCAATCGAGTTATTTACCATATACGCTGCAGTATAGGAACCTCCCTTAGAGACCATTCCCATTATTCTTTTTCCTTTCATCTTCAACAAGTCTTCAAGAGAAAATCCAGAATGAATGACTACTGAGCTTATGCCATCCTTTAGCTGAGTTTCGATAGTTTTGAAAATTTTATCTTCTGAAATGTTCTTGACTGAGTTTGCTTCTACTAATGTTTGATATATAGGTACAGTCGTTATTGGAACAGTAGAATTTTCTATAATTTTCTTCCTAATTAGGTTTATATCACCACCCATAGATAAATCTGAGATTGTGTCTGCTCCAAATTTCTCGGCGATTTTCACCTTTTCTATTTCCTTATCAATGTTAGCTAATGATGTAGAAGTTCCAATATTCACATTGATCTTTGTCCTAAAAGGAAAACCGATAGCCAATGGTTTATTATTCTTTCGTTGGATAATCACCGCAGTACCTTTTGATACTGACTTACAAACCTTCTTAATATTAACCTCTTCTTCTTGAGCAATCCGCTTTAGATTATCATTTGTCTTATTCTTTAAAGCATCCTCTAAAATTGTCATCTTATCATATTTTATATTTTAATGCTTGATGATTAGTAAAAATAAGATAACCATTAATTTTTTACTGCTTAAAAAAAAAATCAAAATAGAAAATTGAATGAGAAAATTATTGATATTGCTTTATAATATTGAGAATTTCAGGAAAATCGATTCCTAACTCTTTCACTTTTTCAATTGTTGGACAACCTTTTTGATTCCATCCACGTTCTTTATAAACCGCATCTTGAAGTTTTGTATATTGTTCTTCGCGATATTTTCGTAGGATCTTAATTTTTTCTTCAGTAGATTTTGACTTGATCTCATATCCTAATTCTTTTAGCTGATCATCGTATCTTTCAGCACGACTTTCATATTCTAAAGGTAAAACTGGACCCATCGCTCTGTAAGGTAAGTTGCTATCATTTTCTCGCAATCCTTTACCTTGCCGTATATTAAAAATTCTCTGAAAAGTATAAACAACCTCAGACATTTTTATAATATCATTTGGTGTTGACTTTCGTCCTGTAACAGCTGAGAAATATTTCGCATACCATGCTACATGATCGGGAACTTTTGCTCTTACAAGTTCTCCCGTCTTTGGATCTTTAATTGGGTGGTCTGCTTGAGCTTTGGGTTGAATATCGTTCCACGGGAGCTTGCAAAGTCCGCACAATCCAAACCATGTACGCCATAATGGAAACCACCGTAATGCTTTTGCTTTATCCTCGAAGGTAGGAAGTGAATTTCTTATGACATCCTCAAAAATTAACCAAGCCTCATCATGTTGGGGGCCTTTATTAGTAAATCCATACCCTCCCTGTTGAGCTAATGACTCTTTGGTTACATATTCAGAAAATTCTAGACCTTTATGTTCCATTCCGATGTCCTGCAAAAACTCTGGTTCTGCTCCGTATTTTTCAGTGAAGATTTTTTTCATTTGTTTTATCCCTTGGCCAACTATTAAACCAAATCCTTCTCCCTTTGCCATTTGATGTATTACTTCCATAGCAGCTTCAGCATTCCCAAAATTTAGCTCTAGTCCCCCAGTAATGTCCTTATTTAAGATACCTAATTCATAACATTCCATAACGAAAGCAATACCTGTTCCTATGCTTATTGTATCAAGACCATAAGTATCACAATAAAAATTTACTTCTAATATCCATTTAGGATCCCAAACACCCCAATTAGATCCACATCCCGCAATTGTTTCATATTCAGGACCATCCACAATCACTTTTTGCCCTTTAAAAGGTCCTGTCATGACTTCATAATTTTCAGAGTAATGTGAACAACTTACTGTGCACCCAATCCAGCATCCATCAGCACCTTCCTTTCCAGAATAGATTCCCCTCATTATTTCTCTGTTATAAGGAATATCTTTCCCACTGATTTCTTTATGCATACCAAAACGAAAATTCTCCGTCGGTAATAAATCTGTAACATTCATAATATCAGGGAGATGTCCTGTCCCTACTCTTCTCATTTCATTTTGAACAGGATCTAGTTCCATGATTTCTTGACTATGTGCTTTCCCTATCTCTCTAGCAGTATCTAAATCATCGGGATTATTTGATTTTATCGTAACTTTTGGTGATCGGCAAACTATTGCTTTAATTTTTTTATCTGCAAATACAGTACCTATTCCACCTCTACCTGCTTGCTTAGATGACGCCCAGTTTCTTCCTCTAACAAACCAAGAAAAATTGAGCATTCCCCATCTTGAATTTTTTGCAGCTGGACCAGTGCTAACTATGGAAATTCGTTGTTTTTCACTGTCATCTTGAGCGAATTTTTCTGTAAGTTGTTGAGTAAGCTCATGAGAATATTCAGAAAGTTCATCATATCTCTTGGCAGCTTCAATCCTAACAATACCTTCAACTCCGTCAATATATATAATTACTTCTTCTTGAGATTTTCCTTTGATTTCAAGTGTATCAAAACCTGAAAATTTTAAATAAGGTCCAAAATAACCACCAACATTTGAATCAACAATAATCCCTGTTAAAGGTGATATTGTGGTAACAATTGATTTACCTGATCCCGGATAAAAAATATTCCCTCCCAATGGACCTGAAGAAATACAAATCTCATTTTCAGGATCATCCCATTTGACTATACGATCTTTTGGAAGAGAATTCCACATAAGCCATAAATCAAAACCTTTACCACCAATGAATTTTTCTTTCATCTCGTCAGTAACTGGTTTTATAGAGATCTCATTTTTAATAAGGTTAATATACAAGGTTCTATTAGCATAACCCTTCTGAACCTCATGGATTTCATATTTCTTTTCTGCAATAATCATAAATATACACTTTACTCGGTTTAGATTAGTAATGTAAAAACAAAATTTGGAATTATGGATGATCAAATGAGACTTTAGAATTAAATGTTATTCAAATCAATGAAAAATGAAGAAAAATCTCTATATGTTTAGAAATCGGACTAGGTAATTTTTATAAGTAATACACCCTATTCAAATCACATGCCTGCTTTAGCTCATATAGGAATAGGATTGGCAGCCAAGCGATTATTTCCTAAAATCCCCCTTTGGGCTTTATTGATTAGCGTTATGGCTATTGATATCTTAGCCGGTGTTTTCTTTTTTGCTACATGGATTTCACATGGTCTTTTTATGGCTATTATCTGGTCAATCATTGCTATGCTAATCACCGCACTTTTCAGAGTATATCTTGGTTCAAAAAATGAACAAGACAAAAAGCTCAATTCAGGAATATGGAGTCTAGAAGTCTTTTATATTAGTTTGAGTGTAGGACTTCTTGTTTTTAGCCATTGGGTTTTGGATTTTATAGGGTGGCCAATGAGTGCTATTGATCCTAATGCTTCGGGAGTACCGATTCTCTTTGATGATGCAGTAAACATAGGCCTTGGTGTATATAGTACTTGGTTTGGGGTTTTATTAATGGATATAGGTGTGTTCGTTTTAGGGCTTGCGGTTTATCTTCACTACCTGAAAAAGGTTAAAAAATAAAAATAATTGTTAAGGCTTTCCAAGGAAAGTTTAAAATAAATAACTATTTTTTTAAAAATTTATTAATAAAATCATCAAGCACTTCTTCTATTGTTGGGCTTTTTATAGCTTCGATATCGTAAGATACTCTGACAATTGGTTTATTGCTTTTTATTAGTTTTTCAAGATCTATTGGACTGCCATCAATAATAACTTCAGCTTCCGCTTTATTTAAGGTATCTTCCATATCTTTAATTTGCTGATCATTATAACCCATTGCTGGAACAATTTCAGTAATTTGAGGAAATTCTTCAAATAAACTTTTCATTGAACCTGTGAGATAGGGTCTAGGATCAACGATAGTAGCTCCACTATTTTTGGCAGCAACATATCCTGCTCCATACGACATATTTCCATGTGTTAAAGTAGGACCGTCTTCTACTACAAGAACTTTCTTTCCACTGAAATCCTGATTTCCTTCAACAGTTACAACAGAATTAGTATAAATTCTTATTGCTTCCGGGTTCAATTTATCTAAATTATCTTCAACAATTCTAACATCTTCTGGCTTTGCACTATTCATCTTATTAATAACAAAAGCATCAGCATACTTAGCGTTAACCTCTCCTGGATGGTATTTAACCTCATGACCAGGTCTTAATGGATCAACCACAATAAAGAGTAAGTCAGTTATATAGAATGAGATTTCATTATTTCCTCCATCAAAAATAATAACATCCGCTTCTTTTTCAGCTTCTCGAATAATTTTTTCATAATCTACTCCAGAGTAAATCACTAAACCTTGTTCAATATAAGGTTCATACTCTTCGCGTTCTTCGATAGTGCAATCATATTTATCTAAATCTTCATATTTTTCAAAACGCATTACATTTTGTTTAACTAAATCTCCATAAGGCATCGGTTCTCGTATAGCAACTACTCGATATCCTTTACTTTTTAAATATCTGTAAGTAGCTCGCGAAACTTGGCTTTTTCCACAACCTGTTCTTACAGCGCATATAGCAACTACGGGTTTATTTGCCTTAATTTGTGAGAATCGTCCAGAGATCAATCGATAATTAGCCCCAGCACTTAGAACTCTTGAGGCTTTATGCATTACTTCTTCATGCGATACGTCAGAATAAGAAAATACTACTTCATCTATTTCATATTTTTTTATATATTCTTCTAAAAGCTCTTCAGAAACCATTGGAATTCCATTTGGATATAATTTACCTGCTAATTCTGCTGGATATTTCCTCTCTGTTTCTTCTGTTGTACCTACATTTTGTTCTCCAGCAATAGTGAATGCTACTACATCATATTCATCATTATCTCTAAAAACAGTGTTAAAAACATGAAAATCCATTCCAAGAGCGCCAATTATAATAACTTTCTTTTTATTCATTGATACAAACCATTCTTGTAGTGTTCGCTTTATTGTTATAATAATTAATTTGGGATTTGTAATAATAGTTTCTTATAAAAATATGGGAAAGATAACCCACTTTTTTTCTATTACAGGTTCTTTAGTAGTTCGAATTGGGTATTTAATCTTAAATTTCTTCTTTATGGGATAATTTTTCTCTCAAACTAAGCAAGTGTTGATATTGCCACTCTCGTTCTTTGGCTACAGCAGTATAAGCATCAGAATATTTGGCAGCTCTATGTATAGCCTGTAAGACATAAATAGCAGCACCAATAGAATGAGTTTTAACGTGAGTTGTTGCAACAGTCTGACCTACAGCACGGGCGGCAGAACGGGCGGCATTATCCTCACCTACTTCGCGAGCAGCCGCGTGAGCATCAAGTGAAGCCTTGCGTATGATTGCCATCTTAAACACTCCGTTGTTTATCCATGTTTGGAGTGTTTCGATACCATTTCTGAGACGATAGTCTTTAGGATATTTTTTCTCAAAGTATGGCAGAACACGCTTGGTGCAATCAATCGCCCAGACTGCTAATGTCTTTTTATTAGTTTTATTTACAAGCTCTACAATTCTTTCATCTTTTCTGTATTGTATAAGTGAAAATTTGTATTTTTGCTTTTTATTATTCATCTAATTAAATGAATAATATGAATTTATCCTTTATCTTGATATCCTTCCTAGAATTATTTAGTTTAGATGAAAAAATTAATTTTTAACCATATCTTTTAGATATATTATCATTAAAAACTCAAACAAAAAGTATTGTTTTTATGGGAAGAGTTTTAAACCCTAAGGCGTGAATTAATTTATAAATAATCATGGCAATAAAAAGAAAGAAACGTGTAACACGTGGCCATCCAATCGCAATTCTTATTGGATTGCATAATAACGATGCTGTATTTTGGCGAATCTTCAGTGAGACCATTAGATTGCACCTAAAAATAAATCGTGGAAGGAAGAGAAAAAGTCAAAATGAAAAACATTTATATCATTTTCACGAGGAAATCATCAATGTTTTAAGACCTTTAATTAAAGAAGGTATTAGAAGTGTCATATTGCTTTCTCCTCCAAAAGAAGATTATTCAGATGAATTTCTTAATCATGTTAAAAAACATCATTCATGGCTATCAAAGAAAGGAGATAAGCAGGTTGTTTTTTCTAAGATTATAAGTAATCAAGCAAGATCTCAAAAGGATGTCTATTACTTAAAAACGCAAGAAAATTTTAAAGATATCGTTGATGAGACTTCAAACCAAGAGGGGTTGTTGATCTTAGAAGAGTTGATGGAAATCATTAATAAAAATGAAAAGTTCTCAAAAATCCTATATACATGGCGAGAAATCGATTATGAACTAAGACTTATTAAAAGAAATCCAAAATTACCTAAACCAAATTATATTATTCTAACTGAAGAATATCTAAAAAACCCAAAAAATAGAAATAAAACTTATCAAATCCTGCAAAATGCAAAAAATCTTGATATTAAAACCAAAATCGTCAATCAGGAATCAGAATCAGGTGCAATTGTAGAAGGATTTGGAGGATTAGTATGTTATTTTAGGTAAAAATTAATAAGTTGGAAGAAAATCTTAAATATGAATGCGAAGGAGAGATATCTAGCTGTTCTTGACGATGATAAACGGAAAGATTTAGATCGCGTTCCCACGTTTGTTCAGTATATTCGTTCTGAATTTGTTGAGTTGCACCAACAAAAATTTGAAAATGTGAATGTACCTTTCAAATCAGATATTCCCAGGTTTAAGAATGCCTATTTTATGGGTTTTGAATCTGTTTTTGGGGGTGTCTATCCTGGTTTAAGAGTGAGTCGGGTTGAGGTGGAAGACTAAAATGGTGAGAAAGTGTTAGTTGGTTGGAATGGTCAACCACCCGTAATAAAGCTGGATTATTATAAGAAAGGTTATTTTGTCAACATTGAGAATTTAGATAAAGTTAGAGAAACAATGCTAAAAGTTGATGATTCTGAAAGAATAAGATCGTCAATGGACCATTTCGAAATGATTTCCCCATATATTTTCCCTGTCATCGAGACAGGAGGAATTTTTGATACGCTGTGGCAATCTATGGGATTTAAAAATTTTTCATATCATTATCGAAAAAATACCAAGCTATATCGAGAATTGATAAAATATTTTGCAGAATTAACTTTTATTCGAGTCCAATCGATTATTGATGCAACAGGAGACCGTGCAGGTGTTTTAAATATCAATGATGATATCGCATTCAAGGGACGCCCAATGATTTCTCCCGAGAGATGGATGCAGGATATTGGGAAATATTACAAAGAAATATGTTCCATAATAAGTGATGCGGGGATGAAAGCTACAACACACACAGACGGAGATATAACTGATATGGTTCCATACTTGCAAAGAGTCGGTTTTCAAGGTGTTCAAGGGTGGGAAGGAGGTGCTGATCCATTTTTTATAAACGAGAATTATCCAAATTTTGTTATTAATGGATTTGGCGATATATCCCAGGTTATTCCGTTCGGGTCCAAGGAAGAGATTTTCAATCATGTGAAAGAATTAATGGATATTCTAAAGGAAAACCGTCATTTTATAATTGGACCAAGTACGGTTATTTATGAAGGAATACCTTTCGAAAATGTGGAATATTTTATTGAAGCATCTATACGTTACGGAAAATATTAAGAATTTTATAAGACTAAATGTGTAAGTAAATACCTAAACGTATATCAAATTATAATTCTCATAATTAAACTTACTAGTGAATTAATCCAAAATAAAAAATAATTAGTATAGAAATTACTCAATTACTTGTTCTTCAATCATCATCCTTCTAGAATTTTTTAGATCCATTATGGTGGAAGAGTTTTTAATACTCAAAATATCTGCCCAAATATCTAACTGGTGAAAGTTGTAATCTGAGATCTCTTTAGATTCCTTTAAATCGCTATAATAGGTTTCCATTTTTTTTACTTGTATTTGATTAGCGGTACCATTATTCTTCAAAGCTTTATAATCATCGAAAGTAAGGCCCCATATACGTTTTTCATATTCTTTATTATTATCTTTTGAAGTCTCGATAAGATAATTATTCCATAACCTATCATCAATAGGCGGAACAACCATAGTTGATATGTTTCTATTTAATTTTCCATGAAGATTATTTCTTAGAAAACCTTCTACTGTAGTTTCAAAACCAAATAGTGATATAAAAATAATCTGTGGAATTATATTAGAATATTGTTTAAGCTTTTTCAAATGAAGTAATTGAGTATATCTCTTTACTTCTTCTGATAATTTAAGCATCTGAATTAATTTTAACGGTCGTAATTTCCTATTGGTAAAAACAAAGGTAATTTTGAGATTAAGGTTTTCTTTTTCAACGTCATCAGTATATTGATCTTCGATTTTTTCTCGTGATTTATTCAAAATATTGGTTGAAGTCTTAGAAACTGGATTAGATATCTTTTCTTCAACTTCAATAATAACTAAAGCAGCAATTCTCTTCCGAATTTCATTATTTAAAGCAAAATCGAAATTTCTAACTATACTAATAGAATCATTTTTTAACAAATTAATTTTGTTCTCGATTAAATCTATGTAAGCAATATATATCCCCTTCCACATTTCCGATGAACCGTCCATATCTAATAATGAGAAAGGATATTTTCTCAATATATTAGAATTATTTTCTGTTTGTACAATCATTTATTTACAGCCTTTTTTTTAATTTTAGGTTAGGTAAATAGAGAAATGAAGATTAAATTTTAGGAAAATAGCTCTATTCCCTTGGTAAATTATTGTTATTTCGAGTAAACATGACTTTTCTAATCTCATAATATCTTCAATATTAAGGAATCCCTGTCAAAATAGCTAAAAGATATTTGTCACTTTCAGTGTCGAAATCATTAAGAACGACAATGATACATGAGATATGGTTTAAATACAAATCTAAAACTTTAAGATTTTAAGGATCTTAAGTTTTTTTTATGTATGTATTAGTAGAAGTAAGAATGATATTTATATTTATCTTTAAATACTTCTAAATTCCTAAAACTCATCAGATATGTTATTTTATTTTTTCTTCTAATTAAAAGCTGAAATCTTTTTAAGCTAAACCTTCTAGAATTAGCATTTCAGAATAATTAATCTATATTTTTAATTGGAATTATAGTCTGGAATAAATTTTTAAAAAAAGGATTCCCAAAATTTGGAGGATTATATTGATTCTACTCCCGATTCAGTAATGATTAAAAGAAAAAAGAAAATCAAATTTTAACCTAGATTTGACTCTTCCTACTTAGATTTTTGAGAGTTTTTCAAATTTATTTTTTAATTCAGGATCTTGTAGAGTATCCATAATATATTTTGCATATTCTTCCCCCGTAGCACCTGTATCTCTTCCAGTGAGGACAACTTTTTTCTCATAAGTTGCACAAATATCAAGAGCCATTTCCAGTTGTTTCGCTTTATCTACAAACCCTATATGGTTTAGAAGTAATGCTGCAGCCTTTATAATACTAGAAGGATCAGCAAATTGAGCCCGACCTTCTTCAACCATTCTCGGAGCTGAGCCATGGATTGCTTCAAACATTGAATATTTTTTGCCTATATTAGCACTACCTGCTGTTCCAACACCACCTTGAATTTGGGCGGCTTCATCTGTGATTATATCCCCATAAAGATTGGGAGCGACAAAAACTTTAAAATCACTTTGACGTGCAGGATCGATTAATTTTGCTGTAGCAATATCTATATACCAATCATCCCATTTTACTTGTGGATATTCCTTTGCAATCTCTTCCGCCATCGCAAGAAATCTACCATCTGTAGCTTTAACTACATTTGCCTTGGTTACCACTGAAACTCGATTGATATTATTTTTAGCAGCATAGTCAAAGGCTAACCGTATAATTCGATCTGAGCCTTGTTTTGTTATAACTTTGAAATCTATGGAAAGATCCTCAGAAATATTAATTCCCCTAGATCCTAACACATAAGCACCCTCAGTATTTTCTCTAAAGAACATCCAATCTATTCCTAATTCCGGAACTTTTACTGGACGAACATTAGCGAATAGATCCAATTCACGTCTCATAGTGACATTAGCACTTTCAATATTAGGCCATTTATCTCCTTTACGTGGGGTAGTAGTAGGGCCTTTTAATAGCACGTGACACTTTTTAATTTCCACCAAAACATCATCAGGGATAGCCTTCATTACTTTTGCTCTATTCTCAATGGTCAATCCTTCAATGACTCGAAATTCCACAGCTCCACTATCCACTTCATCCTTTAGTAAAAACTCTAAAATGGCTTGTGCGTGTTTTGTAATGAAAGGTCCGATTCCATCCCCCCCAACGAGGCCAATAATGATTGGTTTTAACTTGGAATAATCTGTCCAATCAGCGCCTTTTTTCATACGTTCAACTCTTTCAAGCTGTTCTTCCACGAGTTTTGCAAAGTGATCCTTAGCCTTCTCAACTTTTTCGTTCATTTAAATTTCCTCCAATTTTTTATTAATAATGATTATTTTTGATTTTTTCTTTAATTTAAATTTTTTATAAATTTTTAAAAAAAATTATTCTGTAAATAATATTTCATCATAAGGCTGTCTAAATAATCCAGCGCGTTGGCGTTTCTGGTCAAAAATATGTCCCATTATCCCAATAGACCTTCCCAAAACAAACAATCCGTTTAATGCTTCACTATAAATTATATCTTCAACTTCTTCTTTAGTATAATCTAGATTTTCCAATAGGTCTAAAAATGTTATCCCTATACAACCATCAACATTTAAAATCAGGTTATTTCTTTTTGAGGTTGTTGCTTTTTCAACTTCTAGCGCATAATCTAAATGGGGATGTTTTGGAAAGTTCTTTAAAATGAATTCTTTTAATAACACTACACGCATGTCAGGATTTTGAACGGATTTTACTCTGTGACCTATTCCAGGAATGTTTATTTTAACTACTTGTTTCATATAATTCATGAACTCAACAGGACTCATATTCTTATGCATTGCTTCTCTAAAATATTTTGCAGCATCAGAAACGGCTCCTCCAAATCGAGGACCAATCGTAAGGATACCACTGGCTAATGCGGACATCAAATCTTTTCCTGCTCGAGCAGTAATTATAGCATTGTGCGCTCCTGAAACAGCAGGACCATGATCAGCTGTCAATTTAACTACCATTTCGATATATTGTTGAGCAAATTCAGGTAATTCTTTTTTAAACCAGAGTAATCCTATTACATAACCCAATGATTTGTTTTCTCTTATAATAATATCTAGAGGAATTTGATTGTAAGTTACAATTTCCCCTCGATCATCACTTATAGATACAATGACATCTGTAGGGCGTCTTACTAAGCCTAATCTTGTAGCCTCGTTAAAATCTAATGGTACTTTTGGCGGTTCAAAATCTTCGGCAGGTTTAGCTTTTCCTTCCTCTACTAATTGTTCGAATGTTTTTCTAATTAGTTTGTCTAAATCTTCATAAGAATCAGGGACAATTGCACCTACTTCCCTCAAAGCTTTATTCTTTGCCTCTGCAGTTTCCATATCACTTCCAGCCATAGCTCCAGCATGTCCAAATTGCAAACCTGCAGGTAGGATCCTTGCTCCTGTTCCAGCCACCCATATAACTAATGGTTTAGTTATCTTTCCCGTTTTAATGGCATCAATAATTTCATACTCATCTTTACCACCAATTTCTCCCAATGCTACTAACATTTTAATGTTAGGATTAGCTTCATACCTTAGTAAATGATCAATTAGTTGAGATCCAGGATATCTATCTCCTCCAATAGCAATTCCTTCATATATCCCATCAGTAGTTTGTGATATCATAAAGTTCATTTCATTAGATAATCCACCTGATTTAGATACAAATCCCACGGAACCGGGCCTGTAGAGTTTTGATAATTCTATGTTTTCAATTGTTCCCGCAGTATTTCCAATTTTAAAAGCACCCGCTTTAATACCTCCTACAGTAGCAGGGCCAATAATTGTTTTATTTTTTTCATTAGCGATTTTGATTAAACGTCTAGTTTGTCTTTCAGGCATACCCTCTGCTATTATTGCTACTGTTCGTATTGTATCAGTTTCAAGAGCATCTTTACTTGTCGGATAAGCAGATCGGAATGAAGCAAAATTAACCATTACATCTGCATCGGGATGATTTCTAACAGCTAATTCTAATGTCTTATATACGGGTACGACGATCTCATTGGATCCCCAAAATACTTTGTGATACGCAACTGCTGCATCTTGAGTGGGACGTATTACTGCTGCTACTGATGGTTTTTCTCTTTTACAAATATAATCAAAATCTAGCATCCTTTGAATAGCATTGGCCTGAAATCCATAAATAATAGCTTTAGTATTTTCATCAAACAAATCGTAATCTTCCATTTTCATATCTCCTCTTTTTTAGGTTTTTCCTTCTTCTGTATTTTTTATCAATTCCACTACTCTTGTCATATGAGTATATCGATCATAAATTTCAATAGGAACTCCAGTTTCCTCACCAACCTGTTTCATAAGTTCTAGTCCTTGCTTTTCGTTAGGACCTCCTCTACGAACGTATATCTTGACGTTTGCTTTCTTCAACTTATCAACTGAATTCTTAATAGCAGCTACAATTCCAGTAAATGTTGCTTTAACATCCGTAAAATTTGCAATACCCCCTCCAATTATAAGATATTTTGGTTTTCCTTGAGGATCGGGTTTTTCAGTTATTAAATCAATGATTGTTTGGGCATAGATTTCTGTATGTTCACGTGAGGGATTGCCACTATATTCACCATAATTCCCCAGTTCACTCCCAAATCCAAGATCAACTATAGTGTCGGTATATATAACAGAAGCACCTCCACCTGCAACCATAGTCCATACACGACCTTCTCTATTTATAATCGTTAGCTTAAGAGAGGCTCCCGTTTTTTCATCTAATTCATGAATCATTGCTTCTTCTTCTGACATTGTCTGTCCGAATCCCGCAGGAAATTCTATTGGATTTTCTGCGTTTCCCCATGTATCACCATGTAGAAAAAGAGCGGTATCATCCAAACGAGCCTTAACATCTAAGGGAACAATTTCCTTATCTTCAGTGATTGCAAATGGATTAATTTCAAAAAAAGCAAAATCTTGATCGACGTAAACTTGAAATAGTCCTTTTAAGAAAGGAATCAGAACATCTTTGTATTCTCCCAAGTCAGGTAAATTTCCTTCTAAATCAAAGGAATTTATGTCCGTTCCTAGGGGAATAGGTATGTGAATCACCTTATCCCAATTTTCTTCTACGAAAATACCACCTTCAAAACTAAAGTGTATTATATCGTTTTCCCTATCAGAAGTTATAGAGACATAGTATTCCTTCTCATGGGGGATAAAGGGTTCTATAAGCAGGCGTTTTAATGCACCTCTTATATTCCCAATTTCACAAACTCTATCTAAATTATCAACACAAAATTGTTTCATTTGATCACAATTAGCATCAAGTAAAAGTAAGTTTGCTTTTCCTCTTTTCCCAAATAATTGATCAGGTTTAACTACTACTTTTTCTGATTCTATCCATGGATTATCTTTAATTAATTGTTCTAAATCAGTATCACATTCAGCAATAGCTAATTTATTATGATATTTAAATTCGGGATAATATTTAGGCAGTTCTCTTGCTAAAAGCATTTTAGCATCATATTCATAAATATTTTTTTGCGCCAAAATTCTCTAACTCTTTCTGTGGTTATATTATTTTGATTAAAGTATTAATATTTGTAGAATCCTTTGTCATTTAAATTTTTCTTACATTGTTAATATGGGAATAGCGTCCCGTATCTAAACGAAGTTTTTCCAATACTTCTGAAGTTTTCTTCAAAGGTTTAGATATTTAAAATAATTTTTTCATGTTTTATAATGAATAAGCATTTAATTTAAAAGAACAAGATAACAATTCTAATATAAATATCTCTTATTGGATGGAGAGGCATTACTATTACTGATTATGATTTAATTATTATAGGTGCAGGTACTTCTGGTTTTCCTTCAGCCAAAATCGCTGCTGGATATGGCAAGAAAATCTTATTGTTAGGAGATGGTGCATTAGGAGGTAAATGTATAGAAAATGGATGTATTCCAGCTAAAGCAATGATTTATGCAGCAAAATTATATAAGCAAGCCATCAATGCCGAAAAATTTGGTGTTACTATTAAAGGAGCGAGGTTGGATTTCAATAAAGTACTTGAATATACTGATAGACTAGTTCAGGATGCTATTCAAGATAATGACCGTCAACTAGCTCAATTTGATAATATTGATCTAATCAGGAAGAAAGGTCATTGTGTAAGTGAATCCTCTGTTGAAGTTGGAAATGAGGTCTACACGGCACCTAATATTTTAGTATCTACTGGTACTAAACCGTGGATCCCTCCAATTGAAGGTATTAACGATATTGACTATTTAACCCATGAAACAATCTTTAATCTAAAAAAACTACCAAAGTCGATAGCTTTCGTAGGTGGTGGGTTTATTTCATTAGAATTCGCAAATGTTTTCAATTCTTTCGGTAGTAAAGTGTTTATCATTGATACAAATTCTAGGCCAATATTCCAAGCGGATGAGACTATATCAATAGCTATAAAAAAGTATTATGAAGAAGATGGTATCATTTTCATATCTAATTCACGAACTTCGAAGGTTTCTAAAACCTCAAATAAGGTAAATATAGGAACTAATAAAGGGGAGACAATTGAAGTAGAAAAAATGATGATATCAACAGGCTTTAGCGCCAATGCTGAAGGACTTAAGTTAGAAACTGCAGGTGTTGAAACTGATCAAAGAGGTAATATAGTTGTTAATGAGTACCTCCAAACTACTAATCCTAACATCTACGCGATTGGAGATATCTTAGGGAAAACTCAGTTTACTCACATGGCTCTAAGGGAATCCAAAATAGTGATACATAATATCTTTGAGGATAACAAGATTTCAGTAAGTTTTGAAAATATTCCCTATGCTGTCTTTACAGAACCATTAATTGGATCTGTTGGGAAGACAGAACAAGAATTAAGAGAAAGTGGTGTAGATTATAAAATGATCCAGACTGAATTTCCTCGTTCTTCAAGAGGGAATTTAATGAAGCTCAAGAGAGGGATCATGAAACTACTCTATAATGATGATGAGCGAATTTTAGGTTGCCATATAATAGGGGAGCATGCCGATATTTTGATCCATGAAATAATACCATTAATTCACCTTCCAAATGGATTGTCGCTCTTCAGAAAAATAGTTCATGCTCATCCAACGTTGCCAGAATTGTTTAGGAACTTACAAGAGTTACTAGGTTAAACGTTTAAGATTTATTTTATAATAGATGATTATTTCTAAATGGTTTTGTTATTTCTCGATAATATGATTCCCCATGATTATTTAGTAATTCCCAAGCTTGGTTTAGTTCAGCTGGCATATCTGGTATCCAAAAGCGATCTGTAATTGTTTCTGTGGAGGTCCACTTTTTTTTAATATCAATATCAGCTGTAATAAATCCTTCACCATCTTCACGAATCAAACGTGCAAGAATTTTTCCGGTCCCATCTACAATTTGAGTCTCTCCTACATAATAAGATTTGTATTGAAAATCTGGCATAAGTGGCATTTCACCTTTAAATTCTCCTGCATGTGCGGCATGGATTACATGAACTCCTAACATTCGAGCAAATTTAGCAGGTGTCTCAACCATCATTTCTAAGGTTTTATCTCGAAGTTCAGAGGGAGTACCTATAAGTGGTTGTTCTGGTAATGACCACCAGCATGAACCTCCTACTACCAGATCTACGTTATTTAATAAACGTAAAGCAGTTCGAGATCGTACAAATTCCCAACAAAGCACGGAACCAATATATCCTATATCTGTTTCGAGTATACCTTCATCTGTTCCACCTATGTAATAACAATTCTCCCACATTGTTGGTTGATCCTTATCATGGAAAAAATTAGATCCATCTGGAAAAGCCAACACAAATGTATTATAGCTTTCATCGCCCCTCTGAGCAATAAACGAGCCCCCAATAATCCCATTATACTCTTTAGCAAGCTTGTTAAGCAGTTGAGTTGGTTCTCCATTAATAGGTCTAACTACGTCTAACATTTTTGGATGAAAACATACAGCACTCGTAAAAAATTCAGGTAAAATCACCATTTCAGCACCCTGCTTAAAGGCACTATGCGCTAACCGTTCTGCTGATTTCAAATTTTCCTCAACATTTCCTAATTCAGCTTTCATTTGGATAGCTGCAACTTTAATATCTTTCACCTTCATATTTAAAATTGTAATCAGAGATCTACTAGATAGCTAAACCCCCTGTAACAAGGAATTCCTGACCTGTAATATAATCTGAAGCGGGAGATGCTAAGAACATTAAAACATTGGTTACATCTTCAACTGTCCCGATCCTACCCAGAGGGATCCTTGTATTTCCCGCTTTAAGCATAGTTTTTATAAGATCTTCTGAATTTAAATATATACCCGTGGTATGAACACCAGGTAATATTGTATTTACCGTGATTTTTGGTGCAAGAGCCTTTGCAAATAATTTTGCCATTGCATTTACACCTGCTTTTGATATACAATATGTTGGGAGTATTGGTGATAATAGCTTAGATCCCTGGGAAGATGTACATATCATTTTTCCAGCAAGAGGTTCAAACGGTTGTTTTCTCATTTTTTTTAGTAAAGAATTCGCTACAAGCCATTGTCCTTTTAAATTAACGTTCATAACTCGATCCCAGTCTTCTTCTTTTACTTTAGTTATGTCTCGTAGTGAATAGTCTGCCATACCTGCATTATTAAATAAAATAAATACATTATCCAATTCTTCAAAAGTTTGCTTTGCCATAGCGTTTACTTGATCAGATTTTGAAACATCGCATACAATCGGGATTATTTTTTTATTTGTCGTTTGTTGCACTTTTTTTGTGGTTTCTTCTAGGAGATCCTCGTTAATATCAACCAATACAACATCTGCTCCTTTTTCTGAAAGTGTATATGCTGCTCCTCTTCCAAACCCTGATGCCCCTCCTGTAATTAGTGCTCCTTTACCTTCAAGAAATTTTCCTTCCATTTGATATCACGATTTTTGATTAATATTATTTAGTTTTTAAAACAATTGTTATTGCTCTTGTGAGTCTGATAATATCCATAACTTTACCATTTTCTACTTTAATTTCTTCACGACTTATAGCATGAGTGAAATCGCCTTTTCCTTGACAAATTTTTGTAATTGCGCTATTATCCCCAGACATGACGATATCAGCCTTTTGGGAAGTTCCCTCGTTAATGCTAATTTTTTGATTATTGATTATTAAATAAAATGGATTTTCATTATCTAAATTAAATTGAAAGGTAGTATTCCAATTTACTGGTTTCCCACCGACATCAGTTACAAACACTTGTAGAGCTTTAGGATTTTCATTCATTCTTTTTACGATTTTCACTAAATTATCTTGTGCTCTTTCCAATTCTATTCTCCTCCCTCAAATTCAGGCTTATTAATCCAATTTAAATATTCATCTTCAGGAACAAAGAAAAAGTCGGTCATTTTTCCTTCTCTTTCTTTTTGAAATACAGCTTTAACACGTTTTCCTTTTTTAATCTTTGAGGGAACTAAATTTTCTGAAAAAATTCCCTGTAATAAGGCAGTATCAGCTCCATCTAATTTAACATAGGCAGTACCATATGGGATATTTTTAATAAACGCTGACGTAGTATACCATATTATTGTACTTACCTCAATTATACCTGTGTGTTTAACTTCATACCAATCAGCGGGGACATAACAATCTGAACAATTTATTCTTGGTGGCATCCAAACTTTCCCGCATTTTGTACATTTTGCACCTAGAATCTTTTTATTTTTCATAATTTCTAAAAAAAACTTAGATTGTCCACCCATCGTATATTTATAATTTATCTTAATTATGTCTCTAATTTCATGTGCTTGAAATTTATCACTCATTATTTTTTCATTCCCTCCTCATTTTCCATTACAATTATAGCAGCGTATGCAGCCCCAGGGCCTCCAATCGAATGAGAAATAGCTCTTCCATTCTCAATCGTTTTTACTTGATGTTTTCCCGCATCTCCTCTTAATTGAAGAGCAGCTTCTCCCGTAGACATAATTCCTGTTGCCCCAACCGCATGGCCACATCCGATAAGCCCTCCTGATGGACAACATGGCACTTCACCGTCTATTAATGGACCTCCTGATTCAATCCATTTTCCACCTTCCCCGAATGATACAAAACCTAATTCTTCGTAAGATATAACTTCTTGACCAGAAAAAGCATCATGTAATTCTGCCAAATCAATTTGACTTTTAATTTTCTCATATTTTAATCCTGCCATTTTATATGCCGCTTTTGCCGCATGGATATTTGAATATAATCTCCCCATATCTTCCCGATTCCCTATAAAACAATCTGTATTTGCAGCACCGACCCCTGTTATCCAAATTGGATTTTCGACTTTTAATTCCTTAACTTTTTCTTCACTTGCTAAAATTAACGCTGCCGATGCTTCTGAGTATAAGCAGCAATCCAACAACTTAAATGGGTAACAGATAATTCTTGAATTCAATACATCTTCTACTGTGATTTTCATTGGTGATTGAGCTTTAGGATTATTCATCGCGTTACCATGATTTTTTACTGACACAAGTGCCATTTGTTCTTCTGTAGGATTTCCAAATTCTTCAAAATGAGCATTTACCATACTTACATAAGAACTTGCTGCCATCATTCCCATTGGATACTCATATGTCATATCTGCCGAATAAGCTATAGAGTTAAGTACTTCAGGTGTAGTGGTCCCGGTTTGTTCATCATAACAATCATTGCATTTCTCCACTCCAAGGCATAGACATAAATCTGAGAGTCCAGATGCAACTTCTGCATATGCCATTCTTACAGTATAACCTCCTGTAGCCCCACCTGATGCAATTCGCGTTCCAGGTTTGTCGTTCATACCAATATAACTATTTATAAAAATATCAGGCATAAATTGTCGTTCAAAAAGCTCGTTGTATATACCATATACCGTTGATTCTAACTCTTTATGTGTAATCTCAGCACCGTTTTTATTAGCATCTTCTAGCGCTGATTTAGTTGCATCATAAGCAAGTTCGAAATAAGTCTTATCTAAATATCTTGTTTTAAATGGAGTAATTCCTACTCCAATTATAGCTACTTTCCTCATTATTTATCACTTGGTTGAATTTTTTAAATTTTATTTTTAATTTAATTTGGATAGAGTCATTAATTAATGTTCCAAATTAAGAAATGATAGTGAGAAATATTTTAATGAAAATATTTAATTAATTCTTCTTTTATATTGTTTATTAATTAATTAATTAAAAGAGAGATGATTTAAATGGTAAATCAAGACTTGTTAAACAATGTTAAATCCAAATTAAACGAAAGTAGAACTGTTACTGCTGATGATACACTCCAGTTATTAGAAGTTTATAAACAAATATCTTCAGAAAAAAAGGAATTAAAAGAGGAATTCGAAGATATGGCAATGTTAGACATGGAGTTTCTAGGTAAAATTATAATTTCTGATGAAAATAAGAAATTTTGGTTAGAATTCAAGGAAGGGAAAGTTGATTTTGGGGAAGGTGATATTGAAGAACCAACTTTAAGTTTTACTACTACCATGAACGTTTTTTCAGGGATACTATTTGGTCATATCGAAATTTCAAGTGCCCATAAGGCTGGAGATGTTTCATTTGAAGGTAGTGGTGAAGAACTCATGGATTTTCAAGCAATAACTTCAGTTATAAATGATTTCTTACAAAATTTATAATTCAGTTTGAGCAATCCTCAAACAATTTAATAATTATGTTGTTTATAGTATCGGTTCTGGTTTTTATGAATTTGAAATAAATTAAAATGAGAGGATAAGAGAATAATTTGAGTGAAAATGAAAATTTGATGTGCGGGCTGATGAGAAAGAAGGAAGGAGTTTATCAGAGAAATTTATAATCTATATTATTGCATGTTGTATATGTGGACTAATAGGTGGAATAGTATTATCTATAATTGGCGATATTAGGATGTTTGGTTTTGGATTTTTAGTAGGTTTCCTCACTCCAACAGCACTTTATATATTTTATTTATTAAGGTGTTAAGAGAAAATTACTATTTTCTATCCCCCAATCAATTTGTTTCCATTTAGACTTTTGTTTTAGGCACAAGCTTGAAAACATATACAGGAGATTCTTTAAAACTCTCGGGAAATATGACTTGCAAGTTTTCCCCTAATTGAGTCCAATATAAATATTTATCATGACCTAAAAGTTGAATTTTTGTTTCAATATGAACTTCTAATGATTCAATTATAATTTCCTTATTTTTAGGTTTATCAAATAAATGTATATAAATGGTTTCACCTTTCTGTGTAAATCTCAGGTCCATATCATCCAATGTTTTTCCTTCTGCCCTATTCCAAGGTCGAGTTCCATAAATACTTTCCCCATTTATTTCAAGCCATTTCCCAAGCCCTAATATGGCTTTCTTTTGAAGTTCTGGAATCGTTCCATCCGCCGTGGGACCCAGATTAAGGAGTAGATTTCCATTTTTACTTACTATATCAATGAACATTCGAATTAATTCATCTGGACGTAAATAGTCTTTCTCTGTTTCCATTTTATTATAACCAAACGAATAACCTATGCCACGAGTACTTTCCCACTTTAAATCAGTTATATCTTCCATCATCCTGTATTCTGGAGTCGCAAAATCCCTATGTCTAACTGGAGGATGATCAAAATCAGATTTGTGATATTGTATCCATCTGTCATTGATTAGGCCATCAGGGTGTTTGTTATAGAAATATGCAAAAATTTCATAAACATTTGTGTTGGGTGGATATCCTATATCATTCCATAAAATAATAGGATCATATTCATCAATTAACTCATACCAATGATTGTTAGCATATTCTGTATATTCAATTTCACTTGGACCATTTACTCGCCAACTTTCATTATCTATTATTGGGTTCGGATTCCAAGACCAATCTAATGCCCCTGAATAGTATAAACCCATCTTCAATCCTTGTTGTTTTACAACTTCAGTAAGTTCACCAACGATATCTCTGCTCGCAATGTAATTATCTTTCTTGGGATTTGGATATTTACTTGGCCAGAGGAGGAATCCGTCATGATGTTTTGTCACTAGCACAACATATTTCGCACCAGCCTTTTTGATGAGGTCAACCATATCAGCAGGATTCCACTTTTTTATCTCTTCATTAAAAATCTCAGCAAATCTATCATAAGAGAAATCATCCCCATAGCTTTCATTATGAAAGTGTTGAGTAGGGCTTCCCTCAATTCTTAATGAATTTAAATACCATTCAGCATAAGGATTATTCTTCATATGTGTATTTGTTCCTCTTTTTTGGGACTCATCTAAAGTTAGTTTTTCGGCAGCAAAAGCAGGAACGGAAAAAAGGCCCCAGTGTATAAAAATACCAAGTTTTGCATCATGAAACCATTCTGGAACTTTATGTAGTTTCAATGACTCCTTTTTAGGTAAAAATTTCATCTCAAAGAAAATTATGTAGATCTGATTTAAAATTTATTGAATTATTTATTCATCATCTTGAAGTCAGACTTTTACTGAACATATCCAAAAAAAGTGATCTAACACATATTAACCAGATAAATGCCTTAAAATAAGTAATTTTAAAAAAAAAATGAATTTAAAATGGAAATATTTTACCCCCCTCCTAATTTTATCCTTGTTGAAGAGCGGCCAGAGATTCTTCTACAGAAAGTGCAATACCAAATTCATATCTATATCCTTCTATTTCAAGAAATGCTGCCATAATCACGCCGAGATCAGTAAACGCATCATTTAATTTCCCTGGTTCAACCTCTAGATATGATTTTGACTGAGTACCATCTTTAGTTGTTTTCCCATAAATCTTAAATGATTTAACGGATGAAGGCATACCCGGATCTTGCATTAGTTGCAGATATTTATTTACTACTTCTTGGTTCTTTTGAGGAGGTAGAAGAATTAAATAGTTTTTTTCTATCCTTCTCTTATTTTTAAGTAGCAATTCTTAATAGCATTGTTCTATTAATGATTTGAAGTTTATTTATAAGTTTTAAAGGGAAATATACTTATAGTATTTTTTCGATTAACTTCGGTATATCCCAAGGAGTTTCGGCTATTTGGGAACCAGCTGCCATTAAGGCTTTAATCTTCCCCTGTGCTGTGCCAAAATCACCTGAGATAATTGCTCCTGCATGACCCATTCGTTTACCTTCAGGAGCACTTTTCCCGGCGATATAGGAAATTATAGGTTTTGATACATTATCTTTAATAAATTCCGCAGTTTTTTCTTCTTCATCACTGCCAATTTCACCTATTAAAACAAGAAGTTTGGTGTTAGGGTCCTCGGAGTAATATTCTACAGCTTCAACCATAGTTGTTCCTCTCACAGGGTCTCCCCCTATTCCAATATATGCAGAAACTCCAATCCCCGCATTTCCAATTGCTTTTGTAATTTCATATGACAATGTTCCACTTTTAGCAATAATTGCTACATCTCCATAGTGGCACATATCTCCAGGCATTATTCCTAATTTTATTTTATCAGGTATCATCATACCTGGTCCATTTGGTCCAAGAATATGCAGATTTCGCTCACGTGACAATTCAACTAATTGAATCATATCAAAAACAGGTACATTTTCAGTTATAATACAGGTTAGCTTAATCCCGGCAAGTAAACTTTCTTTAACAGCATTAAAAGTGAATCGTGCTGGAACAAATATAATACTAGTATCACAACCAGACTCTTTTACTGCTCTTTCCACAGTATTAAACACAGGAATCCCATGAACTTTTTGACCTTCTTTCTTGGGAGTAACTCCTGCTACTATATTAGTTCCATAGTCTAACATTAATTGAGTATGGAAGTTCCCTTGACTTCCAGTAATTCCTTGAACAACCACTTTGGAATTTTTATTTATATACATATTATCCCTCTACAACCTCCTTAACTTTTTGTATGGCATCTATAACATTTTGAAAAGCTGTTAGTCCCTCATCGTTAAGAAGTTTGATCCCCAATTCATCGTTAGTACCAGTCAATCTTATTACTAAAGGAGGTGTATCCGTAAAGTCCTTCAATGATTGAATTATAGCTTCTGCAACAACATCACAACGAGTAATCCCACCAAAAATATTAACTAATACAGCTTTTGGATTCATTTTAAATAATAATTCTAATGCCTTATATACTCGCTCCTTACTTGCTCCTCCACCTACATCTAAAAAGTTTGCGGGTTTTAATTTTAATTCTGACAATACATCTAATAGCGCCATCGTTAGACCAGCACCATTTGCTAAAATACCAATTTCACCTTCTAATTCTACGAATGAAAATCCTGCTTCTTTTGCTGATTTTTCTAATTCTGAGAGTTTTTTAGCTTGTAACTCTTGGACAATTGGCTGTCGAAAAGCAGTGTCATCATCTAATATCATTTTGCCATCAACAGCGACTAATCCGGATGGTGTAAGAACTAAGGGATTAATTTCTACAAGTTGGGCTTCAAGATCCTTTGTAATGTTCCACAATTTAAGAAATAAATCTTTAGCTGAATCTAAGAACTCACTTGGGAAGTCTAGCTGTTTGGAGATTTTAATAGCAAGATTTTCACTTAATCCTTCGTTGTAAGTAAAACTTTCTTTTATTATTGCTTCAGGATTATTTTTAGATACTTGTTCAATGTCAATACCTCCTTCTTTACTAGCTATGATGAAGAATTGTCGTCCTGATGCGTCTAAAGCAATTGAGCAATAATATTCATGTTCTATTTGAGCTAATTCTTCAATAAGTATAGCTTCTACTTTAAATCCCGCAACCACTCTACTAAAAAATTCTTTACAAAGGGATATAGCTTCTTCCTTGGACTTAGCGATCTTTATCAGTCCGGCTTTCTTTCTGCTTCCAATTGCGATCTGGGACTTAATAATTGCAGGGAATTTAAATTGATTTACTTTTTCTTCGACATTTTCACGGTCTTCAATAATGATATTTTTTGCTAACGGAATATCAAATCTATTAAAAATTCTTTTACTCTCATACTCAAGCAATCGAATAATTAATCCCTCCTTATTATTTAGCTTAATGGGTTTACTTAAGGTTCAAACTAATATGGAATTCTTATATTAATTAATAAAATTTCATCTAATAATCTATAAAATAATGTTTACACTTGGTTTTATTTAAATCTTTTAATTATTGTGCGTTGAATTAATTTAATATATAACTAAATCGAATTAATTATCACATATCTAAAATTTTTAAGAATTTATAATGAATCCTTCATCAAATAGCCAAAGATCAGATAAACCAAAAGAAGCTTCTCTATCAAAGATGATAACATTCTCATTTGGATATTTTCTCAATATATACATTATGGTTGCTTTTAATTCCTATGTTTGGACTTTTTATGAGGGAGAACTTGGTTTAATAAGTATCGTATCATTTTGGCCGTTATACATGGCGATTGCTAATGTGATTTATACAATATGGAGTATGATTACTAATCCTCTTTTAGGATATCTTACAGATAAACCGCTTAGGTGGACTAAGAAAAGTGGGTTTCACAGACCTTGGATTATTATAGGAGGGATTCCAACATTAATATTTTTTTTCCTACTTTTCACTCCACCACAAGTAACAGGTGTGGAGAGTGTTATGCCTATTTTTATTTATTATATATTGATAGTTTTTCTATTTGACACATCATATTCACTTCTTCAAACTCATTCTTTTGGAGGTTTTGGAGCTCAATTTAGAAGCAATAGAGAACGTGTAAAAGCGGGATTTTCAACTCAAATCTTCACATTTCTTGCGAATTTTTTAGCAATCGCAATCTGGTCCCAAATTATTAAGACTGAAAATCCTACATCTTTTACTGTCGCCGCATTAATAAGTATCATAATTTTAAGCATTTCATTACTTATTTTTTTCCCAGGATCAAGAGAATCCGATGAAATAAAAGAAAGATTCATTATAGGTTATGAGAATGCTGAGAAAGTTCCCTTTTTAAAAACAATGAAAATTGCCATAAAGCAGAAGAACTTCATGTTAGCATTGTTTACGTATATATTATTTATGATTGCAATGGGTTTAGTGAGCATGAATTCATTAAATTTCGTTGACGATGTTTTACAAGCAAAATGGACAATTAGAATTCCTGAATCATTCCTAATGTTTATTTCCTCCCTAATTACTATGCCAATATGGTATTTAGTGACTAAAAAAATTGAAAATTCAACTATGTTTTCGCTTGGATTAATTGTATTTGGATTAGTTGTGTTAGTTAACTTATTTATTGTAAATGTATTCCAATTCTTTTTAACAGCAATTTTTAGAGGTGCCGCAATTGCAATGTTTCTCATTATGTTGTCACCAATTTTTGCTGATTGTTATGATGAAATTGCGGTAAAAACAAAAAAGCATCAGCAAGCAACATTATTAGGAGTCAGGAATTTCTTTCTTAAAATTTCTATAACAGTTCAAAGTTTAATTATAGCGATTATACATATAATTACTGCCTATAATCCTAAAACTCCGAGTAAGGAAGCGTTATTTGGTCTTCGTCTAATCCAAGGACTTTTCCCTTTTTTGTTTTGCATTTTAGGTGCTATTATCTTTTTTAAATGGTATGATCTGAAGGGAAAGAAAAAACAAGATATCATGCAAAAATTGCATGAAATGGGTTTATGAATAACTGTTAGTCTTCTAGCCCTTTTATTCTAAGTGGTGGTCGTGGAGCAGTCCTACGGAATTTAATCGCGGGATAGCCCATGGTGAAAGCTCCTAGTACCATTCCTCTTATACCAATAATATTCAGAATTTCTTTGTTCATAGGAACAGCTCCTTGAATCATTCCAATCCAACATGTTCCAAGACCAAGGCTTTCAGCAGCTAGCATTCCATACGTTAATGCAATTCCTGCATCATTAGCTCGTAATCCAAGCATAACTGTGCTTTTTTCAACTATTCTATAATATAACACTATCAAGTGAGGAGCATTATAAAAGACACCTCTCCCGGTAGATTTAAAATATTTAAGAGCTGCTTCTGCGGATGGAAAACCCATGTATCGGTATTGAGCTTTCACTATCTCATCACTCAATGCTTCAATTTTTTCAGAATCAGATAGAATTGCATATCTCCACATTCGTGCATTAGAAGCACTTGGTGCGTATCTCATTGCTTCAAATACCTTTTCAATTAATTCCTTTGGAACTTTTTTGTTTTTATAACGTCGTATTGAACGATGAGCTCGAATAAGTTTAAAGAATTTGTCATAATCAACTATATCTGATGGGGAGTCTATACCTGGAAACGTCTCAACGTCATCTAGATCTTTTGTGATAATAGCATCCTCCGGACATATAGCTATACAATGACCACAAATATTACAAGTTTTTAGGTTTTCATTGAAAACTACTTCTTTATCTTCCTTAACAGAGAAATAACCACGTCCACACTCGAGGATGCATTCTCCACAATTTGAACACTTTTCTTTATCAATACCTGTTACTGACATAAATTTTAACTCGATAATAAATAATATTTACTATTTTTATGAAAATTAAGGAGTATTTATAAAAAGTTGGTTGATGATCTAAAGAAGTAATCTTCATATGAGAATAGGCAGAGTTTAGAATTGAATTAGATAGTGGAAGAATTTAATATTCCTAATCAATTCCTTTTTCAGTGAGGTTATTAGAAAATACCTAAGACTCTAAGGATAATTACTATGCTTATAATAGCGATACCAATTATTAACATCCAAAACCTTGAAATACCTTGTTCTCCCTCCCCAAATCTTATTGTTTTAATTTTAGCGCCATTATCTGCATCTCTGCCATTTTCATTAAAGGTATTCTGAATTTCAACTCTCCCAATAGCTAATCTAGTTGGATCCTGAGTTAAAGGACCAATATCACATCTCATTATTCGACCATGGATGTGCTTTTTCCTACGAATAAACGTGACTCCTGAAGTAAGATTACCTCCAGAAAAGGCTACTAATTTCCAAAGTCCTTTAGGATTATTATTTGCATCAAGGATTGGATTTCCATTAGCATCTAAGAAATTTTCTCTAACTTTAATTATAGGTTGCCGAACATGAGTATGATGACCAAATATCAAATCCCAATTTTTATTTCCATTATCTATTACTAACTTTTTTGATCGCTTTTGCAGTCTCTTTCTTACATATCTTTCATTTTCATAGTTCCAATGAGGGGTGAGGATATTAAATCTATCTTGAGCATAATATGAACTTAGTTGGTTAGTTCCATACTTTGAAATACATTTCCAATTTTTTTGATTACTCCATTCTGAGGCTGAAGATATATTGATCTTTTGGTTGTCTACAAAAACATTGGGTACGTCATTTCGCCCAAAAACATCAATTTTGGGGGTTTGTTGAATGATCAGTAAGGATTTATGAAATTCTTGATTACCATAATCTATACTGTGATTATTACTTAAACATAATAACAAACTATTATCTCTTAACAGATGTGACAATTGTCTGAGTATCGTAGATGGATGTGCTTGCTTTGTTAAAGAGGGATCTTCATTTCTAATTATACCTTCAAGATTGCCAACAATTAGTTTGACTCCTTCATTTACATCACCGAAGAATTTTATTACTTCATTACTAAATCTCAATTGGTAACCTCTCATCATCATAATATCTCCAACAAAACCGATTCTATATTTTGTTTCATTAATCTCATTTAATGGATTAGGAATTACTAAAGAACTCTCATCTTGAATCCTATGAAACCATGTGAAATATCGTTCCCTTGAATACAGAGAAATAAATATGCTTCCGGTATATGTTAGTACTGTTATTATTACCCAAAGTGTAAAATTTTCAATGTCTCCTGTTGTTAATATCATCAGAAGAACTATAATTCCCGCAACTAATCCGGGTAAAACCAACATTTTAAGAAAGTAATTAATTGTTTCTCGACAGTTATAAGGACTTAACTTCCACCATTTGGTCCTGGTACTATTATCACAGGGAGATTGTCTTGGAGGATTACCTAGATAGTATGTCTCTAAATCATCCCCATTTCTATTTGTGAGTGACATTTTAATATCATACTTGATTTTTTTATTTGAAATTCATTGGATAATATTTTATACCTTTAGATTCCTTAAATAAATTACTTCTTTGTAAAGAGAAAATGAACTTACTAAAGATTACACAGGATTAATAATCTATAAAAAAAGCCTTTTTAATCCTAAACTTCCCAAACTAATATAACCTTTATTCAAATCAAAATCTTTTAATTTATTATTTTAGTTTTATCATAATTTAACAAGAAAGTGATTAATATGATTAATAGAAATAATTTTGAGGATATTTCCATTGTTTTATGTGGCGCAGCGGGGCAAGGTATACAAACTGTTGAGGTTTTATTAACAAAAACATTAAAAAAATCAGGATATTATGTATTTGCAACAAGAGAATATATGTCAAGGGTCAGAGGAGGGATTAATTCTACAACAATTAGAGTTTCTTCAAAACAGGTTAGGGCATTTGTTGATAAAATAGATATATTGATCCCATTAAATAAGAAGGCTATATTTCACTTAAAAGACAGAATATCTTCAAATACTTTAATAGTTGGGGAGAAAAAATATATTGAAATAATCTCTAAAAAAGAAAGTGAAATACTTGAAATTCCTTTTACTGAAATATCCAATAAAGTAGGTGGAACAATATATACTAATATTATTGCCTTAGGTGTAATTTTATGTATGTTGCAGGCTGAAAGATCTATTCTTCATGATTTGCTTAAAGAGAATTTCAGCACTAAAGGACAAGAAATTATTAATAATAATATTAAAGCCGCAAATAAAGGTTATGAAATAATTGAGGAGTTAATCCAGTCTGGGCGTTTTGTTAAGAAATTTGATATTGAAAAAATTCAAGACATAATGAATGATTATATTATTGACGGGACTCAAGCTATTGCTTTAGGTGCCATCGCAGGAGGATGTAATTTTGTTTGTTTTTATCCAATGGCCCCTTCTACGGGCATTGGCACTTTTTTAGCTCAACACGCTCTTGAATTCGACATGATTGTCGATCAAACTGAAGATGAGATTAGTGCAATTAATAAAACTCTAGGAGCTTCCTATGCGGGGGCACGTTCATTTGTATCTACTTCAGGAGGAGGATTTTCTCTCATGACAGAGGGTGTAAGCCTTGCTGGTATGACTGAATTACCAATTGTAATGGTTGTAGGGCAGAGACCTGGTCCTGCGACTGGTATGCCCACCAGAACATGTCAAGAAGATATTGAACTTGTGTTGCATGCTGGTGCTGGCTGGTTTCCAAGAATAATATTTTCACCGGGCACTATTGAGGATGCTTTCAAATTAACTCAAAAAGCGTTCAATCTCACTCAAAAATTTCATGTTCCAGTTTTTATTCTTACTGATCAATATTTAGTAGATTCCTATTATAATATTCACTCATTAGATCTTAAATCCTTGGAAATTGTAAAAAATATTGTGAAAACAGATGAAGATTATGAAAGATATCGGTTTACAGAATCAGGGGTTTCTCCACGTGGTATCCCTGGTTATGGAGAGGGTTTAGTTGATGCTGATAGTCATACACATGATGAATTTGGGCAAATTACAGAAGATCCAATTATAAGAAAAAAAACTGTTGATAAACGATTTAAGAAGTTGGAACTAATTAAGAAAGAAACTATTCCTCCCGAGTTTTATGGTAGCAATGATTTCAAGTATCTTATTGTGAGTTGGGGGAGTAATTTTTACTTAATCAAAGAAGCTTTAGAAAGATTAGATCGGGATGATATCGCATTTTTATTTTTCAAACAAATATATCCTATTCATGAATCTGTACTGGATTATCTTATTAAAGCAGAAATTAAAATTTCAATCGAACAAAATCCTACAGGACAGTTCGCAAAACTACTAGAAAATGAAACCCATATTAATATGAACCATCGCATTTTGAAGTATAGTGGTTATGTGTTTTCTGTAGAGGAAATTGTAGAAAAATTAAAGAAAATAATTGAGGGAATATGAGATGCCTGACACTCCATTTGATTTAGAAGGAATTGAAATGCATTGGTGCCCCGGATGTGGTAACTTCAGTGCAATGAAAATCATGAAAGAAACATTGATGGAATTAGGGATAAGACCTAAAGATTTTGTATTAGTCTCAGGAATTGGACAAGCAGGAAAATTCCCTCATTTCATGAAATCACAAAGTTATAATGGCCTTCATGGTCGATATTTATCTGCGGCTCTTGGAGTAAAAGCAGCAAACCCTGAGCTTCATGTAATTGCCGTAAGTGGTGATGGATGCACATATAGTGAAGGAGGAAATCATTTTCTTCATACAATTCGCTATAATCCAGATATAGTGAATATAGCGCATAATAATATGGTCTATGGGTTAACAAAAGGTCAGGCTTCCCCTACTAGTCAATTAGGGTTCAAAACAAAAGTTCAAGTTTTTGGAGTTATTAACGAACCGTTTAATGCTGTAGCTGTCGCCATTGCATTAAATGCTTCATTTGTAGCAAGAGCTTTTGTTGGTGATATTGATCAAACTAAAGAAATTTTGAAAAAAGCGATTAACCACAAAGGTTACGCTTTCATAGACTTACTCTGTCCTTGTGTGACATTTAATAGAATCAATACTTTCCAGTGGTATAAAGAGAATAGCCATTACATAGAGAAATCACACAACCCTTTTGATCAAGAATTGGCAATGAAGTTAGCCTTAGATACAAATAAATTTGCTTTAGGAGTGCTTTATCTAAACCTCGACAAGAAAACGTATGAAGAAAATGTTCGAATATATGATAATGATAAAAGACCTTTATATCAAAGAGATTTAGATAAAAATAAATTAAGTGATTTGTTAGATACTTTTCGATAATCTGTATTTAGCCCATTTGTACTGATATTTATTATATCTTATTAGTAAAATATTTTTATTCAATACAATAAAATATGATATTTAATGAGAATCGAAGAATTTGATGTGTTAGTTGTGGGAGCGGGTCTTAGTGGTTTAAGAGCAGGCTTAGAATTATCAACTAAATGGAATACTGCAATTATTAGTAAAGTTTTTCCAGTTCGTAGCCACTCAGGAGCAGCTCAAGGGGGAATTAATGCTGCCTTAGGTAACTTAGAAGAAGGGAAGGGTGATACTCCCAAAAGTCATGCATTTGATACCGTAAAAGGCTCTGATTATCTAGCGGATCAAGATGTAGTATTGTTTATGTGTGAAGAAGCACCTAAAATTGTAGTTGAGTTTGAAAGTATGGGTGCTCCATTTTCGCGATTGGAATCGGGATTAATCGCCCAACGTCCTTTTGGTGGTGCTGGATTTCCACGTACTTGCTATGCAGGTGATAGAACGGGTCACGCTTTACTCCATACTCTTAATGAACAATCAGTACGTATGGGTGTAACTTTCTTTGATGAATATTTTGTTATTGATCTTTTTATGGTTGAAGGAAAAATTGCAGGGTTAATAGCCCTAGATATATCTAACGGAGAACTTGTATCATTTAGATCCCCCTATATAATATTAGCTTCTGGGGGGTTTGGTCGTATTTTCAAGCGTTCTACAAATGCTATGATAAACACGGGAGACGGGGTAGGTGCTGCTTTTAGAGCAGGAATTCCAATGCAAGACGTAGAATTCGTTCAGTTTCACCCAACCACTTTATATGGAACGAATATTCTAATAACAGAGGGTGCTCGAGGTGAAGGGGGTTATTTATTTAACACGAAAGGTGAACGTTTTATGGAAAAAACAGCCCCTAAAGCTATGGAACTCGCACCACGGGATATTGTTGCACGATCAAATGAAACGGAAGTAATTGAAGGAAGGGGATTTGAAGACGCGTATGTTCATTTGGATCTTACTCATCTAGGTGCTGAAAAAATTAAGGAACGATTGCCAGGTATTCGAGAAATTAGTATTTATTTTGCTGGAATTGATCCAATTGAAAAGCCGATTCCTGTACAGCCAGGTCAACATTATTCTATGGGAGGAATTGGTACGAAATTTAATGGAGATTATGGTCAGACAGATTTACCTGGACTTTATACTATTGGTGAGTGTTCATGTTTATCTGTTCATGGTGCAAATCGATTAGGAGGAAATTCCTTGTTAGAAACTGCTGTATTTGGGAGATATATAGGAAAAAAACTAATTGAAAAAGGACTACCTATAAAACCATCATCAAGCGAAATTCAAACTGCCGAAAGCGGAACAATTGAAAGAATTGAGAGAATGTTTACTAGTTGGAATGTAAATAGTGGTAAAAAACCCGTAGAGATTAGAGAGGAAATGGGAGAGACTATGAATAGGAACGTGGGAGTTTATAGAACTGAGAATGAGCTTAAAAAAGCGACCATAACTCTTAAAAAGTTACAACATGAATTTTTAGACACCCAGGTCCTTACTGAGGATAGACGATTTAACTATGGATTAATTCGGACACTAGAACTTAGGAGTATGTTAGATATTGCAGAAGCCACGGCTTTCGCTTCATTGTGGAGAAAAGAAAGTAGAGGTGCTCATTTTCGCACAGATTATCCTAGCCGAAATGATGATGATTTCCTTGTACATACAATGGTCCACAGAGGAAAAGAGGGTTTAGAAATTAAAACTAAACCTGTAAAGCTTGGTATATTTGAAGTAAAAGAAAGAAAATATTAAGCTGAAGCCTTTACATAATATTTGTTGAATATTCATTAACAAGATATTCAATTTTTTCACGCTCTAATACATCTTCTTCCAGTTCGGGGCACATATTCTCCAGATGTATAAGTAATTCTTCCAATCCCATTTCAGCTTCATCACTATTCACAGCATCTTTTTGATTTAAAATTATTGATCCCATTAGATGCTTTGTCCGTTTAAAAATTATTACATTATCTTCAAATTTGATTTGATTTAACTCAGATTGAAATGAATATTTATAATTATATTATTTTAGTGGTATTTCGCTCTCACCAACCGTATTAATCATTATTTTTCTTCTTCAATCCTTATAGAAATTTTTAATTTATTAAGAAAGAGTTTATTTATCTTCATCGCAGAAATAAACTTATGCAGGAATCTCAAACATTCCTTATATATCGTCTATCTAAGAAAGATGGAAAACCTAACTATGAAAGATTTTCGGTTCCAACCTCGACTAGTATCTCTATATTAGATGCTCTTTTTTATATTCAAGATTGGTATGATTCAACACTTAGTTTTAGATACAGTTGTCGAGGTGCAATTTGTGGATCTTGCGGTGTAACAATTGATAAAGTGCCCTCATTAGCTTGTAGAACACAAATTGCAACAGCCAAATCTGCAAAGAAACCAGTTAATTTACCCGAGTTTAATTTTGGAGACCACCCAGATTGGGATCCAAAAACTGAGATCTTAATCGAACCTTTACCTAATATGAATGTTTTAAAAGACTTGGTTGTTGATATGGATCCATTCTGGAAATTCTATAAGGAAGTAGAGCCATTTTTCACTAGAGGATGGAATGATAAAGCTCCCGAATCTTCTCAATCTCCTAATCAAATGAAATCTATAGAGAAATTAGTTTATTGTATTTTATGTGGGTTATGTTGGGCATGTCCTGTTAGTAAAGAAAATCCTAATTATCTTGGACCTGCACAATTGGCTAAAGCTGATAGATTCATAAGAGATTCTAGGCTATCTGATAGTCGAAAAGAATCAGTTCTTTCCCGAGTCTTACAAAATGATGCCGTTCCTGCATGCGAGAAATATTTCGTTTGTAATAGAGTGTGTCCTAAAGGTGTTATGCCCGGAACTGCTATTAAAGATATTAGAGATAATTGGATCGAAAAATAATTATCTTATTAATTTTCACGCCAAACTGTAGATCAATCTGATTGAAAAATCCTTGAAATCAAGTAATAAAGTATCCTAATTTGATTTGCAAAAGAGTAAGTTTTTTTAGTAACCAATTCAATTTAAAAAAAAGGTGATAAAATTTGACAATTAAAACAAATATTACTGAAATGTTTGGAATAAAGCATCCAATCGTGAATGCACCGATGGGACCTTTTAGAACCACCGAATTGGCCATTGCCGTTGCAGAAGCAGGTGGGCTTGGTACGATATCCCATACAACGGTATCTATGGATGGCTATGAGAAAAATAACTTAGAAGCGTTAAAGAAAAACCTTGATTATGTTGTAGAGCATACTGATGGAATTTTTGGATTTAATATTATAACTTCGAGAAATATAGTTGATTGCGACAACCTGATAAGTGGAGCAGCAAAACATATTATGGCTAACCCTAAACTGAGAGAGCAGTGTTTATATGCTCTTTCTAGTGCGGGTTCATCAAGAAGAATGCCTGAAAATAAAGAATTTCAAAAATTAAGGAAAGCAACGGAGATAAAACACTTTCACGTTTCTCCTGCACTTTGGTTAGCTGACAAGAGTGTCGCTTCGGGATGTGATGGTCTAGTAATTACTGGATTCGAGGGTGGTGGCCATCAATCTTATGAAAAAGTAGGAGGTATGGTTTTACAGCAACAAGTTCAGCAAAAATATCCTGATATTCCAAGGATTGCGTGTGGTGGATATGCAACGGGAGCAGGGTTGGCAGCAGCCTTATCTCTCGGTGCAGGAGCAATTGCTATGGGGTCTAGATTTATTGCGTCTAAAGATAGTGAATTCCATGAAAACTACAAGAATGTAGTGCCGCCTGCTAAAGCTCAAGACACAATTATAAGAACAGGTGCTCTTGGAACTATTAGATACTGGAGAAATAAGTTTGCATTATCAAAAGGATTAGTAAAAACTAAAGAGGAAAAGATCGCAGAAGAAAAGGCTTTAACTGATCACCGCTCCGCAATAACAGAAGATGAACTTGCCGAAGAATTAAGAAAAGATGCAAAAGCAGCTTTTGCAGCGTATCAAGGAGATATGGAGAATGGTGGCGTTCTAATAGGACAGAGTATTGGAATTGTAAATAAAATAGAATCTGTCTCTGATATTATAGATACTATAGTTAAAGATGCAGAGAAATCATTGAAAACTGCCATAAAGTATGTACAATAACTCCTTTTGCATTATTTAATAAAATCTTTTTCTTTTTATTTTGAAAATATCAAATTTTCTTCTTTGATTGCCTTTCTTGTTCCCAAAATTCTTGTCCGATAAGCATTAGTAAAGTAAAGAATATCATTGACTGCGTGGTGTCTCCTTTAACCTCAAAAACTCTGGGAGGGTCACCAGGTAACAAAACTCTTTCGCACATAATTCCTGTAAATGAATTTTTATCAGTATTTACGATAGTATTCGGAGATTCTGCATTTCCATATTCTATGACTAATTTAGGGTGTTCATCTAATGGATTATCAGTTTTTACGTAGAAATTTTCAGCATCACTTAAGTTGACTTGTACAATTTTTTCCCATCCAAAAATTTCATCTTCAGCATATTCAGATTTATTTGTAAAATACTTTAACATTTCCAGAAAAGGTTTAAGATCTTTTCCGAAGATATTCCTACTTCTGATTTTACGGTAAATTTCTAATGCATTTTCCTCATTCATTTTTAGATTTCATCTCTTGGAGTAATTACTATTTTAGTAGGAGTGTTTGCTTTCAATTTAACCCATACTGAGGCTTTACTACCGTTAAGCTCATGATGTATTCCATATCGAAAGCTCTTACCACGAGATACATCCTGATCGTTGATTTTAAGAGTAATATTACTGTCTAAATTTAGGATTACCAGCGCGAGATTCACTATCGGATGCTCTTTACTCGCGTTAATTTTAAAATCAAGGGGTGCTTTTGAAGTAGGATCCATGCATGTAAAATAATATGCTCTTTCATGAGGTACGTAGTCCCCATCACTATAAGCATCAGTATTCAATTCAACCTCAGGGGGTCTTAGCCAAGATTTAGCTAAATCAACTAAACTTTCTTTATCATTTTTATCCCAAACGCCATGTAGCATGATCCTCCTCCGCAATTCAGGTCCAACTTCATAATCTTCCCATTCTGCCATTGATGAAACGTTTGTATGTGAGGGACGATCCGAAACCCAGGTAAATCTCCCATCTGTAGGAATATTTGCGACTGGCCAAGAATTCCACCAAGGAAAGTGTGAACCGCTTTTTACAAAATAAGCATAAGGAAAGAAAAAGGCGTTACGACGTTTCTTTCCATTAAATTGCTTACCTGCAACTGTACATGGTCCATCAGGGACGACAAAAAATGGAACTCGTTCTGATTTTACATTTATAATCTCAATATTCTTATCTCTCGGAGCCAAGAAGAATTTGGGACTGAACTTCTCCCAACTATACGTATATGATTCTCCCTTCATGTTGAAAAAAGTGACAGCATCTAATTCATAAGCATCTTCGGGACACATGCCTTCCCCTAAGATAACTATTGATTCTTGAAATTCATGAGGTTCCATAGGTTGAGAACTATGTAGTGTTATATCACGAATTCCAACACCATCTGGATAAATTACATAATATTCGTCTGACCAATCTCCCCATTTGGTGAGAGGATCAACTCTACCTTGTCTATAATTCGTATCTATGAGGGCATAGCGCCAATGGACAATTACACGAGCATCATTTGATTCAATTATTCTGACATGCGAGGTTTTGCACTGTTTATCGGACATTGGTTCGGCACATCCGTTAATATCTGGATCAAATTTGTCTGCCCACGTCTCATTAAATTCATTAGTATACCAGATCCCATTTCCTGTTACCCACGCAGAAATATAATTCAAACCTCTCCAGAATACATATTTAATAGGCATCTCATCGAAAAGTACAACTATATCAGAGTGATCTTTTATTCTCCAAAGTCGATCCCATTCTTTATAGTATCTAAGTGTCGTATAATAAGCTCCGAATCTATTTGAAGCGTTGGGAAGTGTTGGAAGTCCACGCTTTTCTAATGGTGGTTCTCCTATATCCTTTATTTTTGTGAAACTTTCTTTTATCTGATTAATAGATAAAGCCGTATCAAAAAATTTAAGTTCGTCTATAATTCCATCAATATAAATCGGACAGGGAAAATGACCACCATTATTCACCCCATTGGTAGGACGAACATTTTTAGCAGCCCTACCAATATTAATTAAATCATTAGGGAGTCTTACCTTCCCAACTGGATCATTAAAATTTATAGAATCTTTCACTTCCCCGTTTATATATAGAAACATTCCACTAGTATTATCAAATACGCCTGTAATATTCATCCACTTAAAGAGAGGTGTTTTTTCTTCCGTTTCAACTTTAAAAGTTTCCCCATTGATAAGTACTCTGAAACGGATTCTTCCATTAGCAGTTACACCAATAAAAAAACCATTTTTCTCATCATAATTTTCGATTATAGGTCCTTCGTTCCATGTATATGCACCATTAGCTATCCATGCTGAAATGGTGAATTGTTCAAGATTATCAGGAAACCTATTTTTTGATATTTTTAGATGAGTGGTATAACCATCAAGACGTAAAGCGTTTCTTTCAACTCCATCCAAGAGATCAATGTATCCTATTACTTTATCCTTATTATTAGAAACGGTATCCAAAATACAATTATCATCAACAATTTCGTTAAAAGTCCAATGAGCTATTAAATGATCTTGCATACTATTTTTCTCTCTTCCTTTTTTAGTTAAAACGTAGATTAAATTTTAAGGGTTTTTAGAATGCTAATGTTAAAAATATTAAAAAAATTTAATCTTTTAATAATATAATTATAAGCAAATATTCAAGTGTAAATGATGAAACAAGAAGTAATGACATCTCCGGGTGAGATTGAGTTTAGAGATATACCAATTCCTGAATTGGGAACAAATGAAGTCCTTGTAAAAATGATGAGGATTGGAGTGTGCGGTAGTGACATACACGTTTATCATGGCAAACATCCGTATACGGATTATCCTGTTACCCAAGGTCATGAAGTTTCTGGGATAATTGAAAAAATAGGTACAAATGTAAAGAATCTTGAAGCGGGGGATAAGGTGACTATTCAACCTCAAGTAGTTTGTGATCAATGTTATCCATGTACTCATGGAAAGTATCATATTTGTGATGATCTTAAAGTTATGGGATTCCAAACAACAGGAGCAGCATCAGAATTTTTTAAAGTTCATTCAGAAAAAATAATTAAGCTCCCCGATAATATGACATATGAACAAGGTGCTATGATTGAACCTTGTGCAGTAGCAGTCCATGCAGTATCAAAAGGTGGAGATATTACTGGATTTAACATCTTAGTATTAGGTGCTGGCCCTATTGGTAACCTAGTAGGACAGACTGCGAAAGCTTTAGGTGCTAAGTCTGTAATGATTACAGATTTGAGTGATTTTCGATTAAATATAGCAAAAGAAGTGGAAATCGATTATACTATTAATCCAACAAAGCAAAATATTTCAGAAGAAATTGAGAAAGCTTTTGGATCAGACAAAGCAGATTTAATAATAGAATGTGTGGGCGCAAATGAAACAATTGATGCAGCAATTGAAAACGCAAGAAAAGGTTCTGATATAGTACTTGTAGGCGTTTTTGGGGACAAACCTTCTGTTGATCTTGGATTCGTTCAGGATCGTGAACTTCGGTTGATTGGAACTTTAATGTATAAAACTGCTGATTATAATAAAGCGATCGAGCTTGTTGCTGCAAAGGAGATTAAGCTAGAACCATTAATGACTAAGCATTTTTCCTTCATGGATTATGGTAAAGCTTATAAATTTATTGATGATAAAAAAGATAAAGTAATGAAAGTTTTTATTGATGTAAATAATGAATAGGTGAATAAAAATGAGAAATATTAACTATTACAATCCGACCAATCTTCTATTTGGTTGGGGTAGAATTTCTGAAATAGGAGAAATTATTTCAGAATATGGGAAGCGCTGCTTAATGGTGACAGTGCCAACTCCCGCACTTGATCCAATATATGACAAGATAATAAAGTTATGTGCTGATTCAGGAGTTGAGATGTTTCATTTTAATGGTGTTCAACCCAATCCAACAACAGATAATGTTAATGCTGGAGTAGAAATAGGAAAGAAGAATAACGTTGATGTTGTCTTAGGTGTTGGAGGAGGATCAAGTATGGATACTGCTAAATGCATTTCTGTAGGACTAACTCATAAAGGCGAAGCATGGGATTATCGAGTAATTGATGGTAAACCTATTGAAAATAAATTACTTCCTATTATCGCAGTTTCTACTACTGCAGGAACAGGAGCTGAAGTTACAGCTGCAGCTGTCGTTTCGAAGACTGATATTCATTTAAAATATGCCCTTTATGATAAATTGTTATGTCCAACTGTAGCATTAGTAGACCCAGAATTAACTCTTACATTACCTCCCCATATTACAGCTTCTACTGGATGGGATGCATTTTGTCACTCATTTGAAGCATATACACACAATTCAGCTTCTTCTGATATTGTCGATATGCACGCATTAAATGGAATGAAGCTTATAATCGAAAATTTACCAATTGCGATAAAAGATGGGCAAAATAAAGAAGTCAGAGAAGCTTTACATTGGGCAAATACTCTAGGAGGATTTGCTATTAATAATTCTGGTGTAACATTACCTCATGGGATGGGAATGGCTATTGGAGGAAGCGCACCTCATATTTCACATGGAGAAGCACTTGCAATCATGTATCCAGAAATTAATCGGTGGACATGGAAGCATTTAATTAAGGAATATGCTATAGTTGGAAGAATGTTCAACCCCGCATTAATTGATGTAGCAGATGAAGTTGCTGCTGAAAAATGCGTTGATGAAATGGATAAATTCCTTAAAGACATCGGTATGTGGATGAATTTTAAAGAAAGAGATGTATCAGAAAGCGCATTAAAAGATATCGTAGAAGATACATTTAAACTCCCCGATTATGAAAATCATGCAATAATTTCGAAAGCTGATGATGTAGATGATCTATTAAAAAAGAGTTATGATCGATAAACTTTAAAGGAAATTATTATGACTTCAGAAGAAAAATATATACCCACTTGGAATTCCTTGAAGAAGCACAGAACTCCAGAATGGCTAGACGATGCTAAATTTGGGATTTACTATCATTGGGGTGTTTATTCTGTTCCGGCATGTGGTCCTAATGTCAGTTGGTACCCATTTTGGATGTATAGGAAAGGATCGCCCCAATATGAGTATCATGTGAAGAATTATGGTGACCCTTCTAAATTTGGCTATAAAGATCTAATACCCTTATTCACAGCTGAAAAATTTAATCCAGATGAATGGGCTAAACTCTTTAAAGATGCAGGAGCTAAATTCGCAGGTCCTGTAGCTATCCATCATGACGCTTTTGCTATGTGGGATAGTAAGGTAACCAAATGGAATGCTGCAAATATGGGACCAAAAAGAGATACTGTTGGTGAAATGGAAAAAGCGATAAGAAAACAGGGTATGAAGTTTATGGTAGCTTTTCATCATGCTGCAAATTGGTTTTTCTTTCCTCAATCAGATTCTAACTTTGATACTTCAAATCCAGAATACGCTGGATTATACGGAGTTAGATATGAAGGGAAATATAAACGATACCAAGTGTGGCCTAATAAAGAATTTCTCGAATGGTGGAAGGATATTGTGATTGAAGTAATTGACAAGTATAAACCCGATCTTATATGGTGGGATTTTGGGCTAGGACGGATTCATGAAAAATATAAAAAAGAAGTTTTAGCATATTATTTTAATAAGGGTATAGAGTGGGGTAAAGAAGTTGAAATTCTTTATAAAATGAATAATATTCCACCAGGATTAGGTGTAGTAGATTATGAAGTAGGACGAGCGAATAAAGTGACATATTATAAATGGATTACTGATACGTCTGTTGATTTTAATGCTCAAAGTACCGCATGGGGCTATGCAAAAGAAGCTGGAACAAAATCTCCCCGAGTTCTTGTTCATAATTTTGTTGATAGAGTTGCAAAACATGGTTCTTTAGTAATTAATGTCGGTCCAAAAGCAGATGGTACAATACCAGAACTTCATAAAGAAGCAATTCTAGAAATGGGAAAATGGTTAGAAATCAACGGCGAGGCAATTTATGGTAGTACACCATGGTCTATTGCTGAAGAAGGACCTACAAAATTGGGCGAAGGTGGTATGTTCTCCGAAAGAGGAGATCGTCCCTACACTCCTGATGATATTAGATTTACTGTAAAGGATAACGCACTTTATGCAATCGTTTTAGGCTGGCCATATAGAGCTGTATTTACAATTTCAACTTTGAGAAAATCTTACATTAATATTCAAGGCGAAAGGGAAAGAAGCCTAATACACATTATCTCAGAAGAAGATATCAAATATATTAGAATGCTGGGAATTGAAAAAAATCTTAACTGGTCATTGGATGATAATAGTCTCAATATAGAAGTTCCAGAAAAAAAGCCTTGCGATTATGCTGTTA
>JAGXNO010000002.1 GCA_019894975.1 Promethearchaeota archaeon | reverse complement strand
CTCATCAGAAGCAGGAACAACATCCATGTGCCCACAAAATGTGATCTCCTTAGCCTGCCCAAAATTTTTCTTAGCGACAAGATTTACTCGAGGTCCCTCAAGTGGAGATGGAATCTGTTTTATTAGTTCATTAGGGACAATTACTTCTTCTAATTCATATTTTAAATTCTTAAAGTAGGGTGAAATGGCATCTACATACTTACGATATGTGTTTCCTGGGGGCGTAGTAGTATTAATCCCAATTAATAACTGAAACATACTCATCATTACGTCTTTATTTAAATTTTCTACTTCGTTAAAAACCTGGTCAAAATCTATCAATTATTATCCCCAAAATAGTTTAAATCTTGATATGAAGGAAAAGCAGTACTAAAATTTAATTATTTTTTAAGATGTTAAATAGCATCTATGAATTATAGTAATTCAATTAAAATTACCATAATAAAATTCTGCTACAATTCTTACAAGTACCTTCATTTATTTGCATATTGATGCAGCTTTCATGATATGGGGTATTACATTCTTTACAGATAAAAATTTTTCCCATGTGTTCAGTAAAATCATACCCGCAATACACACATTTACTTGTATATGAAAAATTACCAGAACTACTTGCATCTAATTCAACAATTTGAGAGGTTCCTGTCAATCCTGCGCCACTTGCGGTAGGGGTTACAAAATTATTTTGTGGAGTTTCTACGGGTGATTGAATGAATTGTTGCTGAGGTTGCGCTTGAGTTTGAGGTGTTTGCCAATCAGAAACATATCCAGAAGTTGGTTTTTTTGATAGTCCCATTTTTTGAGATACTTTTTCGTCTAGGATATTTGTGAGAATTAATGCAGAAGCATATTTACCTTTAGCACCACCCTTTTGTAAGTGCGTATGACTTATCATATGAATAATTCGACCCCCCATTTTTCCATAATCAAATTCTACAAGCACAGGTGATTCACCCCATTTACTTTGAATTTCCCAAGAACTAATTAGCACTCTAACAGCTTCATGGTTAAGTACCTGGATAGGAAATGACCGCGTTTCTAACCACCAACGAAATTCACTTTTTTTAGTGTTTTTTTCTGATTGTTTTTGCCATTTACTTTGTTGGATTTCGCTTAAAACCCCGTCTAAAAATGGATGATTTGATTGAATTATTTGACAAGGAACTACAGCATCTGCAGTTTTTGCGCGATTCCATCTTATATACCCGGGAAAAATATTCTCTATGATACTCTGGAGTGCCCAATCTGTTGTTATCAGCCAACCACCATTCATCACGAAATCTTTTACTTTTGGGTAAGAAGCATGTGGGATATCACTTCCTGGACATCCTATAAGAACAACATCATATTGTGACAAGTTTTCTTTCATGATTTCTCTCTCTTTTATAACATTTTTCACGGAAGCATACATGTGTTCTACTACTCTTTTAGGTTTTTCATACCTTCCGCTGATCGCTAAGATTTTACCATGTTTTTCTACAGCTTGCACAACGTCCTTTTTATCCAGTGCTTCCATCTTGCGCTTCTTTACTTCTGAATATATATCTTTCATACTCATTTTAATAGCCTTCAAATAAAATTATAAGGAATTTAGTGTTATTTTATAAATATTATAAAATAATTACTATATATATTTTAAGTGGAAGGGATATTTTTGTCAAAATTAAAAGGATTAGGAGAACCTTCTGAATTTTGGGAATACTTTGAACAACTTACAAAAATCCCTCGCTGTTCAGAGCACGAGGAAAAAGTAAGAGCATTTATAAAGGAAGAAGCTGAGCGATTAAATTTTGAAACAAAGGTAGATACTACAGGAAATCTTGTAATAAGAGTTCCCGCAAAGCAAAATCAGTTAGAAAAGGTTATCTTACAATGTCACATGGATATGGTTTGTGAAAAAAATGAGGGGATTTCCCATGATTTTTCTAAAGATCCATTGGAATTAAAAATAATTGAAATTGATAATGATAAGTGGGTTGCTGCTGAAGGAACAACATTAGGTGCGGATAATGGCGTAGGGATAGCGTATTTATTAACCTTAATGAAAAAAATATATGATGGGGAGTCAAATTTAGGATCACTTGGATTTGATCTTTTATTTACTGTAGATGAGGAAATGGGGTTACGTGGTGCATTTAAAATTGATACTGATTTAATTGCAGGACGTTATCTTATAAATCTAGATGCCGAAGATGAAGACTCTGTTACAATCGGATGTGCGGGGGGAAGGGTCACTTTTTTTCATATTAAAAAAGAAACTATAACGATAGATAAAAATAAAAATCTGATTCCGATAAGAATTTTTGTATCTGGTTTAAGTGGAGGGCACTCTGGAGCAGATATCCATTTAGGAAGAGGAAACGCATTAAAGATCATAGGAGAAGTTCTTTGGAAATTAAATGAAGAATTTGTAATACAAGTTAGTTCTATAAGAGGGGGGAACAGAACTAATGCGATACCAAGAGAAGCTAGCGCAATTTTGTATGTTAATAAAGAGGAATTATCTAAAATAGGTAAGTTTATTAGTGATTTAGTTTCTAAAATTAAGGTTCTCTTTGATGGTATTGATCCTGACATGAATGTTTCAATACAGCCCCTGGAGAATTTTAACGATATGGAAGTTTTTACCAAAAAAATTCAAGATAATATTCTTAATCTTATATATACATTACCAAATGGTCCCCTTTCAATGCATCCAAAAATTAAAGACCTCGTTTTTACTTCTTCAAATTTAGGTGTTATAAGAACTGGTGAGGAAAAGATTGAAATTAAATTAAGTCAGCGGAGCTTAAGTGAATATTATAAAATAATTATCTGGGAAAAGGCAGTATCTTTATTCAAGTTAACAGGATTAGAGATTAATATTATTACAGATTCTGATTATCCAGGTTGGCAACCAAATTTTGATTCCAATCTCTTAAAGTTAACTGAAGATGCGTTTAAAGAGCAATTTAAAAAAGATATTGAAGTTAAAGCGATACATGCAGGATTGGAATGTGGAATTTTGAAGAAGAAATTTCCCGATATGGAAATGATATCGATTGGCCCTGATGTAATTTCAGCTCATTCCCCAGATGAGAGAGTTTCCGTAAAATCTGTAGAAAAAATCTGGAGTTTCTTGATAGCCTTATTAAAAAACCTAAATTAGAATATTATAATAATTGCAGATGTATTTGAAAAAATTATTAAATTGTAATAAATAAAATAATTATAATATATTATGCAAAAACAACCACCAATTAAGGAACAATTAAAAAAAAAAGAAGTAATCGGTTCAGAGACTGTAATGGAGAAAATTAAAGGAAAAACTCCTTGGCTTTTCGGAAGAGCATTTAGAAAGCCAAAGTTAAGTTTCCCAAAATTTAAGCTCCCAAGGTTATCCCTTCCTATGCCATCAAGAGCTATAAGCATGATCGGGATATTCATAGTTTTATTTGTTCTACAAACGGGTGTAGCATACTTGCTTGTTAGGGAACCTCCCGCGTTAGGAGCAAATCAGCAAGGAGATCCGATTTTTATTCTTACTGATATTAATGAAGCGTTTATAATTGAGAGCATTGTAGCTTCAATTCTAATTATATTATGCTCTACAGGATTTGTATTTTTGTACCAAGCGTCAAAATATGTTTATAATCGTAAAATGGCAGCTACGGCTCTGATAATTGGTGTATTAACAATAATAATTTCTTTCATAGCTTTACAATATATAATAGCTATAAAGACGGGCGTGCTGAGCCAGTAAAGCTTAATCAGATTATTTTATATATTCCACTTAAACTCTTATCTAATTCATAATCTAGAGGTCCTAAGTGTAAAACTTGAATAAGAATGAAAAAAAAAATTATTTTAAAGAAAAATTTATATTTCTAAAATACTAGCCAATAAGAGCTTTATAGGCAGCTTCATCTAATAAATTACCCTTTTCAGTATCCCAATTAGAAGGATCAATTTTGTAGAGCCAGGCTGCAAATGCATCTTCATTAATCTTTTCTGGTTCGTCCATTAAATCAGAATTAATTGCGGTGACTGAACCTGACACGGGACTATAGATGTCTCCAACAGCTTTACTGCTTTCTACAGTGCAATCGATAGGATCACTAGTAGGTTCATCTCCATCCATTTTAATTTGCTCTAGTTTAGCACCATCAAGACCCTCAACATCAACAAAAGAAATCTCACCTAACTGTTCAGCAGCATAAGGGGTAATTCCTACTTCTTTTGTTCCATCATCAAACCATTGATGTGTTTTAGTAAACCATTTAGCCATTTTTAACAAACTCCTTTTTAATTTGTTTATGATTTAAAATAATATTGAATTAAATAGTATGTTTTTATTAATTAAGGTAATAATTTAAAATTTTATTATTGAGATTTACAATCAAATTATTTGGATGATATGGTTTCCAATCTAAAGAATAAACTAAATTTCTTTGAAGAATTCAAGGATTATTATTTTAAAATAATAAATGATTTTAAATTTGATTATCAAGAGGATTGTAAAGCACGTGATTACCTTTCAGAGATATTTATTAAAAAAAACGATAATTGGGACTTAGAGAACGTAATAAAATCTTTAAATAGGCAGATAATCTCAAAACCAGAAATTATAATTTACGGATGTGGCCCTTCATTAGAGGAAACCGTTGATACAATCTTGAAAAAAAAGGGAAGATTGTATTTTAACAGATTCATCAATTTAGCTGCCGATGGAGCTTCAGTCCTTTTAAGAAAAAGACATATTAAGATTAATGCTATATTTACCGATTTAGACGGAATAACAAAAAGAGAATTTAATTATGCAAATTTTAATATCGTTCATGCCCATGGAGATAATATTGATAAACTAATACAATTTGAAAAGAATATGCTAAGATTTCAAAATATTATAGGAACGACTCAAGTAGAACCACTTGAGAACGTATTGAATCCGGGAGGGTTTACAGATGGTGATAGAATTCTTTATTTTATACACAAATTAATTAAACCCTTACAAAAACTATATTTCATAGGAATGGATTTTGATAATATTATAGGGAAGTATTCTAAATTGAATTTAAAGAAAAATCTAAAAGGAACGAAGAGTAAGATAAAAAAATTGAGATATGGGATTGAGTTATTAGAGTGGATTAAAACGAGAATAAAAAATGAGGTATATGTTGTAAATTCTAACATTTTTTCTGATAAATTTAACTATATTTCAGTAAGTGATCTGTTAAAAATTTGATTTTCTAGAGCTTCAAATCTCGAATGCCTTTTGAAGTTATTTTGTAAAGAAGTTTTTTCTCAGAGAGGGCTAATGAATTAACAAGTTGAACGAAATTTGTATCTTTATCATTTTTACTTAAATATACATATTCTGAAAAGAAGTGATTTAAGAATTGATTCCCAACGGGTAAGACTCTAATATTTCCTTTTCTAGCGAAATTAGATGTAACCTGGGATGTGACTACTGTCATTAAATTATGCTTGTGAGTGAGTTCATTAATCTTATGTAAGATCTTTAAAAACTTGTTTTTTGTTTTATTAAATGAAAGATCTTTATTACCTAAATCAGATCTAAAGTGATTGTTAATTGAATCAATTATTAATACCCCTCCACTGAGATTTTTGATGATATTATCGAAATCCTTCAATGCAAGCAGAAGTGCTGAATTGCTCATAATTTTAGATACTAATATAGTTTTAAGTAAATTATCAATCTCAGAAACAGAAGGTAATAATAATTCTTTTAATCGTTCAGGACGAAAAGTGTTTTCTGTATCAAAATAGAATATGTTTTTGATACATTTTTTATCTGTGATATTATTAAAATAGTTATATGCTTGAACACATAATTGGTGGCATAATTGAGTTTTACCTGTCTTATTAGGGCCAAATACTAAATATTTTTTTCCCTGAGAAAAACCACCCCCGATTACATCATCAAAATTTCTAGAACCGAGGGGAATTTTAGTTGTTTTTTTTTGTAGACTCTGGGATTCATTTAATATTTGGTGAGAGCTAGTGATTTGACTTTCTTTGATTCCTAAAATTTCATGAAGATACATTTATATTCATTAAGGTTATTCAAGTTTAAATATAGTATGTAAATACTAATTAAACAAAATTATTTTACTTCTAAGAATTTAAGAAAAAAACGAAAAATTAATTTAAAAATAAACATAAAATTATAATCATAAAGCTTGAAATGTAATTTTTTTTCTAAAATTTTTATAAAATACTATAACATTAAAAAAAATGGCTAAAAAGAAAAAAGAGACTTGTCCTTATTGCGGGAAGAGTTTTGCTTACCTGTCACGTCATAAATGCAAGATAAAAGAGAGAATTGAAGGTCCTGTAGATGAAAAATCTGATGTTGAAAGGAGAATTGAAAGAATAGAAGAGAAGAAGAAAGAATTTAAACGTTCATTACACAAAAACGAAAAAAATATATTAAATATTATTAATCGAGAAAAAGAGATTTACTTCAATGATCTTTTAAAGTTAACCAATACGGAATCTAACGATTTAGAAGAAATATTAGATATTTTATCCCTACAGTCAAAAATTAAAATCAGAAGAGAATTAGTTGAAGCATCTTGGACAAAACTCATTAATTCAATTGAAGAAATAGATGTTCAAGTCAAAAGTGTTAAAATTGATATGGATCGAAAGGATTTTGTATGGAATATGCTTTCTAGGCAGCCGTGTTTTATTTGTCCTTTTCGAGGAAAATGTAATGATACAAATATGGATCAATTTAATCCTTTAAATTGTCCCTGGTTAACAGATTGGATTGAGATTACATCAAAGGGAAATGAATACAATATTAATTTTAGAGAAATAGAAAAAGGATTACAAGATATTTAATTATTTTTTCTGTAATCCGACAAGATAGATTTCATTACTCCTTTTTTTTGATGAAGCTGGTTTGTATGTTTTCAATATTCTAAACTCTGGTTTAAAGGTTCTTATTAATGAGTCATAATCAGATCCTTGAAATGTTTTCATTACTAAAACACCTTTATATTTCAAATGAATTTTTGCTAATTCAAGAATGGCGTAACAAAGATGTATTTGTTTCAAATGATCTGTAAATTTATTACCAGATTTATTTACTGAAGCATCTGATAGTATCAAATCTATTTTACCATCAAAATAGGATGTAATTTTATTTTGAAAAATGGGTTCGGTAAAATCCATTCTCAATATATCAACTTTTTCAATAGGAGATACGTTCTTGATATCTACGCCCAAAATTATATAATTATCTCTATGGTAATATTGGTCATTATATTTAATTATATTATCTTCAGCAAATTTTTTAGTGACTTGAAGCCAAGAACCAGGAGCACATCCTAAGTCTAAAATTTTAAAAGCTCTTTTGAAGATATTGTACCTTTTTTGGATATCTAACAATTTGTAAGCTGATCTTGCTCTATATCCCTCTCTTTTAGCTTTTTGATAATGGGGATCTAGTTTATGGTTTCCTTTATTGTCTGTCAATTCAATCTAATTTTTTCCTAATTCTAATAACATATTTTTGAGTGATATATTATCCATATTGGTTTTAACTGATAAGAAATCAAAATGAGTCCTTGATATTTGATATCCTTTATTCTTGATATGAGAAATGATTTCTTCTAATTTTGGAATATTTGAAATTTTTAAAATTTTACTTAATTTATGAATATTGTAATAAAAAATAGGTTTATTAATTTCTTCCTTAATGAGGTTTAATAACTTGTCTATTCTTTTTTTATTGTCATAATGAAGATGATTATTCAATTCAATCATTTCGTTTACAAAATCAGCATCATGAATTTCATTATCCCAGAGAGGTCCCGCATAATCGATACAGTTATTTTGCTTACAAGCAGGACAATTTATGGTTGGCTGAAAATAATCACCTTGAAGAATTGAGCGAAATCCACAATTATTACAATGTATTGAGTATGTGTAATTTTTAAAGAATTTTGTAATCTCATTTCGATTTTTGAAAGTTAAACAAAATACTCTTATAAAATGTGAGTTATAAAATGTTAAAAGGGGTAGAATTCCCATATTATTAATATTTGCAATTCTAGATATAAAGTATAGTAAAATTCGGGCACCAATTTCTTTACAATATTCTGTATGCAAGGGTTTGGCCATGTACTTTCGAATACAGCTTAATGGTCTTACTCCAAAAAGAACAGCTGTATCAGTTGCAGTAATGCATAATAATCCGTTTACCTTTTGTATCGCTTTAAAAGCAGCATCTAAGTATAAATTCGGAGTGCCGAAGGGGTCAATTGAAATAATGTTGGGTTTTTTTTGATCATTATCAGAATGGTTATAAGAATTCTGTGTAATTTCTGAAAACAAATAACTTGAGTCTTTTCTTGACACTTCGATTTTGGCTGACTGACTATTTAATTCGTTTAAAGATAAATTTTTATGAATAAGATCAACCGCTATCGGATTTATGTCATTAATATATATCTTTTTGATATTATTACATTCCTTTAACATTCTTATGGAACCTATTCCTGAGGCCGCCATGGGATCTACTATTGTTAGAGAGTCTTGATTTACACTCCTGTTATAAGCCATAATAGCTAAATTAGTAATATCCCTATTGATTTCCATCTTTTTGTTATAGAAGACTGCCATAGATTTTGAAGGAATTGAGTTTTTATCAGCAGCATTAATTAAAAATTTTAATCCTGCTTCTTGGATTGTAGTTAAATTCAGATTCATTTGCTTTTCCATTCTTTTATTTATTTTATATATTAACGCACATATCTTTGTTATTATTATTGAAATCCATTTTCAGTTAAATTGGATCGAAAATTTATATGATCACCATTTGAATGATTTGTTAAAATAATCTCTCTCTCTTTTAAGACTTCTGTGCGCTCAATTTTTATATCTAATGTTACCCAATACTCCATCACTTTACCTCCACTCTGAATTTCTATATTTTGATCGTTTTCTCTTATCTGGACCTTTTCATTAATAACCAAGATATCTATGTCATAGTGTTCACTTAAATAGAAAAGATTTGCTAAAATTTGATTTAAACGATAATTCAAATTATAGTTCATATCCTTTTTTTCCCTATTCAATTCCAATCTATACAAGTCTGTCAATGAATCAATTACAATGAGCTTATACAAATTTTCTTTTGTATTTGACTTTTTTAGAATGAGGAACTCTAAATTAAATACTAAATTATGCAAATCATTAAAATTTTCAAGTCTGACAAAACTAATATGATCTAGATCCTCCTTTGATTCTTGCATAATTCTATTAATTCTTTCATAAGGAAATGTCGGTTTAGTAAAAATATAAATTGATTCGCTTCCCTTTTTATTTGTATTATATAAGGTTTGAAGTGCAAAAGTTGTTTTTCCAACACCAAAGTCTCCCCATACTGAAACTATACCTTTACCAAAGGGGTTCCTTTTAAAATATGCATTCAAAATTGGGATTGGAAATATCATTTAATTAAAAATTATTAATTTTACTTAATATTAATAATTATAATTTGAAAAATAAAATTTTATATCTGCATACAGAGAATTTAAATTTTTTTTACCGATTAAATAGAGAACTAAATAGAAGAAATATTCAGTTCAAAATTTTAAGTGGGATTTCAAAGATCCCAGATCTTCACTCCTTACTTCTTACAACAATCGAGGATACTCATAACTTAAGGGTTAATTATAAAAAACTAAAGATTATGGCGTATGATAAACAAGATAATTTTAATCACTATATCTATAAAATTATAGCTGCATATAGAATAGGATATAAGGAATATTATTCCAAATTGATATTTTCTATAGATCCTGGTTCGAAAAAAATTGGCTTAGTCGTTTTTTTAGATGATTATTATTTTGTTTCTCACACTTTTTTTGATAAAATTGGGATTACTAATGTTATAAATGATTATGTAAATTGTTTTCAAACTAATCATCCTAACCTTCTAAAGATAATATTTAAATTTGGAAGTGGAGTTTTACCGTTATCTTTAGACTTAATACAAGAAATTACAGAATTGTTTCCAAATAGAGAAAATTTAAAGGTCTTCTTAATAGATGAATCAAAATCATCAAAAATAAGAATTCAAGGTATTAAAAAAAAATTCAGAACGAAACACGAGCTTTCCGCGTTAATATTAGCTATGAGGGATGGGATAGAAGTAAATCAATTAAATAATTTGGTAAAATACAGACAGATTAGATTTCAAGATTCAAATAACAGTAAAGAGCAGAAAATTAATGGAGATTTAAAAGATTCAAAAATTAAATTGAAAGATATAATAGATAAAATATTAAATAATGAAATTTCTTTAAGTGAATCTTCTGAAATTTTTAACTAAATAATAAAAAGAAATGTAATATATTGAGATGCTTAATAAAAGAATAAAAAGTGTTGATATTTTTCGAGGACTAGGGATGGTCTATATTATGGTTGGTCACATGATTGATTGGTGGTCTCATCCTGTCGATGATTGGTTATTCTATGTTTATGTATCCCTTTTTTCCGCATTAGGTGCTGCTGGGTTCGTATTTATATCAGGAGTGAGTACAATGATCTCTTATAGAAAAAGAATGGGAAGAGCTAAGAATCACAAAGAACATAGTTCTGAAACAGTAAAAAAGGAATATTTAATTCGAGGATTGTTAATAATGGGGCTTGCTTTGGTATATAATTGCATTGTTGCGATTGAATTCTTTGATCCGTTGAATATATGGAAATGGTTTATTATATTAACTGTCGCAATGTGCCTTATATTTGCTTGGCCCTTTCTTAGGACATCAAAATTAGTCAGAATTGTTAGTGGATGTTTAATTTGGATTGTTAATCTAATTATATTGGCTATCTTACGTCCGTATGAGGGGAAAACAAATATACCGGGAATTATCTTCTATTTCTTTTATAATTCATTAGATCAAAATCCCATTTTATCTTTCTTTACTTTTTTTCTTATAGGAACTGTTATAGGAGACATCCTTTATGATTTTTCATTAATAGAAAATAAAATTGAAAGAAAAATAGCTTTTAGAAAAAAAATTTTTATCCCTTTATTATCGGGTGGGGTTATTCTTATCACTCTCGGAATTTCCTTTTTATTTCCAGATCTCTTCTCTGAAAAAATTCTTACGATAAAGACAAATATTTGGTGGTTGATTTATTCATTAGGTTTAGATTTAATCATTCTATTAATCTTTCTTATTTTTGAAGAATTTGAAATTATAGGGGCTAAAAAGAGCTATAAATTTCTATTCTATTTTTCTTATTATTCACTTACCCTATTTCTTTTACAAAATATTAATTTCTTTCCTTTCTATGGTTTGCTAACAAGATATAATATATGGATTTTTATCATAGCAACGGTTATACTTTATGGTATACTTTTAAGATTAATTTATGATAAACTAGAGCGCAAATTTTCATTGAAAGTTCAAGTAGGCCTATTAGCTGTGAAATTTGCAAGGAAGGAAAAAAAGGATTTTATTAAGATCCTAAAAAAGGATGATTGAGAACTATAATAAAAAGGAAGATACTTACTTAGAATGAGATTTCAAAGACTAAAAAGTATTGATATTTTTCGAGGATTATGCATGGCTTGGATGGTTTTAAACCATCTTATCAATTGGTGGTTGAAATCTGATTATAGTTGGCTGTATTCAATTACAATAATGATTATTGATCCAATTGGTGCTTCAGGATTTTTATTCATATCTGGGGTAAGTGTGACTTTATCATATAGAAAAAGACTCAGTAAAATCGAAGAATCAGACGGTTTAAATTATCGAATAGTGAGAAATTCATATTTTTTTCGTGCTTTTTTTATTTTCATAATAGCCATTATCTATAATATACCTGTACCGATTGTATTTAATGATCCAACCATGATTTGGATATGGTTTGTATTATTGACAGCCGCAATTTCCCTCTTTATAGCCTGGCCATTATTAAAAACTTTGAAATATGTTAGGATTGTATTTGCTGTGGGAATTATTACTTTACATCTATTTCTTTTTTCAACGTTATTACCTCATCAAGGAGAATCAAATTTTTTTGGATTATTATTTCATATCCTTTATAATGGCATTGCTCAAGATCCTATTCTTATTTTCTTCCCATTTTTCCTTATCGGAACAGTTATAGGGGATATAATCCATGAATCTATAAATGTTAGAAATAGTCAGAATTTAAAGAAAGTATTGATATATTTATTGATAATTGGATTATTTCTGATAATTTCTGGAATAATATTGAACTATCCTACATTTCTAAGAAGGAAGAGCCTTTCTTGGATAATTTATTCTATAGGAATTGATATTGTTATTCTGTCTATTCTATTATTAATTGAAAGAACTAGTCTCATGGCAACCAAAAAGAGTTATAAATTGATATTTTACTATTCCTATTATTCCTTATCTATTTATTTAGCTCATAATGTACTATACTTTCTTTTTCTAAATCAACTGGATTTAGTTAGCATTTGGTTTGCGGCTGTGGGTGCTTTTTTTTCTATAGGATTAGTATTTCGAGTTATATATAAAAAATGGGAACAGAAAGCATCTCTCAAGGCTCAAATTAGTATTCTGAGTTTAAAAATCTCAATGAGAATTGAAGAAATATTAAGAAGCAAGAAATAGAGGATTAAAATTAATGAAGGAAAGAATTGATATTATTTTAGTAGAAAGAAGGTTAGTTGAAAGCAGAACTAAAGCTCAATGGTTAATTATAAATGGTTTTGTAAAGGTAGATGGAAAAATAATTCAAAAACCAGGAAAGAAAGTAGAAAATTCTCTTAAAGTTGAATTGGAAAAAGATTTTCCTTATGTCGGTAAAGGAGGATTAAAATTGGAAGCTGCTTTAAAAGAATTTTCAATAATAGTTGATGGAAAAATTTGTATGGATGTAGGGGCTTCCGTAGGGGGATTTACAGATTGTCTTTTAAAACACGGAGCCAAAAAAGTGTATGCTATAGATAATGCGACTGATATGTTACATCCTTCACTAAGATGTGAAAAAAACAAAGAACGAGTAGTTCCTATGCTAGGTATAGACGCTCGTAATTCAATAAATATTCAAGAAAAAGTCGATTTATGTACTATCGATATCACATTCGCTTCTTTAAAAATAATTCTTCCACAGGTAAAACCAGTAATTAAGGAAAGTGGAGAGATAATAGCATTGATAAAACCATTTTTTGAAATTGAGAATGAGAATGATGTTAAGGTTAATTTTAAATCGAAACAAGATCCGCCTCGACTTCATCAAATTCTCATAGATCTAATTCAATGGTGTAATAATAACCAATTTTTTCCAATTCATCTCATCAAATCTCCAATTTTAGGGAAAGAGGATTCAAATGAATTCTTTATTAACTTAAAATTAAAAGATTCAGGCTTGAAGCTTGATTTTAATAACTTAATTAAGAATGCAACTAAAGAAAAAGATTTAAATTATTAAAAGGAGTAATATTAGTTTAGTTCGGTTTTATTTTGCAGGATATTCCTTGAATTTCTTTCCCCATTCTGTTTCATAAAATTTATTAATCCTTTTCTTCCCTATTGTCGGATACCATATCATATCATGAAATATCATGGATGCAAAAGTAGGTCCTAAAAAGAAGAGTTCATTTCGAAATAAAGGATAGAGAAATTGTAATGGCCCTTTTCTTACCATTTGATCTCCCCAAATTACTATGCTACGTTTTACCCTAAAATTCCAATTGATATTAGAGATATCTTCCCCAACTATTTCAATTTGATCAAAATCTCCACATCCTAAACCTTCATCATGAGCTAGTTTAATCGCAGGAAGATCCAATGGCTGAAAACCAAACATTCGAGCCACAACCGCATCAACAGCAACTTGATCATAACCAGCAATTATATAGTTTTTGATACGAGGGATCATTGTTCTTGGTCCTGCTCCATCACCACAAACTGTTCCGTCAACTACCGAAAAAATTTGAGGATGGATTTGTTTTTGGATAATTAAGAGATCTACTAAAACTTCAGACATATATTGATGTGAAAAATGTCTTCTTTTTGTTAACAGTCCTCCAAAAGCATTTTTCATAGCACAGGTAATACCTCCGTGCCTCATTTCCTCAGAGGTTTTTTTTAATGAACCCCCCATTGCTCCAGTATGACCATGAGTTTTCATTGTAGGGAGATGGATTATTGGTTTTCCTACATAAAATTGCGGGATTTTAAATCCTTCAGGGAATATTTTTGAATCGAGTGCATGCAGTTGTCTATCCTTAAGCTTTAAAAATTTAGGTTTTAGAGACTCATATGATACAAATGGGATACGTGTTAGTGGTACAAACCAAACATTATATTTTTTTATTATTGGATTCCATTTATTCCCTTTTAATCCCTTTTCGATGTTTGTTACAACTGTTCGATTCTCAGCAGTAAAGATTTTCTTTGGATCATATCCATCATCAATCAAAGTTTTGAGAACACCTTCAAGCTGCCAGGGAGGACTAGAGCATGATGGAAAAAATTTCGACCAACTCAAATTTAATTTTACAATTATTTTACTAGAGGAACTTATGTGTTGTTGATAATCTGCAAGGTGTAATAATTTATGATAGTCTTCTAAAATTGTTTTTGGAGATGTTTTTATTATATAAATTTGAGAGTTTTTTGACATATTAAAGATAATTTCTAATTAATTAGTGTTCTAATAAGAATTAATATTAGAAAATATAATTATCTGATGAAAATTAATAATAAAAATAGATAAAAAAATTAATTAATTTAATCTGAGATAAATTTCATACCTTCATACGACTTGGTTTCATCTTTGAAGGGAAGACAAATCATATAGTGGTCTCCTCCCAGATGAATCTTTCGAGGATGTTCTAAACCACATCCGATATGATTATCTTTTTCGGGGCATCTTGGGTGAAAAGCACAACCCTCAGGAGGGTTAATTGGGCTTGGGACATCACCCTCTAAGATAGTTCGGTTTGTTTTTGAACTTGGATCGAATGTGGGTCTTGCTGATAACAATGCTCTTGTATAAGGGTGTGTAGGGTTGTAAAATACCTCATTAATAGTCCCAGTTTCAACAAACCTTCCCAAATACATTACAGCAATTCTATCTGCAATATGCTGTACAACGCTAAGATCGTGGGTGATAAATAAGTATGATAGATCGAAATCTTTCTGGAGATCTTTTAATAGATTAAGAATTTGGGCTTGTACCGATACATCTAATGCGGAGGTGGGTTCATCCAGGATGATCACTTCAGGATTGCTTGCTAAAGCCCTCGCAATAACAATTCTTTGCTTCTGACCCCCAGAAAATTCATGAGGATATCGATCTAAATGTTCAGCCTTCATAGAAACCCTTTCTAATAGTTCTAAAACTCTTCTCCTAATTTTTCTTCTTTTGTTAAGACCTTCTAGAATTCTCAAGGGTTCACCAATTATATTTACAACCTTCCACCGGGGATTTAAGGAAGCATCAGGATCTTGAAATACCATTTGCATTTTTTTTCTTAAAAATTTATCTATTAGAAAATCTTTCTCAAGTTGTCGAAATTTGTTTTTTATTTGAACAAATTTGCGTCTAATAAATGAAGGGGTATTAGAGATTGTTTTTTCAATCTTTCGAGCATTTTTTGTATATAGTAGAGGGATGGCATAAAGCACTATTACTTTATATTTTTGTAAAATCCTTTCAGTTATTCCTTCGATTCTACGTAAATCCACTCTTCTCTTACCATAATATATCTCCCCTGCTGTATTTTTTACGAGGTTTAAAACGGTGTTTCCGATTGTAGTTTTACCACACCCACTTTCTCCCACTAGACCTAATGTCTCATTTTTATAAAGATTGAAAGTAACTCCATCAACAGCTTTAACCTCTCCAATTTTACGTTTAAACAATCCTCCTAAAATTGGAAAGTACGTCTTGAGGTCTTTAACGCGAATGATAGATTCTCGTTTCTTTAAATTCCTAGTTTTATCCCATTCAGTTTCTTTGGTATTTAAATCTGGAGTTGTCATTTTATTGTATCCTTTTTAATTAATTTTGGTTACATTTTAGATTAAACTTCATCTTCTTCTGACCTAACATACTTAGGTGAATCTTTGTATTGAGGATCAAAAAGATGGCAAGCCACAAAATATCTGTGAGCTATCTCTGTCAATTGAGGTTTTACTTTATCACAAATTTCCATTCTAAAATCACATCGAGGATGAAATCTACAACCTGATGGAGGATAGATAAGATTTGGAACCATACCTCGAATAGTTTGCAATTTTTGGTCTCTTTTTTCAATACTTGGAATTGCACTAATCAATCCTTTGGTATAGGGGTGTCGTGGGTTTTTAAATAGATCTACTGCTGTCGCGTATTCAACAATATTTCCACTATACATAACAGCAATCCTATCACACAATTCAGCAATTATTCCCAAATCATGCGTAATTATAAGAATTGAAGTTCTGAATTTCTTTATTAATTCTTTCATCAAATCAAGAATTTGTGCTTGTATGGTAACATCTAATGCTGTTGTTGGTTCATCTGCAATTAGAAGTGCTGGATTGCATGAAAGTCCCATCGCAATCATTACACGTTGTCTCATCCCTCCACTCAATTCGTGAGGGTATCTTTTTAATATTCCCTTCGGATCAGGAATTCCCACTTCTTTAATTATTTGTTCTGACCTTGCGAATGCTACATCTTTTAAATTCGGGATATGGGCAGCTAGTTCTTTAAGATCTTCAATTTTAGTATTTATATCTTCTTTTTCTTCCTCTGTTAATCTGTCAACTTCATCTTTCAAAGTTTGTTGTAAGTTTTTTATTTCTTCTCTTCTATTGGACCTTTCTAATAATAGTCTATCTAGCTCTTGTTTCAATTCTGTTTCTTGGTGTAAGTAAAATACTTCTGAAATTTGTTTACCGACCGTAAAAACAGGATTAAGAGAATTCAAAGGATCTTGAAATATCATGGTGATATCCTTACCGCGAAAATTCCTCATTTCAGATTCTTTTAAATTTAATAGGTTTTCTCCTTTGAAGTGAACTGATCCATCAATAATTTTTCCCGGTGCTCTTACTAACTGTAAAATTGATAATGCTGTGACTGATTTCCCACACCCAGTTTCTCCAACAAGTCCAAGTACTTCATCTTCATAAATGTCGAAAGATACCCCATCAACTGCTTTCACAATACCCTCTTCAGTATAGAAATAGGTTTTTAGATTTTTAACTTCTAATAGTTTTTGTGATACTGCAGCTTTAGGTTCTAAAGCAACTTCATTAGTGCTTTTATTATTTTCAACTATATCCATTGTAGTTCTTATTTCCTGTGGTTAAGTTTTGAATAAAAAATAAAATATTTAAAGATATTATAAGTTTTTCAATCTTGGATCCAATGCATCTCGTAGACCATCCCCAACTAGCATGAAACCTAATACTGTTAGAAATATCATAAATCCTGGCCACAGACCTGCCCATGGTGCTTCATAAGGATTTTCTCTAGCCACATTAATATCATTTCCCCATTCAATTAATATTGATTGATTCATACCCAAAAAGGATAGACCTGCTAGGCCTAAAATATAAGCACCTATATCGAATGTGAAGAAGACAATAATTGGTTGTATGACATTAGGTAATATGTGTCTAAACATTATTCTCCAATTTCCCGCACCAGAAACTCTTGCAGCCTGAATGTAAGGGAGCTCTCGTGCTTGTAATACGTTTCCTCTGATTAATCGAGCATAAATGGGGATCCCTAAAAATCCCCACACCAATAAGATGATCTCAATATAAGGACCGTAAATTGCAATAAACACTAAGGAAAGAATCAAAGATGGAAATGCAAGGAATACATCACAAATTCTCATAATCAAGGAATCAACCCAACCACCATAATATGCAGCTATTACCCCAAGAGCAACTCCACCAGTAACACTAATAGAAATTGAAGGTAATGAAATAGTTATGGATGTTCTAGCACCCCATATTAATCTTGAAAACACATCTCCACCCATTGCAGTTTGTCCTAAGGGGTGTTCGGGGGAGGGTGGATTCCATGAACCGACCTGAGGTAACATGGCGTCATCAAATGCTTGTGGGGAGATCCAGGGGGCATAAACCGCAAGAGTGACTATAAACATTATGATACAAAAGCCTAGAATCGTTAACGGATTTTTTAATCTTCTAACGAAGGATCTCTTGCTAGCAGCTTTCTCATATTCAAATTCACGTAAAGATAATTCCTCTATTCTTGATCCGGGAAGGAAAAGAAATTTCAGATTTGAAAAAATCCACGATAGGATTTTCCTACCATGACTTTCACCTCCTATTAACTCCTCTTTCACTTCTTTTTCAACAATTACATAAGGTTTTTCCATTTTTTTTCACATCTTCTTTTTAATTAAAATATTATCCATATCTAATTCTTGGATCAAGTATTGCATAAATTACGTCAGTCATTAAATTCGCTGTGATAAATAGGATGGTGATCATAAACACCAACGCTGCTAATACCCAATAATCATATAACAAGATTGCATCAACAAATAATTTACCCATACCAGTTAAACCAAATGTAGTTTCGGTCAGAACCGCTCCTCCTAGTAGTCCCGCAATACTCATCCCTATAATGGTTACAGTTGGTATCATTGCATTTCTCAAAGCATGTGAGTGTATTACTGCTTTCTCTTTACAACCCTTAGCTCTTGCCGTCCTTACGAAATCTTGTTCCAAGACTTCTAGCATACTTGATCGTGTTTGTCTTGTAATTGATGCAATCATTATAAATGATAGACAAAAGACAGGAAGAACCATATGCCATAAATAGTCCCCAATCAAGTACCACTGACCGGATATTAATGAATCAATAATAACAAAACCAGTAACATAATCGGGATCTTCATATTGAGCACTCAGATATCCTGTAGGTTCGAACCAAGATAGTTGATATCCTAGTGTAAACTGAAGGATCATTCCTAAAAAGAACACAGGGAGTGCAACTCCTACTAAAGCAAAACCTCTTACGACGGTGTCAGGGGTTTTATTTCTGTGAGTAGCCGAAATTACTCCCGCTTTAATTCCTAAATACGAGGCTATGGCCAAAGAAAATATTGTAAGATCAATAGTTAAAGGCATTCTAGTCATAATTAGGTCCCACACCGGTTGATTCCTTACTATCGAAACTGATACGCCCCAATGGCCTGTGAATAATTCTCCTAAATATCTAAAATATTGAATTATTATAGGATCACATAAACCGAGTTGACATTTCATCTGGTTATATAATCCTTGGGAAGGATTCATTATTCCCGCTGCAGCTAATCGGGCAGAAATAGGATCTCCTGGCATCAATCTAGAAAGAATGAAAGTTAAAGTTAATACTCCAAATAATACAGGGATCATCACCACTAATCTTCTAAGCATATACTTAAGCAGACTCATATATTTTTACACCTACTTTTTTATTAAAAATTATTTTTTTTAATTTTAATATGCTGCTTCATATACTTCTTTACGTTTTTCGTTTACAATAGATGCTGAGAATGCAGCTAATAGGTTAATGCATAACAATGTTATTATAGTAATATAACCTTCAATTCTGATGAAATATATGTAAAATACAGTAGGATCGAAACCATATAAAATCCAGTACCAAACCCACGACATTATCATAATTATTGGGATAAACCAAATGCTATTTCTAATTGCATATTCATAGAATGACTCTCTAAATGCTACAAAAAACATAATACCAAATAGAATAATAAAAGCCCAGAATGTATTGGGGTTAAAAAGTATTTGGTACAGGAATATTAGTCTTTCTCCGACTATTGATTGAACGGTACGTGAAGGGTTTAAAGATGTGTCATAAAATCTTGGATATGCATTACAGATGTATCCAAAAAAGACAAAATAAATCAAAATAATTCCTAGTATAAAATTTCCTTGCCTACCGAGTCGAATTTTCGAAAATTTCATTGTTTTTTCTCAAGAATGTGTGTAAAGTGATTTATACATTAAAATTAAAATTATGATTATTTAGATTCGATCCCTTATTAAATATTCTATTGATTAGTAGAAATTACAAGGTATCTTGATGTGTCTACTATAGGAAGAATAATTACCAATACTTGTTTTTTCAAAAATTAATTTAGAAAGTGTAAGGTGTAATGTAATAAATAAAAAAAAGAGTAATTAAATTTTTATTAACAGTTAGAATACTTGCTTTATACGTCGTAGTACCAGCCTTGAATCTCAACATTTGTCATTACGTTATACTTAACTCCTTTCAAGTCGGCTTTATGAGTTTGTTGTACCAAATAAACCCATCCTGAAATATGAGTATGACTGGCAGGATTCAATGTGCGATCAACGTCATAAATTAAAGATTGTATCTTTCCATAAAGGTCTAATTGTGCTTGACCAGAAGTTGCAGCAGCAGCATCCATTGTCTCGGTTAAACCACCTGTACTGGTATCGTTAATCCGTGAGAAGCATGAGCCAGAAGCTAAGTTAAAGAGTGGGTCAATCATATTGAAAGGATTAAGGTAGTCAGGACACCAGCCAACATAGCCAATATCCATTACCCATGGAGTTTGTTCACCTGTGTCTAGGTAATCACCCCATTCCCTTATAGCCTCAATGGTTTGAATTCCAATCATATTAAAGTTGGTATCCATTAATTGATTTGTACGTAAGTTGGTATTACTCCCAAAGTGTCTGTTAAGTGCAAGTGATCGTCCAAGAATATTTTTCCCTGTCCAATCAGCATCAACACCAGTATCAAATGTACTGGTATCGAGACCACCTCGAGCAACAATATCTGCAGAATTGTCTATCAAAATCTGTCTTGCTTCTATGAGATTTCCGGCATAAGTACGAGATGAATCACTAGCTTGGACTACTGAAGCATTATGACCTGGCATTGCCCGAGGAACTGCTGTGGTTCCTTCAACAGCATAACCAGCTAGAATTTCATTGTAAATGTATGTATAGTTGATAGCTAATGCAAGCGCTCTTCTTAAGTATGCAGGATTCTTTTGGGTTTGGTATGTCTCTCCAGGCTTTAATGATCCATTAGCATAAGTATCAGGACCAGCATATATTTCTAAATAGAAATAACATAGATCTTCACCAACATCTTCTACGTGAAAATCAGAATCAGCTTTAAATGTGTCAATATATACTTTTGTAACACCACCGATATAATCAAACTGACCCGCTAATCCAGCTGTCATTCTAGCTGTATCATCTTCAATGATTCTTAACACAGCTACCTCAAAATATCCTGGAAAGCCCCAATACATATCATTTCTCACTAATCTTACTTCTCTATCTCTTTTGAAATGAACATATTCATATGGACCAGTACCAACTAAAACATCGTTTGCTAAGTCCAAATATTCATAGAAAGGAGTAGATTCGGGAGAAAGAATATTGGTTGCTCCAAAAGCGAGTAGATCATTTAATGCGCCAAAAGGAGCATTTAACACTATGGTGAAATTTAAAGGATCTACATCGTCATCTGCTTCGAAACTGTTAAAGATAGGAGTACCATCAGTTAAGAAGTATAATGATGATGGGAAGCCCACCCATGAAGTTGCGTTGGCAGGAAGCATACCTGTTGCGTTAATGAACCACTGCGTTCTTTCAAAGTTCCACATTACATCTTCAGCGGTCATCCTTGTTCCATCATGGAAGAATACATCTTCTCTTAACTTGTATGACCATCGAGTAGTAGATTCTTGTATCCAATACTCAGCTAAAACAGGTTTTAATGTATAATTATGCTCACCTGTTTTAACATATCCGGATAAATCATATTCAACTAAAGATTGGGTAATCTGATGTTGAATAACATGTGAAGGAACATCCCAAGTATCAACTGGGTCGAGTGCTGCGGGATTTGACGCGTAGCCATAGATAACAGTTGTTTTAGATGGTGCTTTTTGAATAAGACCACCTGTGATTGCAAGAATAACGTTACCAATACCAGAAGCGGCAAGTACAACGGCTAAAATTATTATAGCCAAATTTTTTTTTTCCATTTCCATATTGAATTCACTAAAATTTTTTTTTTGATTTTTTATAAATTAGTTGTTAAATATGTTGTTAAATTTGTATGCTTATAAGTTTTATCCTTTTTTTCTGATAACTCTTTGAAATCTTAAAAGGTGTTTTATTACTTCACAAAGTACTATTCACTATTAATCAAAATGAGTTTAATTTTTTTATACTTTGTCAAAAAGGTAAAGTAGCTATTTCATAACCCTTATAACGCTCATATAATTGAATGTCTTAGAGTGGGAAGGGGATGGGAAAAAATTTGACTATGATTTATTCAAAATATAGTATCAAAATAAAAGGAGAAAAATAGTATTCCCATAAGTAATGCTCCTGCAATTATTATTCCTTTATCCAAAAAAGCTCTTTCTGTATTTCTAGCGATGTTTGGCTTTGCTGAAGTTAAATACATATACCTCATGAGAATATACAGAGAAATAGGGATTGTAGATATAGCTATATATTCGTAAAGTACGGGAATACCTGGTATGGCTAAATTAAAATGGATAATTAAATAAAGAGAATATGTCATAAACAAGGAACCTGCGATAATCACATGAAATTGTTCTAACAGTTTGAGAGAATACTGGTCATAACTTTTTTTATGAGTAATAGCTTTATCTTTTCCAAGAAATTCTAAGTCACCTTTTCGTTTCGCAATACTTAAGAACATGGCTATTTCAAAAATAGCTAGAAATAACCATGCTGAAACAAACTCATTAATAATTGCACATCCAGCTAACGCTCTCCATAAATATCCTGTAGATAAAACAATTATATCTATGAAAGCATAATTTTTAAAGAAGTGATTATAAAGTTGGCCCGTGATAATCATAATAATAACAAATATGATAAAACCTAGATTCCGAATCAGAAAGATAGACGAAAAGACTATTATTGAAGATATTCCCACTAATAATATTATCGCAGAATAAAGAGGGAGGTCACCAGATGCAAGAGGTTTTTTTCTCAGTTTCTCAGTGTGCATTTTATCATTTTCAATATCTTTAATGTCATTTATGATATAGTTAAAAGAGGAAGCACAACATAATAAAATAAAACCAAGTATAAGAGTAAAATAGAGATCTGATTCAAATAACTTTTCACTAAAAAAAACTCCTACAAAAATCATTACATTCTTATAATACTGCCGTATTCGCAGAAGATTGAGGATACTTACGATTTTACTTGTCATTATTAACTTTTTGAAAAGCCCATTAATATTAAATTTTATTAAGTAATAATAATTCTTTCGGGTTTAAATTTCTTCAACAATTTGTACCCTAAACGACTAGAAAGACTGGTTGCAGATTTAATTTGAATCATGGCACTACTATATCTAAAGCTAATAGATTCTAATTTATCATAAGGAACTTTTATCTCTGATCCGAAGATATTTTTTAGATATAAAAAATTGCTATTGTTCTTCTTACTATTTTCAGACTTTTTATCTATTTTTTTGTAATTAATCTCTATGTTTTGGATATATCCTATTTCCATGTTGTTAACGGGATTCTTTAAATAAATATAGATTAAAATTTGATGTTCTTGTAACCATTCAAACACTTTCACTTCAGATCTCCTAAATCGGGGATCCCTACTTATTGTTAAATATATTCTTTGTGGTCTAATAATTAGATCTTTCATGGAATATTCGTTATCAAGTTGATTTTTATCAGATTCTGGATTGTAAAGAATAATTTTATAATCTTCTAAATTTTCTGCTTTAAGGATGTTCACACACTTAAAAACTTTTAATTTACCTTTATTTTTCAGGAAAATATCGTCATTGTTAAGGTTTTTAACTATTTTAATTGAATTTGGTAATTTTGTTTTTAGAATAGGTTTTTGAATTTGAAGATTGTTCTTATCTAAAAAAGTATAGCGATTTTCTTTGCTTTCATTATTTATGTCAATAGATTTTAAAATAAGCGGTTTATCATTTTGTAAAAAGTAAGTTTCGTTTAAATCAATTTGAGTCCAAGTATATTTTGAAGCTTCTATATGTTCATTTTCCTGAGTATTTAAATTTCGTATAGCTAATTGATCACTAGATGAGATATTATCAAGAAAAATAACATTCTCTAAGTGCCCGAATATGATTTCATCAGTAATTTTGTTTACAAAAATATAATCTTTATTTAGAACGTATTTATAAGTCTCTTTTCTTTGGAGTTTCTCAAGTAAATCTGAAATATTTTCTATTTGAAAATACTCTTTAAATTTTGCATTCGCAATACTGTTAAAGTTTTGTCTTGATTTCTCAAACAACTTGCCATACTTTTTTTGTTTTGATTTTTTTAAGCAAATAAATGGAAGAATTGCCTCTTTACTTGGTTTTAATTCGTCCCCTAATATTGCTGCTATTCTAAAATAACTTGGGGGATGAGAATTTAAGAATGAACCTAAAAGAGAAGTTTTAGAGGGTTTTATCATTGAATTATACAAATAAGAAGCTGTATTCATATAATCTAAAAGCAAGTTATCTTTTGAAATTTTTTCATCGCATAATAACATTGTGTTGAATCCAATTTCTCTCCCTGAAGCATAGAAGCTTTCTAAGTTATATAAAGCTTTAGCTAACTCATTTGCGTATCCTATCTTCTTTGTCCTCAAATCTGCCTTTCCTTCTAATATCCTTACAAAAATGAAAAGAAAAAAATAAATTGATAAATTTAGAATAATGAAAACAAATAAAGGGATTGAAGGGTCACCAAACGTATAATCATAATAAGTTGCGGGAATCCCCAGAAACATTCTTACAATTAAATCACTGGTTGTAATTAAAGTTAATATAAGTGTATGTTTTCCTTTTGTATGAGCTAATTCATGAGCCACTATTCCTTTTAGTTCATCTTCAGGGATTTCATTTATCTCATTTGCAATAATTGCGATTCTTTTATCAAATACGGATCCATAGGCCATAGCGTTTAAAATTGGATATTTTCCAAAGCCAACTTTAACACGTCCTGATATTCCAAGTTGTTCTTTTACTTTTTTTACAATTTCTATTAATTTTTCATCCTTAGCCGTTTTAATTCCTAATAGTTTGTCTAAGATAGGACCAGAAGTAAAATACACTAACCAATTAACCAAGATCAGTATAAAATAAATATTTAAAAAGAAATCAAGTATTTTAAATTCGTTCGAGTTAAAAGGATTAGTTGTTATTAGATTAAAAGGTGTATACTGATTAACGAATACAACAGCCAACCAAGCAATTATATAGATAAAAAGCATTAAATATTCAGGACTTAAAAAGCGCCAAACAACCAAATATTTTCTGCCAAATAATATAAATCCCATAATTAGAATAATCCAAAAAGAAAATGCAAAACTAGTGTTAATGAAGAAAGGATCATCCAGATAGAAAGAAAATATCCCTGCAATAAAAATCACATTGTAAGTAACTAACGATATGATAAGCACTTTATTTAATACCGGGTAATCTCTCAATTCAAAAATACCAATCCATAAATATATTGAGAAGGCACCCATAAGGGAAGTTAAAAAGTCTTTTGAAAAGAAGAAGATAACAAAAAAGAAAAAAAGAATTGCTACAATATCGGACATTTCACTCCTTTTACCATTTTTTGCCCACTGATAAAATTCTTCAATGGTTAAAAAGTAAAGTAAGAATGTTAAGATAAAACTCCAATCGATTAGAAGTTGAAGCCATGGTATTTGAAGCAGTAGAGTTTTAACCATATAAAAAACTGATAGGGAACTAAATATGTAAATAAAAAATAGAATGTATCTAGTAGTGGATTTCACGTCTTAAACCTTTAATTTCTCATTTATTCTTTTTTCATTGAATTAATTTGATACCAAAAATATTTAATTGTAACATAATACCATCCCATAAGACCAGCTAAACCGATAATTAGTATCAAAATTAGATTTACAGGGATTGAAATTGCACCTAATTTAATATCCGCTAATGGTAAATGCATCAGTATAAATTCCGCTAAATAAAAGAAAATTATCCCTGCAATTAATAAAATCACCATTAACGTAATAGTACCTCGAATTCGGGGATATTTTATCAACAAATATACAACTGGAATCATTAAAAACGCAAAAACTACAAAAAATATTCCTATACTTAATAATCCTGTTGTAAGTTGAGTAAATAATACTGAAAGAATTGCAAATACACCACATATTATTGAAATAATAAAGAAATTGTTAACTAAAGCAGGTTCTGTTAATGGTCCTTTAGCTAAAATCAATCTAGGCAGTGTTAAAGCTGCATCTTTTTGATCAGATGCCTTAATTGTATCGTTTTCAAGTAATATAATATCATCTTTTCCTTCTCTTATTTGGTCGCTTTCAAGAAAACCTTTTACGGAATAGAGTACGTAAAAACTATTGAATACGTGAATCAAAAGAGCACAAAAAGTAGCAACTTCAAGTGAACCAAATAACATGATACATGCTATCATCGCACCCATGCTTAAGGTTCCTAGATCCCCTGGGAATACCTTAGCGGGAAATTTATTTTTTAAGAAAAATGGTATTAACACTGCAATAACTGGAATACTGAAGATTACTCCCTGAGCAGAATCCCATATTATGCCACAAATAAGAAGAGAGCAAACCGCAATAAGACAAGTTCCTGAACCTTCTCCGTTATATCCTTCCAACATATTTACCGTATTTCCAAAAATAGCGACCAGAATAGGGACCAAAAATGGATAAATAAAAGTTAATCTAGTCCTATCTAAAATGGGAATTGTCGGTGAAGATATGTCTACAACATTGAAAAGATTCGCTATAAAAATAATAGTTCCAGAAAAAATTGAAAGAATTATTTTATAACGTGATTTAAGTTTAATTCGATCATCTACAAACCCTATTAAAGCAGCGGACAATACAGTTAAAATAAAAATTAGAATTTCATTAAAAAAGTCAATAAAAAATATCATTAACAATATTGAGGCAATAACAAACCCCAATACGAATCCAAGACCTCCAGATTCAGCTACTTCAGGTCGGGAATTCTTGTGTATATCGTATCCTACATAGTTTTTTTTCTTCATTAGTTTTATTATGTATGGAAGAAGATAATAAGTTATCAATAATCCTACTAAGAAAACTATTATTAGAAATAGAATTTCTAAAAATCCCCAATTCAAATCAGATAACGGAATCATAATCTTTAATAGCCTTACTGATGCTTAATTTAATTGTCCTAAGTCGTATATTTAGGATGAAAAAATAAATACATGGTATGTTAAATTCTTTTATTTTTATTATTTTGATTTTGACAGAGAAAATTTATATAATGATATTGCATAATTTCAAGATTGTGATAATAAATTTTTTAAAACTTCCAGCTTAAAGAAGTGTATATTAGATCTTTTAAAAAAACTAAACAGAAAACTCAGATGGAAGAAGTAAATATTGTTATTACGTTTCTTTCAGGTTTAGCAGTAGGAATTACGCCATGTATATTATTAATGTTAAGTGTTTTTGGCACTTCAGTAGTTTTAACTGAAGAAAAAAATAAATTTCTTGTAATTTCAATAGGTCTAATTTCTGGAATGGTTCTTGCTTATATTCTAGTATCAATTGTTCTTTTACCCTTTATTGAAGAATTAATTTTTCTCAATTTTATTTTTGCGGGGATTTTAATCTTTATAGGATTATGGCAAATTATAGAATGTAAAAAAGAACAAAGTTCCATCTTTAAAACTCCTGATAAAGTAAAAGCAGTACTTTATAAATTTATTCAAAAAAATTCTGGATTTTATGCTTTTTTAGTTGGTATTATTTTTGTTCTAATAAAAATTCCTTGTTTTGGTGGAATATACTTATCACTTTTAGCTAATCTTCATACAAATCCCCTGCTTTATGTATTTATCTTTGTATATATTATCGGGATGCTATTTCCGATAATAATTATTTTAATTTTGATTCGATTAGGGCTAGAATCATCCAAAATAAATGATTTTCGAATAAAAAACCGTACTAAGTTGAGAATTTTAAATGGTGCTATTTTAGTATTTTTAGCATTATATCTTCTAATAAATCAACTACTTTTAATTTATCTTTAATATACAATTAGAATAATATCAACTGGCATTCATGGAAGAATTTCATTAATAGATCAAAAAGAAAAATTTACAAATCAAATACCCTCACAGGGGTGTCCTCTTGTAACTAACATTTTTTTACAAGACTCATCCGATTTGATTCTAATTTTATAAGTGCAAATTGGTCATTTTTCAACTCTTTTAACTGTGTCGTGTCGATTTCATTTTCTTCTGAGAATGGATTAATACTAAAGATACGCTTTCAAAAGATATCACAGTCATCATCATCATCGTCACCGTCATTGATTGTAATTTCTATATTCAATATAGCAAACGCTATTGCAAGAATCACTGTTGATATCATTGCGACAGAAATGATTATAATAACAATATGTTTTACACTTTTATTTCTTAGCCAAGTCAACTTAAGCATACTGAGTTCCAACAGTCTAGTCTTATTGTTTTGTATAGAATATAGGTTAGGTTATTAAAATATATTCTTCTCCCATTTTTTAGAATTCTGTATATCTTGAATCCAAAAAAACAAAAATCGATCTAACAAAAAATTTTAAAAAAAATAGTCCGGCACGGAGTTTCTATCTACGAGCATTCTCGTAAATTTTCGAACCGTGGTCTCAGGGTTCAAAGCCCTAAATGCTTGACCGTTGAGTATAATACATTATTAATGTACTATTCTACACTACCGGACTGTGATTTTATTATTTTAATTTATAGTTTAAAAGGTTTTAAATCTTTATTCAAAAATTCTTCATTTAATAAATTTTTATTGGTTTGAAGGAATTCAACATCCTTTTTCTCATTTCTAAATTCATCAGGTAACATTTGAGGAATAGTATCAATTATTGGAAACCAACGCTTACATTTATTACAAAACAATATTCCTGATTCAATTTCAGTTTCCAATTTGATTTTGTTCAAGAAAAACAACTCAGGAATTATTTCATCGAGGTTATTAGGATCAATGTTTTCATTATAGTTTAGGATCTTAGGTTTTATTTGGGTAGATATAATATCAAAGCTACGTTTGCTTTCTTTATCATGACTTTTGTTGTAAATATTGTCTAATTCATTAATACTTAAAATTATGAGGTTAAGATATTCCTTTAGTTCGGTTTTTTCAATGACTATATTATCTTTTATAAAAAAATGACCATTTTCTTTATTTATTTCTATAATTGCTTCTTTTTTAATGAATTCAAGGTCACGCTTCTTTAAAATCTCAATAAAAGTGTTGAAATCGTTAGAGTTAGTTTCAAAAGAAAAAATATATAATTTTAATGGAAAAAATTTATCAATAGGGCATGCTAATATATCAAACAACCAAGGTTTCATAAATTTTATACACACTTTTAGATTTATTATTCAAAGAAGATAACTTCTCAATTGTTGTAAAAATCTATCAATAGTCCTATCTATTTTTTTTCTTCTCTTTACGAAATCATCAGATAATTTCATATAGGCGGCCCTAGAAGGTAACCTCCCTGTTTTATATCTAGATTCCAAAAGGTTTAGACTATCTTTAACACTAATTCTCTCAGCTTCAAGAACATCTAATCGTTTTACGATATTTTCAAAAGTCTCACTAGTTTCCATTAATATTTTCTTAAAGGGGGCAATTTCTTTTTGGATTTCATCAGCTTTAGCTGTATTTTTATCTAAAATATTTTTATAATTCTTCTTCGCAATTTTCCTCCTTTTTGCATTCTCTTCAGCTTGCCTTAATTCCAAGATTAAGGCATTTCTATCTTCGTATAATGCACAAAATTCTCTAATTTCGTTTATAGGTATAAATTCTCTTTTTAGAATTTCTTTACCATATTCCTTTTTTCTCGTTTTTATTATAAATACATAAATTGATGCTATCAAGGATATAAATACCATATAGATGAGGGGTTCTAAAAGTAAATCGAAAAGATCGATAGTAAAAGTAAATTGTATAGCTTTAGTTTCTGCAGAACTTACGGAATCTGCTGTAAAAATCAAAGACATACTTCCGTGAGATTTTTTAACTGCTTCTGGATTAATTGTGATATAATCTAAACTATAACATCCATCAATAACTAATTTGATTGTTAAATCTTTACCAAAATATTCAAAAGAGGTAGTATACAAATCAATTTCAATGGATTCTTGTAACCAGTTTATTGAAAAGTAATTCTCAAAAGGTAAATAATACCTAACTTTAAAACTAAATGAGGAATTAGATAATAATCTTACTCGGTTCTCTAATAAGTTGATTCGTAATTCTTTATTATCTGCTTTACCAGTAATTCTGATTCCTAATATTTCTCCAATAGCATCAGAAACATATACTTTTCTAGCTGTTTTGGGAAGATGTAGAAAAATATATTGGTTGGGTATTGGACCATAGTTTTTTATCGTATACTCATCAGTGACCTTTATTACTCCCCATGGAGATATAGATATTTCTCTATTGATTTCCTCAAATTTTAAAGGAGCAACATCATCTTGATAGAAGGAAATTGTTATAATCTTATTTTCATTTAAGTTTTCTAAAAATGGTTCAATGAAGGAGCCTTCGACTACATCTTTGATAAATAGAAAGTCGTACTTGACAAATAATAGATCAGGTTGTTCAAAACCCCATCCTCCATCAATATTTCCAGATCTTATTGGTACATTAAATTGGGCATTCATACTTCTTTCAGATTTATATGGCAGAGTAGGGTAAACGTATCCATTATATCTAATGAACTGGTGTTCACCAATTATATAATATACCAATAAATCTGTAAATTGCTGTGTGAATATTATCCTTTTTGTTTGTTGTGGTAAAAGAGGTGAATCAAAATAAATCGTAATCATTTCAAACTCATTCATTATCAAATAGGAACGCTCTGCTAATAATGAATTACCATCCCTTCCTTTCGCTTCATAATATATCAAATTTTCTGAATAATTAAGTGGAATAGCAACTAACATTGAAGTAATTGGATTATTATTCAAATTCTTTATTGAGATGTAATCTTTAATGGTTACCATACCAAATCCACTTATATTTGCTATTCTATCAATATCGGTAACAAGGATATTATCGATTCCTTCTACATTTGTTGAATAGTTTAGATTCTGTAAATCGTTATTTGATACATAATCAGTATCAGATAAATTTGGAAGAAAGCTGAGATTAATGAAGAACACTAAGCAGACTAAAACAGATATGAGAATTTTAGTTCTTTTCAGCATGATATTGTGACATCTTCTTGAAATTATCTAAAAATAATGAATAGCTTTTATAATAATTTATTATAATATTTTTTTAAAACTTATATATAAAATTTTAAATTTTTCTTATTATTAATACACTTATAAGAAAAAATTAAATTTGTTTTTATAATGTCAACAAGTCGTACACAATCTAAACGTAAGAAAAGAAGAAGTGGAAATGCACCTATGCCTATGGGGGGAGCAGGATTGATGAGATTCTTTGAAGATAGCTCAATAGGTATTAAGGTTGGACCAATAAGCACAATGATATTAGCTGTTGCTTTAATACTTCTAGTGATTTTAGCGCATCTTAACGTTTTCAACTGGCTTTTTACCCCAGGCGGGGGTTAATCATCGCATGTAATTATTTACAATAAACTTTTCTTCTTCAGATGATATGAAAATTTCAGAATTTCAGAAACTAATTAGAGATCTTTATTTTAAGCAAGATCAAAAAAGAGGGAGAAGTAATACATTCATTTGGTTAATTGAAGAAATCGGGGAATTAGCAAATATATTAAAAACACAAGAAATTGACAAGGAAAAGGCATCAGAAGAATTAGCAGATATCGTGGCATGGACTACATCCTTGGCAAACCTTTTAGAAATAGACCTTGAATCTGCATTATTAAAGAAATATCCATATAAGTGTATTAAATGTAATTCAAATCCATGTATTTGTTGGTGATAGTACTTAATCTAACTTAATTTCTAAAATTACAAGAATTTTAGAAAATCCTTTAAATCGTAAAAAGTTTACAAAAATAATCAATTTTTCATGAAATAATTTCTAAATTTCATCTGAGCTTAATATGAACCAAAAGAAAATATGGATCGATATTGAACAACCGAAAACAGCTATAATGTTCCATTCCTTAATCAAGAGATTTGAAGATGAAGGAGTAGAACTATTGGTAACCGCAAGAGATTATGATTCAACATATCAAATTTTGGATGATTTTGGTACTCATTATAGGAGGATTGGAAAACATGGCGGAGAAAAATTAGAAGATAAATTGGAAACATATATCAATCGATTAAAAGATCTTTTTCCTCTAATCAAAACATTTTCACCTGACTATTTTGTTACCTTTTTATCCATAGAAGGTACAAGAATAGCCTATGGTTTACAAATCCCCTCTATTGGGATGAATGATGAACCACGAAATGAGCCAGTCTGCAAATTACTTCATCCCTTCCTTGATAATATTATAACTCCTGAATGTATACCTATAGAAGACTATATTAGACTCTATGCTGATCCGAATAAGATTATTCGTTATAATGGTTTAGATGAAATTGCGTGGCTTTCAGAATATGATCCTGACCCAAGGATTCTTGATAATTATGGTCTGGAAAAAGGTAAATTTGTTTTAATAAGAAGTGAGCCTGCTTATGCTAGCTATTTCATTGACAAGTTAAAACCTGATGAAACATTGATAAGCGAATTTCTCCCGTCAATTTATAAAGAATTTCCAAACCATAAATACCTTCTCTTAGTACGATCAAAGAAACAAGAAGATTTCCTATTAAAAAGATTAGAAGGATTTAAGCAAAATAAGAATATCATAATAACTCAATATTTACCTAATATTGTTGACTTATGCTTCTATGGCGCTTTAATTATTAGTGGTGGTGGAACAATTGTAAGGGAATCAAGCCTAATGAATGTTCCAAGCATAGAATTTTTTCCAGGTGAATCCGCACCTCAGGAAATTTTTTTAATTAAGAACGGATTTCCAATAGAACATATTAGAAACACTGAAGAAATAATTGAAAGAGCAATTGCAATATTAACACAAGGCCCTCTACCAGAAAGGTTTAAACTTAGCTCATTTAAAGAAAAGATCCGCCAATTTGAAAACCCAATTGATATTTGTTTTAATTTTGTCAAGAATAGATTAAATAAAGTAGAATAATGTAGCTTCTAAATTAGTAAGAGACCATACAATTATCATTTTAAAAACTTATAATACAACTCTTCAAGTTTTTTCCCTACTGAATCCCAAGAATATCTTTTTACAAATTTTTGAGCTTTGTTTATGAGCGCTTCCCTTTTTGAATTATCTTTTATCAGGCTTACCATTTCAGCAGCTAATTGTTGTGAATTCATAGGGGGTACAAAAATAGCATTATCTTGTAACACTTCTTTATAGGCAATCATAGATGAGCAAATTACAGGAGTTCCACATGCAATTGCTTCGATTGGTGTTAAACCAAAGCCCTCTGATGCATAGGAGTATGTAACAAAAACATCTCCCATTGAATAATATATGGGGATTTCTTTTTCAGATATAAATCCTACAAAATGAATATCCCTATATTTCTGTTTCCAGTCTTGGTAGATTTTTTCCATATAAAAATCTGGTTTACCTCCCATAACTAAATTGAGGTTAGGAATTTCTTTCTTTGCAATCTTATAGGCTTCTATTATATTTTCAACTCCTTTGTACTTTGTTATTCTCCCTATATATAAAATAATTGGCCCTTCGATATGTAATTTTTGTTTTAATTTTTTTGCTTCTAGAGGGAGTGGTTTATATTTATCTTCTATTGCAGAATAGAGATTAAAGATATTTTTTATGTCTACTTCAGGAATATAATGTTTTATTTCTTTCCTTATAAAATTAGAACAAGTTGTTATATAGGTTGATCTCCTCACAGCGAGTTTAATTAAATATTTTTCAATTGGGATCCTTGTAAAACTCGTTTCAAATGGTCCTAAATCATGAATCGTAGAGATAAACTGTTTTTGATTTGATAGGATAATTGGTAATACCCCTTTAGGACTATTTCCATGTATAATGTCAAATTTTAGTTTTCTTAGATATTTAACCGTAGAAAGATTAAATAGGGGGAACCACAAAAACCTTTTCCGAATTATATTTAGTTGAATAATATTAGGATCTGAAAGATCTCTATTCCATTTTCCTGTTATAACTTTTACGTTATGACCGCGATTTTTTAAGTAATTATAGATTCCTGTGAAGAATTTTGCTGCTCCATCTTGAGTATCAGGAGCAAAAGTTAAAGATACAAGGATAATATTAAGTTTCTCCATAGTAGATATTTCTTCAGTTTGATTGATTTTTATTAAAACCTACCTTATTTATGTATAAACCTTATTTGAATTTTTAACTTAATCATTCCTAATTGGATTTTTAAATAGGTTTAAAAGAAGAAATATAGTAAGTCGTTTAAAAATAGATGATTAAATAACAATCAAATTTTTTAATGATTTAGTATGAAATCAAATTAATATCGAGATTTAATATAAGATTACATTATTTATGATAATACGTTCAAAAGCCCCTTTCCGGGTTAGTTTTGGAGGAGGGGGTACCGATATGGCCCCCTACTGTAGAGAACATGGAGGTTGTGTCATAAGTACAGCAATAGATCGTCATGTTTATGTTACATTAGAACCCAGAGACGATAAAAAAAACCGTGTATTTTCATTAAATAATAATGATGAGCTGATTTTTAAGAAGGGTGATACTGAATATACTTCTAATTTCGAAATATTCAAAGGAATCATTAATGATTTAGAAATTGAGGATGGATTTAATATTACAACTTACTCAGAATTACCTGCGGGTTCAGGTATGGGAGGTTCCTCCTCATTATCGGTTGCTTTAATCGGTGCATTGAATAATTATTATAATTTTGGTTTATCAAAACACCAAGTTGCTCAAAAAGCTTATGATATCGAAAGAATCGAGTTAGAACAGAAAGGAGGTTATCAGGATCAATTTGCTGCTGCTTATGGCGGATTCAATTTTATTGAATTTACTAACTCTGTAGAGGTATTTCCTGTAAGTACAACTGTGGAATTGGTAAATGAATTACAATATCGTTTAATTTTATGTTATATTGGTGGATCACATTTTTCTTCTGATATTCAAGTCGAAGTTTTAAGAGGGTATGAAATACAAAAGAAATCATATTTAGAAGCGATGCAAGATCTGAAAAACGTGGCACTCTCAATGAGAACTATTATTGAATCAAATGACTTTGGTTTGTTAAACGAATTTGGGGAACTATTACATAAAGGGTGGCTAGCAAAAAAGAGTTTAAGCTCAAAAATTTCAAATAAGGAAATTGAACATTTCTATTTAACTTCAAGAAAGTTTGGAGTTCTTGGGGGGAAACTATTAGGTGCTGGAGGTGGAGGACATTTGTTATTATTTTCGGAACCTAATAAGAAGCACAGAGTTATTCAAGAATTAGAAAAAATTGGAGGAAAAATTATCAATTTTCATTTCAATCCAAAAGGCCTTGAAGTTTGGAACATTAATTGAAAAAATTATTAACAAATAAAAGTGAAGAATATGGAAGATAAAATCAAATCAATTTTAGAAGAAAACATTAGAGTTAAAGAAGCTATTAAGGATTTAGCACCTCAGATTAGAAAAGTCTCAGAAGAAATAATTAAGGCATATCGAAACAAAAAAAAGGTAGTCCTTTTTGGAAATGGAGGTAGTGCTGCAGATGCTCAACACATAGCTACCGAATTTGTTGGAAAATTTTATAAAAATCGGGAACCACTTCCCTCGCTCGCCTTTACCACAAACACTTCTTCTATTACAGCTACAGCGAATGATTTTGGTTTTGATTTAATTTTCGAACGTCAAGTTAATGCTTTTATAGAAAAAGGAGATATTGTAATTGGAATAAGTACTTCAGGAAACTCTCCAAATGTAATTCGGGGGTTAGAACGGGCTAAAGAAAAAGGTGCAGTAACCGTAGGTATGACAGGTCAAAACCAAAATGATATTGAAAAAATTGTAAATTATTGTCTCAAAATACCCTCCACCGATACTCCAAGAATTCAAGAAGGTCATATAACGGTTGGGCATATTATTTGCTATTTAGTGGAAGATGCACTCTTTGAATAGTTGATCTCAATGAAGAAAGTCGCAGTTTCATTACATGCAGAGGAAGAATTCGACCCAGACATAATTAAAGGTTTAAAAGGGCTTGATTATCTACATGTTGATGTAATGGATGGCAAATTTGTTCAAAATAAACAAAACAACCTTGAAGTTTTTAAAATTCTTAAAAAAAGCTCTGATTTACCAATTATCGGTCATTTTATGGTTAGAAATCCACTTACTTATATAGATAAAATTATTGAATATACTGACATCTTTGTTTTCCATTATGAATCAGAAGGGATTATAGAAAATATTATCAATAAAATTAATATACTTAATAAAAAAGTTGGAATTGCAATAAATCCTGAAACTTCAATTACAAAATTAATTAATTATCTTCATAAAATTGATGTTGTTCTCATAATGGCTGTTAATCCTGGATATTCTGGACAAGAATTTATATCAACAACTCCTATTAAAACTAATAAATTACTTGGTTACAGGGATCAAAATAATCTCAATTTCGACATAGATGTGGATGGTGGTGTGGGTCCTGATAATGCTAAGTTGATAAAGGCAGATATTTTAACAAGCGCAAGCGCAATATTAAAAGCAGATGATCCTAATTTAATAATTCAACTATTAAAGAGATCCGATGTAGTTGACTGATAAAAATAAAGCAATCTTTTTAGACCGGGATGGTGTAATAAATAAAGAAGTTGGGTATCTGTCAAATCCAGATGAATTTGAACTCCTAGTAGGTACATTAGAAGCGCTTAAAATATTAAAAGAGAAAGGATTTATACTTATTATAATTACTAACCAAGCGGGAATTGCTCGTGGATACTATAGTAAAGAAATTTTAGAAAAAATCCATGATAAAATGAGAATTTTACTAAAGAAAAACGAGATCGTTCTTGATGATATTTTTTACTGCCCCCATCATCCCGATTTTACAGGTGAGTGTGATTGTAGAAAGCCTAAAATAGGTATGATCAGAAAAGCTCAAAAGAAACATAATATAGATTTATTGAAATCTTTTATGGTGGGAGACACACTTAATGATGTCAAAACAGGTTTAACGGCAAACTGCAAAACTGTTTTAGTTTTAACTGGTTATGGCTCTGAAGAACAGAATAAAAATGATTTAATCAAACCGGATTTCATTTATGAAAATCTGTTAGAATTTGCTAAAAGTTTATAATAAAACACATAATTATACACAATTAAAAAAATGTGAATACGAGTATTAATCATGAAATTTTTTATAGATACTGCTAACTTAGAGCAAATAAAAGAAATGCAAGAACTCGGGATTATTGATGGTGTAACTACCAATCCAACCCTACTTTCAAGAGAAGGGGTTGATCCTTTAGAACAATTAAAAAAAATTTGTAAAATTGTTGATGGTCCCATCAGTGCTGAAGTTATTGGATTAAAAACGGAGGAAATGGTTAAAGAGGCTAGAGAATTAGTTCAACTATCTCCTAATATTGTTATTAAAATTCCGATGACTAAGGATGGGATAAAGGCAGTAAAAAAACTTGAAGTTGAAAATATTAGAACAAATGTAACTTTAGTATTCTCCCAAAATCAAGTATTACTAGCAGCTAAAGCAGGTGCTTCATATATTAGCCCTTTCATTGGGAGGTTAATGGATAATGGCCAAAATGAAATCAATATGCTAAAAGAATCGATGGAAATTTTAAATGCTTATGATTTTAAATCGGAATTAATAGTTGCATCTATAAGAAATACTAGACATGTTATTGAAGCTGCAAAATTGGGAGCACATATTGCAACCATTCCATTTTCAGTTCTAGAAAAAATGTTTGTTCACCCGAATACTGAAAAAGGTTTAGAATCTTTTCTCAGAGATTGGGAGAAATTAAAAGGTCAATTAAATAGATAAAGAATAGAACAATATCATTGCAATGTCTCAGATTGATAGTATAAAAGAATGGAAAGAAAAAAAAGTTCTAATTATCGGAGAAGCTTTAGTAGATAAGTATATTTTTGGATATGCCGATAGAATTTCTCCTGACGCTCCAGTTCCAAATATAAAAATTGAAAGAAGTGAAACCTATATTGGTGCTATTGGATTAGTATTGCAATTTATCAAATCTTTAGGGGGTATACCGGAGGTTTGTACAGTTATTGGTAGTGATTATGAAGGGGATTTTTTCTTGAAGTATATCAAAGAATTAAATATCGATTCATCAGGCATTATCGTAGAAAGTAGTATAAAAACTCCTCAAATTACCCGTATTAAAGCTCTGAATCAGCACTTATTACGGCTAGAAACAGATTATTCAAGTGAAATCTCAGAAGATATAATTACAAAATTCATCAATAGTATTGAAACTAGATCTTCTGACATTGATTCAATATTAATTTTAGATTATGGTACAGGAGGATTATTCAAAGATATTTTTATTCAAAATTTATTATCAAAATTGAAAAAACATTATAAAAATATACCTATTCTTGTTCGTCCAAGTATTTCTAATTATTATCTATATGAAGATGTGGATTTAATTAAAATGAACCTTCAAAAAGCTTTAGACACCTTTTCAATTGATTGTTGTAATGAAACTAGTATTCTAATCGCGGGAAAGAAAATTCTAAGCTCATCTAAATGTAGAAGTGTATTATTAAACTATTTGGAATTAGAATCCTATCTTTTTCATAAGAATAATGAGGTTGTTGATAAGTTTAAACCAATCTTACGGCAACCTGTCAGGAGTTATGTAGCAGTTGGGAGTGTAATTATGGCAACATTAGGTCTATCATATGCATCAAAAATTCCAGTTGCGAGTGGCGCAAGAATAGCTCTTTCTGCTGCAGCTCTTTCTGCTACGTTACCTCCAGTAGAGTTTTATAATTCTGATAAACTTAGTAGTTTTATTATTGCAAATTCTAAAAATGAATGAGTTAGTTATACAGGTTTAAGAATGACATTATCAGAAGCAGAACAGAATCAAATTTTACTTACCATTTTGGATTTAAAAAAAGATATATTGAAAATGATTTATCAAGCCCAATCTGGTCATCCTGGGGGGTCACTTTCCTGTGTTACTACTATTTATCTTCTTTATAATAAAATTATGAGGATTAAACTCGAGAATCCTCAATGGGATGAAAGAGATATATTTATATTAAGCAAAGGACATGCAGCACCAGCATTGTATGCTGTATTATCAAAATTAGGGTATATAAAAAGGAGTGACCTATTTACATTAAGGCAAATTGGTTCAGATCTACAGGGACATCCTGTGAAAAACTCAAAGCTTGGCATAGAAATATCCACGGGTTCTTTAGGAATGGGTTTATCAATAGGGCTTGGTTGTGCTTTAAGCGCAAAACTGGATAATGAAGTACGAACGGTTTATGTATTATTAGGAGATGGAGAGTTGAATGAGGGCTCGATTTGGGAAGCAGCAATGGCTGGGAGTCAATATAAATTAGATAACCTAATTGCGATAATTGATAGAAATGGTATTCAAAATGATGGATCTACAGAAGAAATAATGGCTTTAGAGCCATTAGCAGATAAATGGAGAGCTTTCGGATGGGAAGTTATTGAAATTGATGGGTCGAATCTTAATGAAATTTTACAAGGATTTGAAAAATGCAAAAGTATAGTTGGTAAGCCAAAAGTTATAATTTCATATTTAATTAAGGGTGCCGATATTTCATTCATGCAACATACCCATAAGTATCATGGACACCCCCCAAATGAGGAAGAATTCTTATTAGCTTTAAAAGAACTTGAGGATATTGAGAAAGAATTAAAAAGAGGGATTTCTCACAATGTATGAAAAGGACCTTAGGGATACTTTTGGCGAGTATTTGGTGAATATTGGTAATCTAAATAGAACCATTGTGGTCTTAGATTCTGATTTATCCTCTTCGACAAGGACTAATAAATTTGCTAAAGAATATCCTGATAGATTCTTTAACATGGGGATAGCGGAGCAAAATATGCTAGGTACGGCCTTAGGTTTCGCAATTTCCGGAAAAGTACCAGTTGTAAGTGGTTTTTCAATCTTTACTACAGGTAGAGCATGGGAATTCATTAGATTAGCATGTCATGATAATCTAAACATAAAGATTATCACAACTCATAGTGGCTTAGTTGGGGGAGATGGAAGTACTCATAATGCTTTAGAAGATTTAAGTCTAATGTCTTCCCTTCCTAATTTAAATATTTTAAACCCATCAGACAATATTGAACTTATTGAAATGTTAGAATATATATTTAATACAAATGGTCCTTTTTATGTCAGATTACCTAGAGGTTCATTTCCCAAAATTCATAATGAAGACTATAAATTTCATATTGGAAAACCAGATGTAGTTAAGGAGGGTGATGATATTTGTTTAATAGGAACGGGTTATTGTACTTCACTAGCTTTGAAATCCGCACCTTATATTGAGAAGGAGTTAAAAATTTCGATAAAAGTTATTAATCAATCCACTATTAAACCAATTGATATTGGTGCTTTAAAAAATGAGGTGTCTAATACAAAAGGAGTTTTATCTCTTGAAGAACATAATATATATTGTGGATTTGGGAGTATCTTAGCTAGGATTATTTCTGAATCTTTTCCTATTCCCATGAAATTCATTGGTATTGAGGAATCATTTGGACAATCTGGAAAGAGAGAGAAACTGTTAGACTTCTACGGCTTAAATGAAAAGAACATTAAGGAGAAAATTAAAGATTTAATAAAATCATGGAAAAACTAAATTTTATCTGTTTTAAGTCAGTTGTTCATATCCTTCTTCTGTAACTAAAATAGTTTCTTCGGATTGTGCTACAAAAACTCCCTTTTTTTCTGCTAAAACAAAATGAGCTTGTAATTTTCCTTGTTGTACTAACTCATGAATCCCAAAGGCTACACCCATTCTGAATTCCTTAGCTAACCATCTTTCAGCAAAGGGTAATGTTTTGTAATTCTTATTCACGAAACCTAACAGTTGTTTAGATGCTTTTCTTCGTAAAGGAACCCTCCCAGCATATGGATTAAGCTCATAAATATGAGAATACGGAGTATTGTGTATTGATCCTTCACCCGTGCTAGCGAAAATTTCAATACCAAAAACTTCACCCTCTTCCATGATATCTCCCCCTTGAGAACCTAATTCAGGTAATTGCTTTTTCCCATGGACAGTCCATCTCTCGATTTGGTGACCACCAAGTTCTTTAATAGGATTATAATTAAAACCTCGTACAATATCTTCAATTTTTTTCCCTAAATCTCTTGTATTTACCTTTGGTTTTACCATCATTTTTGCTGCATCAAGAGCAACTTCAGTGGATTGTATAATATTTTCAAGTGATTCGTCTTCGTTAAAATTAACTGAAAATGCAGAATCGACAATATATCCTTCGATATGCACACCTAAATCAATTTTAACTAAGTCATCCTCACTAATCATTAACCCATCATCTTTTAAGGGAGAAGTATAATGTGCTGCAATATTATTTACACATAAATTTACAGGAAAAGCACACAAACCACCTAATTCTTCAATTTTCGCCTCAGTTATTGAAACAATATCTAAAACACTGGTTCCCACCTTGATTCTGGGTTTAATGTATTCTTTTACTTCCTTAGCGATTTTTCCTGCTTTTCTAAGTGATTCTAATTTAATTCGTTCTTCTTCTTCTTTTTCCAATTCTTCCTTACTTTTTTTTTCTTGTGTTTCACTATTTGATTTTTGATTCTCAGTCATTAAAATTACTAATGTGGATTTTGATAAAAATATTTTTTAAATAAGTATTAACTTTAATATTAAAGTTAACATTAAAATTATATCAAAAATAAAAATAATTTTATAATATAACTTTATTATTAGAATATTAACACTTATTTATTCAAGTTGATTAATTTTTGAGTGAAAACATCGCTGAACTCACCGATCTTTTAAGGCAAATGGAAGCAGTTAATCCGGATATTCAAGGTTCGGCGATAGTGAGTGTGCAAGGTCTACCAATATGTTCTGCTCTTGCTAGGGATGTAAATGACGGAATAGTCTCAGCGATGAGTGCTGCCATTTTAAGCGTCTCTGAACGTGCTGTAGAAGAACTTGCTCGAGGGGATTTAAAACGAATCCTTATAGAAGGTGTCGAGGGTAACATTATCTTGTCAAAAAGCGGAGAAAATGCAATTCTCTGTACTCTTTGTAAAGCTGATGCATCTCTTGGGATGGTATTTCTCAATATTCAAAGTGTTTCACAGAATATTGCTCGTCTTTTAGATTAATATATCTTACGATTTAACAAATTCGTAATCATTAGTTTTATGAAGCATTCAGATGATTTTTTAGAGCAACTCAAAGTAATTTTTTCAGTTTCAAAAGATAAAAGTGCTCTTGAAAAAAAATATTATCATGGATTAGCAACGTATCTCGAAGTGGGTGATTTTAATAATTTCAAAAATTTATTTGACAAATCCGTGGATTTTGATATTTTTATAGATATAAATAAAATCCCCCAGCGATTTGAATATATTTCAGAACTACTTCTAAATTGTACTAAAAGAATTGTAAATGAATATCATATTTCTGCTTTAGGAGACCAAATTGATATTATAAGAGCCTGTAATGAATATGGACTTTTAACAAAGGAAATAAGTCCAGAAGAATTGAAGGCAATAAATTTAATCAAACAGGATGCGCATTTTTTAAATAATCTTACCGATTTGTTTGGAAGAGTATCAGACTCGCTAATTAATTATGTGTATTTAGAATTTCCAAAAATTCTTTATAATTATCTCAAGGAGGTTACAAATGAATATTTCCCAGATAGAGATAGTTTTATGTATAATGTTAAAAACCACTTTTTTAATCAGTATACCATTTATGGCCTAAGTGTAAGATACTTAAGTTCTGCACGAGAGTTCATGGAAAAATTCAAGGAACATTATTTTTCCTCTATAAACAAACCTGATAAAGATAGTGTTCATTTGAACTATAAGGAAGATAAATATATGTACATAAAAATTCCTTATCCCGTGTTAAATTATGATCTTGAGAGGATTAGTATAGAATTTGCTCAAAAAATGCATTTTATTTCACCAGAAAATATTTTAAAAAACATAGATAATATTTCAGGGGGAAAGCTTTACAAGTTTTTTAGTATTTCCATGGTTCTCCTTGGAGGATTGGGACCACAGGGATTTGGTTTTACATATTCAACCCCAAAAGGAGAAATTATTGAAATATGTTCTGATCAAAAAGAAACTGAAGCCATCATAATTAAATTTAAACAATATTTAAAGAGAAAGTTTTTAGGTAAGCTAACGAAAGAATTATCAAGTTTTAATATTAATGAACAGATTATAGAGAAGATTATCTTTTATTTGTCTGAAAATCTTAATCCAGATAAAAAAATTGGCTATTATGATAAGAATCAAATTTTGGTTAGAGTTAAGGATTTCTTAGGTCAAATTGATGTTTTTCGACAAGATGATAGTATTGAATTACAGGAAATAATCAGTAAGATTTCGAAGGCAATTTCTCTTATTTTAAGGAATATCAAGCTAAAAGATCAATTTATGGCTCGAATGGATTTAGTTAAGGAGGGGAAAATTAAATCTGAAGATATAGCCAAATTGACGAGTCTAAAAGGAAAATCTCATTATGATGTTCTAAGAGAAAGATTTTTCTGGCAATATGTAGTAGATCAGATGTACTATTTTTATATTAAAGAAAGAGGTTAATTCAAAAAATTTGTAAAAATTTATTTTCTTATTTCTTCGATGTGGTCAAATATATTATCAAAACGCTCCTTTATTGACCCATAAAGGCCCTCTTCTTCAGAGACAACAGAATTGATTGCTGTTTTTAACCCATAATGACTTTCAGAGATTAAAACTCTAATTGGTAAGGTAAGTATATCATTAAAGATCATCAATATTTCTTGGACAATGCTTATAATTTGAGGGATACTTTCCCGAGTTTTATCAATTGTTGTTGTTTCGGAAGGAATTAAATCATCTTCCCTTTCTTTCTTTAATTCTTCCCACACATTCTCTTTTAATTCGGAGAACTCAATACCTAAGTTTTCAAGGGCCATCTGAGCTCCTTCAAAAAGGAAGTTTATTGTATCTCTTCCGGTGAATTGTTTTACATTATCCACCATTTCTACGGGAGCCAAACCATCAAGAAAACTAACAAGCAATTCATTATAATCTCGGATTACATCAAGTGGGATAAAAAGTAAGGTCATTTCTTTAAGTTGTCTAAAAATATATCCAAAAACTTTTGCTAACCACTCATTCTTGAGGGCTTTTTCAAGCAATCCCCCATACTCATTTAAGAGGTGAATACCTAAATAGCCAATAATTTTAATCATATCCTCCTCATAATTCCGGAAGTAATCAAAAAAGTGGTCAGGTTCCATATTCAACTTATCTCTTATAATGTCAGAAACTTTTTCCTTTATAGTTTCTAATGGCTCGTCAAGGTATTCCTCTAATTTATCAATTGATATAACGTCTTGGAGTTTGTCAATAATATCAAGTTTAGTTTCTTGGATGATCTCTTCCTCTTCTAAACTCTCACCAAGATTTATTCCTAGAGCATTTCTTCTTTTTACTCTTGAATCCATAAGTTCTTGCCATTCTTTATAATCATGGATCTTACAAATGAATTGTAAACAATCTCCTCCTCTTGCTATACAGGCTTGTTCAACTATTTCAATACGATAATCATTCCTTTTTATCTTTAAAATGTAATTAGCGACACTTTCTAGCATTCCGCAAAGTCCACAAGCTAAACCTTCAACTGATTCTGATCTAATTTTATTGAAATCAAATGAATCTTCCTTATCTTGACCATACCCTGCACAAACTGGGCATTTACTGATTTTCATAACGTAATCATTATATTTACCTTCTTTAGGAATTTCTTCATAAGAATAATCATCTAACTCCGTTCCAAATACAATGACCCATAGAATCTCAAAGTAATCTAAAATTTTTTGAGGAGATCCTGGCATAAATTTAAAGATGTTAGAATGACGTTCACAGGATTCATAACCCGCTCTTCTTCCGATCTCTCTAAGTATAACTAGGCTATCTTCTTCATTCTTAGAAATTTCATTAATTTCCTTAAGAATTTCCCTATAAAGTAATGTATAGAATAAAGCATTAGTAGACCGGCCAAAAACTTTTGTAATTTTTTTCATTAACCACTGAAATGCTCCCATTTTTAGCCCCTCATTTTTACTTTATATTTATATACTTGAATACATGTTTTATTTCCAAATGCTCGAGATTCTAAAATTTCAAATGGTTCGAAAGAAAACTCTGAAGCATCATTAGATTCTTTACTTATATGAGAAATAATCTCAGAAACCATTCCTATAATAATTTCACATCCGGCAATTTCTATATCATCATAATGATATTTACAAAGAGCGCAATTTTGATCTCGCACTTTTATTATATTCTTCGATTCATCTATCTCAATCGAAATAGAACTATTCAAAATTTTTTGATAAATGGTAGTAATTACATCCTTTATATTAGACAAGGTAACTGTCTCAGTTGGTTTCCAATAGTTAGGAAAAGTTTTACCCATTTCTTTTCCCATCCCGCGTAATTTGTTTTTTAAATCTGATATTCCATTTTTCTCCATAATACGAGCTAACTCATAAATGGCATTTCTCATCTGGTTCATTGTTGCATCTGATTCTATTAATTCTTTCCTCGAAAAATTCATAGTCCTATTTTACTTTCTTAAATTAAGTTTAGTATTGAAAAAATTTCATTAAATAAAAAATTTTTAATTCAATTAATAGATTATTTGTATGATTGTCAAATGTATAATCAGATAATTCGTTTTTATGAGGATTATCTAAATTTGCATTTTTCTCAGATTAATATTGAAATTATTTAATAAAGAAAAAGAATTTTTGGATTTCATTAAGAAATCCCATCAAAGATGTGTGCTTAATCAGATGAATTTATAAAAAAATCGTCCTATTTTATTAGATATTACATTGCGGCTACTATTTCCCGAAGGACGGTTTCGCCGGCGGCCCCAACCATCAATCCATTTTTCACCAACATTTGGCCTTGTACCTCTATTGGGTGGTTCAAGAGTTCACCATTATTGAAGAAAATTAAGGTGGGAATAGCGGTAACATTGAATCGTTCGCCTAGAGGTCTATTCTTGTCAAGGTCCTCTTTTATTAGTTTGATTAAACCCTCAATCTTTAGTTTTTCCAGAATTGGGCTAAGGAATTTACAAGGCCCGCACCAAGTTGTATAGACATCGAGTATAACCTTACCTTCTTTCATGGTATCGGGGACATCGAGTCCAAATTCTTTTAATTCTTCGATATTTGTCATAATAATTACATTTTTGAGTATTTAGCTAATTTGTTTATGTTGTATTTTATTGGGAGATCAAATATTTAATCGCTTTTATTAATTTCATTTACAATTTAAAAATTTAAACATGTATTGCCTAACTTAAAGAATTTTGAATTGTATAATAATATCTAATTTAAAAATTGAAAATTAAAAGAAATAATTTTAAAATCGACAATGAGTTATACTACCTAATATTAAGATAAACTGAATTATTGATATGGCAACTATAGATTTTGAATTCAGAAACCAAATCCTTAGTCATGATATTGGTAATACGCTAGCATATTGTTACCAGTGTGCTACATGTAGTGGTGCGTGCCCTGTGGCACAAGTAACAGAGGGTAGATATAATCCGAGAAGATTGATTCTTGATGCTTTATTAGGATTAAAAGAAAAAATATTTGGACCAGAAAATGCTTTTAATATTTGGGGATGTACTGTATGTGATACTTGTGACGAGGTATGCCCTCAAAAAGTCGAACTTACTGAGATTTTTACACTATTAAAAAATATGAGTGTAGAACGAGGAGAAGCACCAGCTCATTATACAGGTCAAGCATCGACTGTTTTGGAACATGGTAAAGCAATCCCAATGCAACCTGCTATAGAAAGGAGACGCACTCAATTAGGTTTGCCTGCAATAATGGCCCCCGATATAGAAGAAGTAAAAAAGCTTTTAGAAGCAACACATTTACCTGAAAAACTCCCAAAAGCGGAGTAAGGTTATTTCTCTTCTTTTTGATTTTATTTTTTTTGCATTTTACGTTAGAAATTTATAGTTTCTAAACCTTAATTGAATTATATCCATAAATTATACTACTTAAATAAGATTTAAGGCACATTAAAATGAGAATACCAATAATTGGGGGAAATTGGAAAATGAATAGAGGTACCCCAAATGAATCTAAGGAGATGCTTAAAGCATTAATTCCTTTAATAAAAAAGAGTGATAATGTTGAGGTTATGATCGCTCCTCCATTTACTAGTTTAATAGAGACTTTTAATATTGTAAAGAAGACTAACATAAAACTCGGAGCTCAAAACATGTATTATGAAGAAACTGGTGCATTTACAGGGGAAATTTCACCAAATTTTTTAAAAGAAATAGGTGTGGAATATGTGATTCTAGGGCACAGCGAAAGAAGAAATATTTTCAATGAATCAGATGATTTGATTAATAGAAAATTAAAGAAAGCCTTGCAGGTTGGTTTAAAACCTATAGTTTGTATTGGGGAACATTTAGAAGAAAGAGAATCTGGTAGAACTAAAGAGGTAATTAAATCTCAAATAGATGGAACTTTTAAGGATCTTGATAAAGAAGAGATTATAAAGACAGTGATTGCATACGAACCAATTTGGGCAATAGGTACAGGGAAAACAGCTACTCCAGAACAAGCCGAGGAAATTCATATTTACATACGCGAAACTTTAAGACAAAAATTTGATAAGGAAGCAGCCAACTCGATAAGGATTCAATATGGTGGATCGATTAAACCTACCAATGCTGAAGATCTATTTAGAAAAGCGAATATTGACGGTGGTTTGGTAGGAGGTGCTTCACTTCAAGCAGATTCATTAGCTCATATAATAAATGCTGCTGAAAAGACAATTAATTAGAACATTATTTTTAGAACTAAATTTAACCAAAATATAGTCAAATTTTCTATTGACTTAAGAATGAATTAATTTCATCCTAGTATGTTGTTAAATGCGATTGTTAATTTTTCTGGGAATTCCCCAAAATAACTTTGTGGATCTGCAAAAAGCAGATAAAAATATGGTTCAAATAGAGATTCTTCAACTGTAATTCCTACACCTGATTTTATAATACACACTTGAATTTGTTTATCAGAGAGAAATGAAGTTCTATAAATCCACTCTAAGGGAATAATATCTGGTATAAACCCAATGCGTCTTAAGATTTCATTAATATCAATTAGAGAATATTTCTTGCCGTAAGCAATAATTGGAGAGAGATCGAAAGATGTTAAACATATACCCCATAACCCGTATTCTTTCATTTCGCTTAAGAAACCATTTGCTGCACGTTTAATTTCACTTTGATGGTCTGTAATATGCTTTCTTGCTTTGGAATCAGTTAAGATATCAATTATTCTCTTTTCTTCATTTTCTATTATTGAATCCGCAGAGTCAAGGGGGGTTTTAATGTTAATAAAGTTATTATAGATTAGTTTTATCTTTTCTTTTACCGATTTATGTAATAAAAAAGATTCAGTCTGGGTGGTAATTAACACATCTCCTTCAAATGGGTTCTCATTTTTACTTTTTTTAGGTGCTTCATTTGCTTTTTTTGCTTTAAATTCTAATCTTTCAATTTTTTTATCGATGTTTCTTGCAAATTCAAATAATGCTGATATTAACCCTGCAGTTAGATCGAATTTTGAATCAGGATCTAATTGATCATGAAGTAAAGATTTATCTTTAGAGAAATCAAAAAATCTAAGGAAAATTTTTACACCTTCAGGTACGGGATTAATTACAGCATTATAATATGGGAAACCTGTCGTTGAAATGATACTAAGTTCATATATTGTCATGTGTATACCGACACCATATAATTTTGCTTAGATTTAATTAAACCCATATTTAATTTGATTTAATGTTTTAGGTATAAAAATAATTTGTTTAATCTTAAATTAATAAAATACACCTGAAAACAAATTAGTACCGAGAAATAAAGTATTATTATATAATTACTATAGCCGGTTTACCAGGGAGTGATTGGGTAGCTTTTTGTTCTTTTGAGTCTTTCTCAAAAGTGACCTCAACTTGACATTTAAACTTTCTTTCAATTATTGGTTTAATTTCACTGAAAAATTGATATTCTTCATTTGAAGACAGTGTATATTTAGGATATTTCCCAATATTTCGTAAGATTATACTGACAATTTTACCTATTTGAGAGCTATGTTTTTTGAATTCATTATCTTTCATTAGCTGTTTCATTACTTCTCCTTGGTTTATAGTTTCTTCAAGGATTTTCATTAAAGTATTATAAAACTTCAATTTCCAACTATCAGCGATTATAAGGGAAATAGATTCAATAGTTTCTTTTTTTACTATAGTCCTTATATTATTTATATCTTCTAATATACTGTTCATTAATTTCCATTTGAAATCTGATTCTTCACTTAGTAGATCTTTGTTATAGGATGGCCAAGTTGCAAGACTCAAATATCCCTTTTTCCCAAAACTTTCCCAAATTTCCTCAGTCATATGAGGAGCTATAGGATGAAGTAATAATGTTAACTTTTCCAAACAATCTTTATAGATTTCTTTATTCACGCCTTCATTTTTATATTTCCCGAGTTCTGAAGCAAATTGGATAACATTATTCACAGCATTCCTTATTGCGAGATCCTTCATGTTTTCTGTAAATTCTTTAATAGTCTTATTCATATAATACTGAACTAATGTATCTCTTACATTTAGCTCCTCTCTTATAATTTCTGGAGGTTCAGAAACTAAGATAAAGGTATTCTTTATGAACCTATAAGCATAGTCGACCCCTTCTTCAGACCACTCTAATCCTGATGATGGGCTTGCTCCAAATAATATAAAAAATCTTGCTGCGTCTGCACCATATTTTTCGATAATTTCTCCAGGATCAACAGTATTTCCATAACTCTTACTCATTTTTACAGATTTTTGGATAAGATCCGTATTACCACATATTTTACACTTCATTTTTTCTAAATCAGCTTCCATAAGGAAAGCATTACAGTTAGGACAAAATGGATGGACTTTATTTATCATTCCTTGGGTTAGCAAAGATTGAAAAGGTTCATCAAATTTATGTAATCCTAAATCTCTAGTTACTTTTGTAAAAAATCTAGCATAAATTAAGTGCATTATTGCATGCTCTATACCTCCAATATACTGATCTACATTCCCCCAATAATTTACGATATCTTTATTATATGGAATTTTTGCTTCAACAGAGGGGGGATCACAAAAGGCAAAGAAATACCAAGAACTATCAACAAATGTATCCATAGTATCAGTTTCACGTTTAGCATCGTTACCACATTTCGGACATCTTGTATTTACAAAACTTTTACTTGTTTGTAAGGGGTTACCTATTCCATCAAAAGAAACATCTTTTGGTAAAAATACGGGCAAATCATTATAAGGTACAGGTACCATTCCACATTTTTTGCAATATATTACTGGAATTGGACAACCCCAATAACGTTGTCTAGAAATTCCCCAATCTCTAAGCTTATAATTTATAGTAGCATGCCCCATATCATTCTGATTTAGTTTTTCAGTTACTGCATTAATAGCTGATCGATTTTCCATCCCATTAAATTCTTCTGAATTTGCAAGAATACCATCGCTTTCATAAGCACGAGTCATTTTAGTTTCATTTATTTCGTAATCATATGGTTGAATCACAATTTTAATCGGGATGTTATATTCCTTCGCAAACTCAAAATCCCTTTGGTCATGACCGGGCACTGCCATAACAGCACCAGCACCATATTCATAAATGACGAAATTTCCGATGTAAATAGGTACTTCTTCATTATTTATTGGATTAATTGCATGTTTACCTATAAACATGCCTTTCTTTTTAATCTCAATGTCTGTTCTTTCAAACCTATCTTGATGCATTACCTCTTCATATAAAATTTTGAAATCCTCTTCATATTCTGTTCCAGTTACCCATTCACGAACCCAAGGATGTTCTGGAGCAAAAACCATAAAAGTTACACCAAAGAGTGTATCAGGTCTCGTTGTAAAAATATCAACCGTTCTTTTTTCTCCGACAATCGGAAATTTTATAATTGTTCCCTCCGATTTTCCAATCCAATTGCGTTGCATTATTTTTACTTTGTCTGGCCAATCAACAATATCTAATCCTTGGAGTAATTCTTCCGCATAATCTCTAATTTTTAGGAACCACTGTGTTAAAAATTTTTGATCGACAACTGAATTGCACCTCCAACATTTTCCTCCCTGAGCCTGCTCGTTAGCTATGACAGTAGCGCATTTTGGACACCAATTGACATAACTTTCTTGTTTGTAAGCTAAATTCTTTTCTAACATTTGTAAGAAAAACCACTGATCCCATTTATAAAAATTGGGATTATGACTATATATCTCTCTTGTCCAATCATATGAAAGACCGATCCTTTTTTGCTGATTCATCATTGTATCTATATTTTTTTCAGTCCACTCTTCTGGATTAATGCCGTGATCTATCGCTGCATTTTCTGCCGGCATTCCAAACGAATCATAACCCATCGGGTAGATTACATTAAATCCATTCATTCTTTTAAAACGAGCATAACAATCTCCAATAGTGTAATTTCTAAGATGGCCCATATGGAGTTTACCTGAGGGATATGGATACATTTCTAATACATAGTATTTCTTTTTCTTTTGATCTACCTTGACTTCAAAAATTTTATCTTTTTCCCACTTTTCCTGCCATTTCTTTTCGATTTCTTCGGAGTTATATTCAACCATGTAATTATAACACTTCTCTTAAAATTAGAGGATAGACTAAATATTTAATATTTTAATAATTGATTCAATAAATTTTTTATGTAGGAATTTTTGAGTTGAGAAATCTGGATATTTCATTAAACAGGTTTAATTATTATGAATAAGTACATTATAATACGAAGCAATAAAACTTAATTTCCTATTTTTACTAGTGAGAATTGTGAATATTGAAAAAATAAGAGTATCTATTGGGAGTGCTTCAGCTTTAAGATTAGGATCAATTGTGAAATTCAAAGACCTTCCTACTACGTGTTACATAATGACTCATAAAGAAGGTCATTGTACAGCTAATTGTGGATTTTGTCCTCAAGCACGTTCTTATCAGGGGTCTGAGGGAATGCTCTCACGAGTCAACTGGCCTGTCTTTTCATTTAAAGACTTCTTAACAAAATTAAAGTATTTACGCTCATCACAAAAATTTGAAAGAATTTGCATACAAACTCTCAATTATCCTGAAAATATAAAGGATCTAATAAAAATTATTACTCATATTAGAAATAATACAGATATACCGATATCTGTTGCTATTCCTCCAACATCCCGAGAAAATTTAAAGGAGTTAAAGTTGATTGGAGTTGAAAGAGTGGGAATTGCATTGGATGGGACAACGCCTGAGATTTTTGATGATATCAAAGGTGTAGGAGTAAATGGACCGTATAGATGGGATGATCATATTAATAAGTTGATGGAAGCATTGGAAATTTTTTCTGATGGTTTTGTGAGTACTCACCTAATAATTGGATTAGGAGAAAAAGAAAAGGATGTAATTGAACGCATTGAAGAATTACATAAATTAAAAATTTTAGTTTCACTATTCGCTTTTACTCCTATAAAAGGAACAAAGTTCGAATACAAAACTCAACCATCTCTTTTAAGTTTTAGAAAGTTACAACTAGGGAGATATCTTATTGTTGAGAAAGAAAAAACTCTTAAAGATTTCACTTTTAACATGAAAGGAATTCTCATCAATATCAATATCAGCAAACAAGATTTAAGAAATATTATCAATAATACTAATGCATTCTTCACATCAGGATGTCCAGGATGTAATCGTCCATATTATACTTCAAAACCATCCGGTCCTACTTATAATTTTCCTCGTAGTTTAATTGAAAATGAAAAAGAAAAAATCTTTGAAGTTTTGTATAAAATAGTAAATTAAAGAAATTTTGAATAAAAATGGATACATGGCGTTATTTACCATTAGATATTAGAAATGGATTTTGGAATATGGCTTTAGACGAAGCCATATTAGAAATGGCAATTGTAAAGAAATCACCAAATACATTAAGATTTTATAAATGGAAACCATCAACAGCGAGTATTGGGAGAAATCAAAGCTTAAATAATGAAATTAACCTTGACTTTGCAATAAAAAGGGGATTTAATGTTGTACGAAGAATTACTGGGGGGGGAGCAGTCTTTCATGATGAAACAAGGGAGATTACATATTCAGTTGTGTGCCCTATAAAATTTTTAGAGAATTTAGGAGCTAAAAGTGTAATAGAACAATTTGAGATTATCACCCAAGGGATTATCCAAGGGCTCACATTTTATGGTTTAACACCTCAAAAAGATATTATACATTGTCCTGCTATTTTATTAAACGGAAAAAAGTTCTCTGGGAATGCACAAGTAAGGAAAAAGAGTTATATTCTCCAACATGGGACCATTTTGTTAGATTTAGATCCAGATTTGATGTATTCTGTATTAAAAGCACCTGAAAATGTGGGGAAATCTCGGATGGTAAGGTCCGTAAGGGCTAAATGCATTGGAATTGAAAATTATATACAAAATTATGATGAAGAAAAGTTGATAACTTCATTGAAACGGGGTTTCCAACAATCTTTAGGGATAAGTCTTGAAGAGAAGATTTTTTCAGAAGAAGAGGAAGATATTGCTAAGAGTTTGGTAAATGAAAAATACTCAAATTTAAAATGGTTAAAAAAATATGAGTAAAAAATTATTTGAAAAAATAGATTCTGGAGATGCATCATGGTTAGATTTTTCAGAATTTTTAAATTTAGAATCTAAAGATTTAGAACCTTTTTTTGAGCTAGCTCAGAATATTACTCGGAGCAATTTTGGAAATATTTTGAAAATTTATAATCCAACCAAAAAATTCCCTGCAATTAGTGTAACAGGGAGTAATTGCGCTTTAGAATGTGAACATTGCAATAAAAAGTATTTGAAAGGAATGAAAGAAATATTAGATAACGATGATTTAGAGTATTTTTTAATAGATCTCTCAAAAAAAAATGGAGTGGGTGCTTTAATTTCCGGTGGAAGTGAGATAAATGGCTCAGTTCCTTTATACAATTTCTTAGATGCAATTAAGAAAGTGAAGAAAGAAACGAAATTGATAATAAATACTCATACGGGACTTTTAAATGAAAAAACTGCTAAAAAACTGGCAGAAGCCAATGTAGATATTGTGTCCTTTGATATTAACATGGATGAGGAGGTTGTCCGAGATATTTACCATTTAGATATCAATTTAAATGAGTATAAAAGAGCTATTGATTTATTAAAAAAATATAATCTCCACATTGTACCTCATATTTGTGTTGGTTTACATTTTGGTAAACTCAATAAAGAATTAGAATCATTAAAATTTATTAAAGAAAACCTAGGGCAACCACCTCTAATAGTTGTTATTGTATTAATTCCTCCTAAAATTTCTAAGCTAGATTTTGAAACTCCCCAGCCAGAAATGATAGGAAAAGTAATCTCCGTGATTAGATTCATTTTTCCATTATCAGAAATTTCACTTGGTTGTATGAGACCCCGTGGCAATGTGAAAGTAGAAGTGGAGAAAATCGCCATAAAATCAGGAGTAACAAGAATTGAAATCCCTTCGAGAGATACTTTAAAATGGTTAAAAGAGCAAAATTCTGAAATTCAATATGAATACTATTCTGCTTGTTGTGCCATTCCTGCTAAGTTTGAAAAATTAGCTCGGAGTAAGAAATCTGACATTAGAAGATATTCAAATATTAAAAATTGATTTAATATGAATTTAACAAATAGAATTAATATTTTTGGTCTAGAGGATATTCCACTTGTCAAAAAAGGGGATAATATTCCAAAGCTATTATTAGAAAGCCTAAATAAAAGAGGATTATCAATACTTGATGGAGATATAATAGTAATAGCTCAGTCGTTAATATCCAAAAGCAACGGTCGAACAAGAAATTTGAATGAAATCACACCAAGTGAGAAAGCTCTTGAATTGTATAAAAAAATCTCTTCGAAATCAAAAATACAAGGGCTTCCAATAAAAGATCCTAATCTAATTCAAGCAATTTTAGACGAATCTAAGGAGATAATAAAAGAAGAGCACGTTTTAATAACCGAAACTAAACATGGGTTTGTTTGTGCTGATGCAGGAATTGATAAATCTAACGTTGAAGGAAAAGAAACTATTTCATTACTGCCTGAAAATCCGGATCAAGATGCCGAAAACATAAGAAAAGAGATTAAAAGACAGACCTTTAAAGATGTAGGGGTTATTATATCGGACTCATTCGGGAGACCATTTAGGATAGGATCTGTTGGAATCGCTATTGGAGTTTCTGGAATAAATCCAGTTTTAGATAAACGAGGAGAAAAGGATTTATTTGGGTATGAACTTCAAACTACTATGATTGGTCAGGTAGATAGTCTTGCTTCAGCAGCTCAAATAGTAATGGGTGAGGCTGATGAGGGAATTCCTGCCGTCTTAATAAGAGGCTATAAATTTGAATTTAATGTAGATGCAAAAATTGACTCTATTATTAGGAATAAAGAAATTGATTTGTTTAGAGAACCTATAAGTGAAAAATTAATTAAGTTATTGAAAAATCGTAGAAGTTATAAATTATCTTTTGAAAATAAGAGAGTAAACAGAAATATTATTGAAGAGTGTATAGAAGTAGCTCGATGGGCGCCAAATGCACACAATAGACAACAATGGAGATATATTATAATAGAAAATAATGATTTACGGATAAAATTAATTAATAAAATGAATCGAAAATTAAAAAATGATCTTGAAAAAGATGGTAAATCACAAGAGTTCATTGAGGCTAAAATTAAGAAAACTAAAAATAATTTTGTTAATGCCCCAGTTATGATATTGTTATGCTTGGACAAATTAGAGTTAGAAAAATATCCTGATGAGGAGAGGCTGCAAAATGAATTCATTTTAGGAATCCAAAGTATCAGTGCTTCAGCAACATATCTACTCCTTGCATTTGAAATAAAAAAATTAGCGGCATGTTGGTATTGTGCTCCTTTATTTGCTAAGAATATAATAAATCAAACTCTTAATCTTCCTGATTCCTATGTACCTATGGCATTTTTCACTGTAGGTTATCCCCTTTCGAATGTTCAAGCCCCACCTCGCAAAGAGCTACAAAAAATAATATTTGAACCAAAAATTTAAGAGTGTGAATTAGATATGGGTGAGGATTATTATTTAATATTGGCGGGAGGGATTGGTGCAGCAAAATTAATTGAAGGAATTGCTGAGATCGTAGATCAAGAATCATTGAAAATTATTGTAAACACCGGTGATGACATTGAATTATTCGGTCTTAAGATCTGCCCTGATTTGGATATAATTACTTATACTTTAGCTGATGTAGTAGATAAGGAAAAAGGTTGGGGTTATCAAAGAGATACGTTTAATTGCCTCAGCGTTCTTAAGAATTATTATAATACAGGTTGGTTTAATGCAGGTGATAAAGATTTAGCTACTCATATCTATCGAACAGATTTATTTAAAAAGAGATTAAACAAAACCCAAATTACAAAACTGATATGTAATAATTTAGGAATTAAAGCTGAACTTATTCCGATGTGTAATGAGCCTGTTGAGACATATATAAAAACTCCTGAGGGTTGGATCCATTTTGAAGAATTTTTTATAAAATATCAATGTAAACCTGAGGTTTTGAATATAGAATTCAGGGGAATTAACGATGCTAGGGCCTTAGAACAGGTATTTACTTATATAAAAAAAGCTAAGAAAATTATTATATGCCCTTCTAATCCAATAGTATCAATCGGCACAATTTTAGGAGTAAAGGATATTAGGAAAGCTCTTTCAAAAGTTAAGAATAAAGTGTATGGAATAAGTCCAATTATTGAAGGAGTAACAGTGAAAGGACCTGCTGATAAGTTAATGAAATGTTTAGGTTTAGAAGTTTCATGTGTAGGTGTTGCTGGATTCTATCAAGATTTTTTAGGGCATTTTATTATAGATAATAAAGATCATATGCTAAAACCTAAGATTGAAGAACTGGGAATAAAATGCTATTGTTATGATACATTAATGATAAATTTAAAGAAAAAGGTAGAATTAGCACAATTTATTATGAATTTAGATTAATCAACCTTATGTCACAGATTCAGTTGCAACTGATTCAGTTGTGTCTTCCTCTTTTTCATCTTTTTCAGCTTGCTCAATTTTAACATAATCCCCCACAGAGGTCAGAAGTTCTTTTATTCTCCCTTCTTGTTGCAAACGTATTATTAAGTTTCTATGTTTTACAAAAGAAATTAATTGTGATATAACAGGAAAGAGCAACATTATTGGTAGTAATAATACAATAATTACTTCTGGAGAATACATTACAACACTTTCTGTAATTGCATCAGGTAATTGAATGACCGTATCCAAAAACCAAAGAGGATGAATGATGATAAAGCTAATAATTAATAATAATCCAACCCGATAAACAAAATTTATTACTGTTGATATTGCTAGATTCCCAGCTCGAGGGGCGGAAGAGCTCGCTGTTAATGTATCTCTTGCTTCACTATCTTCTTGAAAGAGACGGTTAATATATCTTCCAAGTCTTCTTGTTTTTGAAGCAGCAGTTACCAATTTTTTCTCTTCGTCTTCTAATTTTCTTCTCTCAATCATTTCCTTTACGTATGAGAATCTTTTACCTGTTCTAGCAAAAAACTTTCCTATTGCTAGTCCCTCTTCATGATCAAGTTCAATTTCTTCCCTTCTTTTTTTAGCTTCTTCTTTTATCTTGTCAACATTAGCTGTAATAAAATGAGATTCACGTGCTAAAATATTTAATTGTGCTTCAAGTCTATCGCTCCTCTCTAAGGATGGTTTTGTTACAGTATCAGTATAATTGATTTGAAATGCAAGTTCTAAAAATACATAAGAAATGATCGCAAATCCAATAACGGGGCTTGCTATAAAAAGTATAAAATTGTCTATAGGAATTTCAAATAGGATAGGATCGAGTGGATCTGCCATTTGATCTAAATAATCAAAATGGAGACCAAATAAATCTAACATTTCCCTTAACCCAAACACCATTAAAGGGAGTACAATCATAAGTATTATTGAGCCAAGAGCAACAAGATGGTTTTTTGGGTCGCTTTTTAAGAATGCTCTGATAGCATAAATAAATGAAACTACAATTAAAATTTGAAATGCAAATAAATACAGATCATTAAATAACACTTCTACTTCACTTAAAATTAAGTCAGGGATCTCTCCTAATTTAGGAGTACCGATTGAGAACCAACCACTTAAATAATTTTCGAAAAATGTTTCGATAAACTTAAACATATATTGACTATATGCTCCCGCTGTTGCCATTGCAAAAATCAAAGCGATGAGTAATCCCCCTCCATATATGAGATAAGAAAAAACATTTCTAACCGCTCCGAAAAAAGCCAAAATTACTAATTCATTATCGGCGGTGGTAATGACAGCGTCGAAGTCAAAAATAGTTAAGAGGAAGATAAGTAGCAACCATACATAAAATACTAAGTTAATTATTTTTAATGTTAAGAGATAAGTTCTCGCCATCTTTTAATACGCCCTCCCTTTTTTCTTGGCTTCCATATAATTACTCAGAATCTGATTCATCATATCATCAGGGCCACATGTTATAAGATTTATGCCAACATTACGAACTGATTGCTTGATTAATAGGATATGTTCCATCATTGCTTCACTTATAGCTTCTGCTAGAGCTTTGTCTGTGGATGATAGATCAATTTCATGAATCTCAAACCATGGACTAAAGGGATTAATAACAATTATAGTATGATTGAATGGGACCAATTTTTTTATGGCTTGACTAATTTCTTTAGGATCTGCTTCCAAATCAGATATTATGAAAATTAAACTACGTTTTTGAAAACGTCTTGTAAAGTGTCCCATGGCTTCTCCAATCTTACATTTCCCCTCAGGTTTTACACGTGCTACGAAATCTAATACTTGGTAAAAGTGATCTTCTCCACTGTTTGGTTTTAGAAATTTAAAGTTCTTTTTATCTGAAAAAGTAAACACCCCAACATTGTCTCGTCGAGTTAAAGCCACTTTTGTTAGGAGCATACAAGCTCTTATAGCATATTCAAACTTTGTATTTTCAATTGCCCCTCCTGCCATAGTTTCCGAGGAGTCGACTAAAATCATTACGGTTACATCCCGTTCATCTTCAAATTCCTTCACAATTAACGATTGGGTACGTGCGCTAGCTTTCCAATCTATTAGTCTAAATTGATCCCCAAAAACATACTTTCGCATCCCATAAAACTCTGAACCAAGACCTTTTTGTTTTGACCTTTGTAAACCATAATTTAATTGTAGGGATCTCTTTGAACCCAGTATTTCAATTCTTTTAATATCATCGTATGGGGGGTATACTAAAATATCAGTAACACTATCAGGAACAATTCTTTCTACGGAATTAAAACCTAATCTATCTTTAACAATAATAGATAAAGGTCCAAGAGCGTATTCACCTCTTACTTTTGGTTCTAACACATAAGAAAATTTCACTGTATCCTTTGGTCCAATTCTAGTGGATATAAAATTTTCTCCTAAAATTAGTCTGAAAAGCTGAGGATTATAATTATCTCTAATTTCTAAAAAATCAAATCCATTTCTTCCAGTATTTTCGATTATAACTTTTATATGAACGAAATCATCTTTAAAGACTTTTTCTTTTTCTAATTCTCTATGAACTCGGAGTTCCTCAATGTTCATTTTATAGTAGAAAACAGGTAGACTAATAATGGTACTAAACAATAATAGAATTCCAAAATATAAAAGGAAATAATTTTCAAAAGCAAATCCTGCTGTGAGGAAAAATACAGCAAATAAAATTAAACTTCTACCTTTTCCACCTAATATATCAATTCACCTATCTGGTGTTAACCTTGTTTATGTACTTAATGATGTTTATTTCACCATAACCTAAAAAAAGATGGTGATTCTTAGATTGGGATTGGAATTTCCTCTACTATCGATTTTAATACCGACTTTGAGTCTAAACCTTCTAGTTCTGCTTCGGGTTTTAATAGAATTCTATGATTTAGAGCTGCTACGATTAATGCCCGAACATCATCTGGAGTGACATAAGATCTACCCAAAATAGCAGCTCGTGCTTTAGAAGATTTCATAAGCGTTAAACTAGCTCTTGGACCACATCCAAGTGCGATTTGTGGATGGTTACGCGTTTTAATTATCAAATCTCTGATATATTTGAGAATTCTGTCATCTATATATACAAGATTCATTATCCTTTGCGCTGCTAGTATTTCCTCTCCTGAAGTAATTGCTTCAACTGAAGCTATATCTCCGGATAGTTGTCTTCTCATTATTTCTACTTCTTCAGCGTCTTCAGGATAGTCTAACCAAAGTTTGAACAGAAAGCGATCAACTTGTGCTTCTGGGAGTGGATATGTGCCTTCCATTTCAACCGGGTTTTCCGTAGCAATTACAATAAATGGTTTTTCCAAAGTAAGAGTTTGACCTTCAATAGTTACTTGTCGTTCAGCCATAGCTTCTAGAAGAGCGGCTTGAGTTTTAGGAGCACTTCTATTTATTTCATCAGCAAGAACTACATTTGCAAAAATCGGTCCTTTCATTAAGACGAAAGCCCCTTCATTTTGATCAAATATCTTAGTTCCAGTTATGTCTGATGGGAGTAAATCTGGTGTAAATTGAACTCTTCGAAATGTAATCCCGAGTGTATTTGCAAAAGTCTTTGCCATAACTGTTTTTCCTAATCCAGGGACTCCTTCTAAGAGGACATGACCATTCACTAAGAGTGCTATAAAAAGTTGTTGAAGTATATCACCATAACCGACAATAACCCTACTTACTTCGCTGAGAACCTCCTGTGCGATTTCACGAATAGGTGTGACGTCAATCTCTTCTTTCTCGTAATACTTAGCTTTATCTGAAGTTTCCATTTTTTAACTCACCTTTTTATTTTTTATTTATTTCAATTTTTATTTGATTTTTTTTTTATTTTTTTAAAGTTTAAACATGATTTTATATCATATTATTAATATCACTCATTTCAAAAAATAATTCTTCGAAATCTTCTTCATCTCTTACTTTATATTTTCCATCTTTAATGGAAATGATTGTATCCATAAATTTAGTTAATCGTTTTATCTTGGATTTTGTTATAGAAGGATCTTTTGCAATAACAAAATCTACAACACTTTTAGTACTGATCTTTTGCCCTTTCATCTGGTTGTGAAGTTTTCTTTCTAATCTTCGATATAATAATTTTAAGGCTTCTGCATATTTGCTTTTGTCTCTAAACTCTTCAATTTTTTGAGCAAAAAACGAAGATGTTCTAAATCGAGCCTTTTCCTCCTTCTTTTCTTCCGCTTCTGCTATTTTTCTTTCTTCTTCTTTTTTATCTTTTTTAGGTAAATATTTTCTTAATGTGTAAAAGGCTAAAACGGGATAAATCCAGGCGGTAATCGGATTAGTTGATAAGTGTACTATATATTGCATAATAAATCCAAAGATACCTGCTGAAGTAAGATCCCTTGAATATTCTGGGCGAATATGAGCCTCATCAAAAGCGATAATCCACTCATCTTTACTTCTCCCATCATTAACAAAGGTTAACCATTCAATAATATTGATAGCAAAATCCATGTTATCATAACCGGGCTCGTCAATTAACTCGTTATTGAACAAGCTAGCATCAGCCGAAACAAAGATTCGAGGTTGATCCACAGTCCCCATTTCGTGAGCTAGAAAGACTTGTTGCGAATATCCTCCAAGTGGAAAAGTCTCTGGAAGTGGAAATCCAAGATCTATTATACTCATAAAACCTAAATTAAGATCATCCTCCGGGGAAGTATATTCCTTATTACCATCTTTGTCAATAAATCCTGACATAGTTGTTTCTCCAACAGATGTCCAGCCAAACTGAGTAATAAAGTCACCCCCAACAGCACAAGAAGCCCTTGAAAGAATCACTTGAGAAATTGCGTTTGGATATGACATAGTTGCATGTGGATTGAAATTTTTTATTACTGGAAATTCTGGAGTGGTATCATATGAAGCATTATCACGTAAGATCCCATTTGGAAAAATAGTTAAAGGAACACTTATATCCGGATTAAACACACTTGCAATAAGAATTTCCCACAAAAGAGTACTTGTCGAACCATGATCATGGCATATTAAAAGCGAGTTGGATCCATTAAAAAAATTAATAAAGAAAGGTACTTCAAAAATAGGATCATAAAACTGATTAGGTCCCATCAATATTAGGAGAACTGATTTATCTAATCGTTCAATAGCACTTAAACTAGACTGTACTGCCATAACTTCGTACCCTTCTGCTTCAATTGTGTCTTTTAGTTTGGAGGCTCCATTCCAACGGTCATTATATACTGAGAAATGCTGAGTGTTTTCACCCCTGTCAATAATTGGAGAAAGAATTGGGATAAAAGAAAATATAAAGATAATTAGAAATAAAGCATTTTTGTAAACCGACCCTGACTTGATTTTCTTTCGAGATTGAGTTTGGCGGGATTTTTGAGATGTGGCATTCCTTAAAACAATAATAAAACCAACACCGCAAAATATGGAACCAATATAAGACAATAGTGGTAGATAGGTTAAAAATACAGGAAATCCTTCGGGATCAAATGTTTGGTAATTAACCGAAAATTCACTAAGCACAATCCCAAAAATTATGAGAAATATCGTGAAAAATGAAAATATTATCCCTTTTGAGATATTGATACTTTTTGTTGTAGCTTTTCCTGGTTTTACCATCTTCTCTTTTACTTTTATAATTGTTGCTATTTATATATAATTTAATAATTTGAAATAGATTTATAACGAGAAATTAACAGTTTTTCCAGTAATTTCGTTGTATAGATTGGAGAATAAATCTATTGTGAAATTTAATTCTTTTGTAGTCGGTTCTACTCCACCATAAATTATATCTTCGATTTTTTTAATGAATGGATATACTGATTCTGGTTTTAAGCCTTTTTCTAGTTCATTTACGCACGTTATTGCATATTCTCGAATAGTTTGATGCGTCATTCTAGGTTTCTTAAATTTCACATTAATTAGATCATCATAGACTAGATATATGTAAGCTATTGCTTCTTTTGGCCTATTTGTATCTACTAATACTTTTACATTTTCAAATTTCTGTTTTATATCTATTTCTAATTCAGGTGCCTTTTTTTTCTTTTTAGCCATTTTTTTTACCTACTTCTGTATTTTTTGAAATAATTTAATTAATAATTTCTTTTGAATTTATAATTTTTTGTACTTCTTTTTAATATTTGAATTTGTAATTTTCATAATTATCTTGATTAAAAATTTAAAACAAAATTATGCCCTGTTAATTGAAAATAAATTGGTGAAAATAATTCACATGTTTTATAGAAATCTTTTTCAGTTATTTTATATGGTTTACCATAAATTATTTCCTCAACTTGTTGAATGAATGGATATATTGAGGAAGGTGTTAATTTTAGATCCTTTACTGAAATAATTGCAAAATCTCTGATTGTTTCATTTTCTTTTCGAAATCTATTATATTTTGCTCTTACTAAATCCATAAAAATAGCATTAAATAGATAAGATAGTGATTCTTCTAATCTCCCTGTGTCTTTGAGAATCTTTAAATTTGAAATCTTGGATTCTAGTGGTATATTTACAACTCTTGATTCTTCTTCTTGCTTTTTATAAAAGAAAAATCCATAGACTGCTAATCCAACAATGATACAGATTAAAATTGGAAAAAATATCAGAGAAAAAATCATAAATGGTGGCAATGCAGCTCCCCCTCCAGGAGAAATTGGCCTATTTTCAACCACGATATACTGAATGGATGAGGTAATAGTTTTTCCTGCAGAATTAATTAATTCAACCTGAAGTGGTGCTGTCCCATTTTGCATTGGTAATTGAAATGTAGATGAGAAACTTCCATCGGAAGCAGTAGTCACAGTGTCTGCTACACTACCGTTATAATATATATCCAGATCTCTGTTTCCTATTTTCAATGATGGATCTGTGCTAGAGGAGAGAGTACCTGTTAAAGTATAATCATCTCCTTCTGTGACTGTGTAATCAATGAGTAAATTCCAGGTAACATCCGAAAATGTTTTTATGTTATTTATGGAAATCTCAGAACAATCAACATATGGGGGATTTGAGTAATTAAATTTCAGGGTAAGTTGGCTTGCAACAGTAATAGGAACTTGTATACTCGTCAATGACCCAAAAATATCAGTAAAAAATGAGCTCGAAGAAATTGTTGTGGATCCATCAAGCCAAAAATAGTTTACACTTACAAAAGGAATACCATTATTATTATCATAGTATAAATATCCATTCAAATTAAACATCTCTTCAGTTAATTTAGGAGTTGATGGATTGTCATTAGAGATGATACTAAAATAAGATGTAGCATTTACATTTATCATATAAAAGTGAGGATATTCAATTTCACTTCCTGGGCCACCTGGTTCAGAATCGGTAACTGCAACTTCTATTTTATGACTTGTATAAACGTCAAGATTTCCATCAATTACAAAATTAATATCAAAATTCCCATTACCATCAGTTACATCAGTAAAGCCCATGTCTATAATGTCATCAACTTCAATTGCTACATTAATTCCGGTTTTATTAGTTCCATCTATTTTATTATAAAGGTGGCCCCTAACAGATATGGCAGCATAATGGGTGAATCTCGTATTATTTACCTCTCCTGGGTTTGTAAGTTCCAATGTAGCCCAAAACCAGGACATTTTCGGGTGCTTTTCATTATATGAATTGTTGGGCTCTGTGAAAAAATTGAATATAGTGAAAAAGTTAATAGATAATATAAAAAATATAAGAATTAGGAGAGAGGTTAAAGTTTTCTTTTTAGAACGCTGATGGTTAGCTTTTCCTATTATTTTATGTTTTACCATTCTATGAAATTCTACCTCTATTCTAAATTTATGGTGCTCTAAAAAATTCTTTTTGTATAGTTAGAATATAATACCCATTAGGAATACCAAAATTTATTGGATCCTCAGGGAAAAAGTATACCCATACTTCTGCATTATCAGGCCAGTCCCCTACAACAAAGGTTAGATTAAAGAAACCAAACCCATCTGTAAATCCGGTTTGAGTAGCTAGAATGGAACCTGTACCATCCCTTATAGTAACATTGATTTCCATCACTGCCATAGGAGTTCCATTATCCCAATTTAAATAACCATAAACGTAGCAATCGTCACCAAAATACCAATCATCTTTAACAATATTAGTTTCATAATTGCCACTAATGGTAGTTCCAGCAATAATATCAATTGGAATAAGCACGCTACTATTATGAATCATGTAATCGCTCATGAATATACCAGGAGCATCAATTGTCCCATTAAAATCTATCCTGATATAGTATTGTCCTTGAGGGCAACTAATATCTATTGTATTATCAAATTGATAATATCCAACTGCATTTGTGGTTAAAGTTTGAGGCCCAATTAAATATCCTGATACGTCACTATAAGTACTATCTAAAAGGATTAAGTTAACTCTTAATCCAGTTAAAAATTCTCCCCCTTCTTGGACAGTTCCTGAAACCCGGAAACTATCAACAGATCTCAATATTGAGGCTTTATCAATTGAAGAAAATATGTTGACTGTCTCATTAATAATTACATATGTTATATTAAATGCAACAGCGCCTGACCATTGAGTTCTTATTCGATGAAGACCTCCGTGCCAACTTGAGGTATCCACTAAAATTGAAGCATATCCATCTACTACAAGTGGATTTCCTAATGGATCACCTGTAAAAATATCAGTAAACGATACTGTGCCTGAAGTAACTGGAACTCCACTTTGCAGTACAGAAACACTGAAGTTGACAGAAGCACCTGCAGTATAACGTTCAGGAGGTTCTCCATCCCAATAAAATGGTAAGGTTGGATTTCCATCGATAAAGAAATTAATAGCTATATCATCCGGATCAAATACTTCCAAATCATAAGAACAGATTGCAATATCCGTCATATTGGTAAGAAAATTTAGGTTGAAGAATTGAGGATAGAACGGAGTTGTATAAATAAAAATTCCATTAAAAAGCACTTGGATAGTGTAATTTATTGCCGGCGTCGAGGCAGACACAGAATAGGTTAGATCAATTTCTCCTGTTCCCCCAAGCTGTACGAATCTTGGCTCATTTAAGTAAAAAGAGACATCCGTCGGGCCGTTATACAGACGAACTTCTATTTGACTAAATCTTATATGATTTCCATTTGAGGTATCGTTTAAATATCCATGAATTAAGAAATTTCTTCCAATTGTGCCAGATCGATTTACTTCTCTAGGTACTGGACTTATATCAAGGTTAATATTTATGGGAGCATCGAGGATAAAATATGAAAAATTATATTTATTGTTCCAAGTAGCATAAATTAGGTGAGGTCCGGCTGTTGTGCTTAAGTTTGTGGAATAAAAGACTTGAGCGTATCCTGCGTTTGTTTGATCAGCACCAATGAATAGATTATCTTGAGTAGCATCAAAGAAATAAACCCACTCTCCATTTACAATAGGAGTACCTGCATGATGGATATAGGTTGTGAGATTTAAGATATCATTTCTGTTAATTATCGGATTGTAAGCATCATCAGAAGGCTGACCATCTATCCAAAATAAGAAAGAAGAATCAGCTTGAACCTCTAAATCAAAACTATAAAATGAAGAGGTATTAATATAAGGTAAATTAAAAAGGTAAGGATAAGGATAGCTCATTAAGTTAACAGTTCCATTGAAATCCAATCTTAGGGTATAATTTCCAGGAGGTGTATTTGGAGCAACTCCAAAAGTCAGATCAAAATAGCCAGATGAATCTGTTTGATATGGATAACCTTCTAATGGGACTAAATATGCTGAATAATTAGATCCACCATTTAACAATGTTAAAGTAATTACTGAGTAACTGAGGGGTTTAGTTATATCCCCACTTTCAGTAATATTCCCTATAATATTAAATTGGGTAATTCCCGCCCCAGTACGATTAATAACTTGGGGATTTGGACCCGAAATAGCATGAATTATAGGTTCTTCATTTAAAACATAATATGAAAAATTGGTTTGTGAACCAATTGTTGAATATAATAAATTTGGTCCTGTTGAACTATTATCCCCAACTAAATAATTAATTGAGGCGTAACCTTGTGCATCTGAAACATCGGATCCAATTGGGATTCCTCCTCTAGTATAATCAAAAAAATATACTCTTTTATTAGAAACTGGACCAAAACTTTCTTCTATCACTCTTGCTGTAAGATTTAAAGTTTGATAACGCGCAACAGATGGTAAGTTAGGATTACCTGATGCTACACCATCAATATAAAACCAAGTGGTTAACGCAGTAGTAACATTTAAACCAATTCTAGTACTTGAATCATTAATAGTAGGAACATTGAAAGGAAAGCCATACAATATCCATGTCCCATTAAAATCTGCTCTGACCTCATATTGCCCTGCTGAAACTGAGGGATTTAAATCTAAAAGAGCATCAAACACACCATTATTATCTGTTAATATTGAAGACGGAATAAATGCACCAAATTCTTGAGTACTTGTCCCTATTTGAAACAACAGGATATTGACACTTGCATCCATAACTCGCTCATTATTTAAGGGATCATATAAATTACCCTGAATATTGACTGCGTCTGGAAGAGCATCGGAACGATTCACCAACATAGGATTTACATTTGTAAGGTTGACTCCTATATTACCTAAGATTGTTATGAGGTTTAACCCTGCGGTAAAGAAATCATATCTTGCTTCGATTATATGTGGTCCTATCACGTGAGAATTGTTAATATTGTAAAGAACTGATGCATTCCCAAATGAATCTGTGTAATCTTGACCGATTTCTTGACCAGTAGTCAAATCAGTAAAAGTTAATCTATTATTATCTATTGGATCTCCTACATTGGAAGACATGGTAGCTGTTATATTTATCACATCTGGTCTATTAGCCCAAAATTTATTTGGTGTGACTGTAATATTATAATTCCCCCCCAAAAATGGATTCCCCCCTGCTCCAAAGCTATCAAAAACATCTATTTGGACCCATTCTCCATTCCCTGAAACATCTGTGGGAACAAAAATCTCTGACCAACTATAAAGATTTTTATATTTAATTGCAAATCCATCCTTCCCTTCATCATTATCAAAAAATTCTTCGATCAATATACTATTAAAACCATCAATAAATCGACTCGATACCCCAAAAGCTCGAGTAAATGCACAAAAAGCCGAAGCAAAATCAGACCAGACACCCTGTTGAGTTTCACAGAACCATTCTACAACATCCATACCATCTGGAGCAGGATCATAATCATCAGCAGACATTGGAAAGGAAAATTGAGTTTGCAAATATATCCTAATCTTGTCAGCTACTTCAAATGCATTATCATTAGCATCTATAATTGTCTGATTTAAAATGTCTGTGTGATTTGAAAAGTATGGATTATTGCTTTTATAAACCTCAATAGTGGGAGGTAATTGAAGATATTTGCTTTGTATGGGAGCAGGAGTCCAACTTGCTTCCACCGCGGAACTATTAATTATAAAAGGAGACTTAAGATGTTCTCCAAATAATTCAAAAGTCATATTGATATCAACATCTGATGTAAAAGAAAGTTCCATTGTTGTAGAATTAAAATCAGTTTTGTATAATTGTTCTGAACCAGTTAAATTTGGAGCAGAAATACTGCCTTCCATAATAAAGGGAATAGAAAATAATGAAGGCATTATCAGGTTATTGGATCCAATATTTGGAGATATTGGCATCTTTAGAGTTAAAAGTTCAGGATCGGGGAAGTAATTGGAATAATAATCCCCGTAAGTGAAAAAATTATAAGGATCAGAACCAGCTGTGGATTCCCAACCTGTACCGGTATATTGATCAAAACTTTCATACTTCCATAACACATCTGACATATTAGAAAACGATAAATAATCATAAACTCGAAATACTTCCATTTCACCTGCTCCAGAAAATAATAGATCAAGTAATCCTTCAGAAAAATTACCGAGATCTAAATCATCAATATCCCCATCAAACATCTCTTCTAGCATATCAAGAAGCTCTGGAATATCTTCGGGATCAACTTGATCGAGTAAATCTTGCCAGAAATCTTCATCAAAAGGGTAAGGAGGAGGTGTTGGATCGGCGTACTCATAATCCAATCCATCTTTTTGTTTATTAGGACTTGGTCTTTGTGAGTTGAATAAAAAACTAAAGAAAGCTGTTGAGAAAGCAAATACGGAAACTAACAACAGAGCTACTAATATTACCCCAATTACTCTCTTTTTATTAATAGTGCTCCCTAACAATTCATCCCTTATATCCGACATATTAAACTACAATGAGCTGTTAATTTCCAATTGAAATTATAATCTTAATTATACTATATATAATTTTCCACCAATTCTTTTAAATGTAATAATTTTTTAAAAGTGGTTTTTAAGTAGAAAGTTGAGGCAATTTTTAATGATATAGTGTAAGAAGTACTTTTACATTCACAACCTATTAATAATTTATGAAAAACAAGAAAGAAAAATATTGTTCGGGAGAAAATAAACAGAGCTCCAATTGAAAACTGCTATCTTAAAACTCAAAACCGCATTTCGTGCAGACTTGCTTCTTCGCATATATAGGTTTTGGTATGTAACTAATTATCCGTGATTTATCTTCAATTTCTTTTACAGCAAAACCTGATGCACCACAGTTGGGGCAGATTCTTCTTCCGGTCCCTGATTGCATAGCAGGACTAGGAGCTGCTGAGGGGGTAGAAGTTGAATAAGAGGGGGTTGTTCCGTAACCAGGTGTATCTTGTGAAGTAATTCCTTGTGCTAAGCTGGATGGCATTACTGCTTTAGGTTCTTTTAATTCTTCAATACGTCTTTCCTTATAGGTGATTTCTTCTTGTAATTTTGATATTTGGGTTTGTAATGGTCCTATTTGTTGCTGTAGCATTGAATTATGTTGTTGTAATTCCTGAACTTGTTGTTGTAAGCCAGGGATATGTGCTTGTAATTGCGCCTTTTCATCTATAAGTTGAGTTACTTGCTGTTGGTACCCTTCTAATGAGGATTGAAGAGATTGAACTTGATTAGTCAATCGACTGATATGATTATCTTTTTCGATAAGCTGGGCATTTAATGTAGAAAATTGTGAATTAACTTCATTTATTTTACTTTGTAATTGATTTACAGTAGAATCTTTATCTTGGAGTTGACTTAAAACAGAATCATATTCTTGTTGTGAGGGTCCCACAGAAACTGTTTGTGCAGGAGCGGATATGGGTGCTGGTGTCGGCTCATAAGTAGGTTGTGGAGTTGGTTCATAACTAGGTGCGGGAGGTTGTGGTGGAGGTGGCATTGAAGGAGGTGGTGTAAATGGTGGAGGTTGCGAAGGGGGTGGTGCTTGTGAAGGGGGTGGCATTGAAGGAGGTGTTAATGATTCTTTTTTCTTTTCTTCTTCATCATCTCTCTCATATTCGTACGACAAATTAATCTCCTTAATTTTTTTTTTAAACTCAATTATTTAGTTTTTTAACATAAATATGGAATTTAAGTTTATAAATTAATGCATAAGTACGGGATAAAATTATTTTGAAGAACTGATATTAGAAGCAATTCCAAAAGGGTTTTAGTTTATCTTTTAATGCAGGGATTAACCTTTCACTAAAATATTCTAACAGTTCTGTTCTGGATGATCTCATTTCTTCCATTAGTAGTTTATCATCTTCATTATTAAGGACTTTTAAACAATTATATACTGCCCGTGCTTGTTTATCAACAGCATATCCCCCTTCGAGTGTTATGAGTATTCTATCATTTGCATATTTATGTGCGATAGTTTTTATCATCGCTAAATATTTAGCAGGAGCATGGTATGTCCAATTCATGTCTGTTAACCCATCTGTCCAATGAGTATCAAATCCTGCGGAGATGAGGATAAATTCTGGTTTAAACTCATCACATATGGGGGAAATTATTTCATTAAAAAATCGCGGAATAACATCATCGGAACTTCCTGCAGGCATGGGATAATTAATAATTTTTCCCGCTCCTTTCCCTATACCGATCTCATCATAATTTCCGCTTCCAGGATAAAAATAACCATATTGATGAGAATTGAACAACACAAGTTCACCTGATTCTGATTCTGAACCGTAATAAAAAATATCTTGGGTTCCATTACCATGATGACAATCCCAATCAATTAGAGCAATCCTTTTTATGCCTTTTTCTCTAAAAAGATATTCAGCAGTCACGGCAATATTGTTGAAGATACAAAAACCAGCAAACCTATGGGTGTTGGAATGATGTCCAGGAGGTCTTACTAACGCAAAAGCATTCCTAATATTTCCATCTAATATTTCATCAGCCGCCTGTAAATTACCCCCCACGGAATATAGCGATGCTTCAAATGTTTTAGGAGAAGCTGCTGTATCGGCATCTAAATATTGAATATGTTGAGTTTTTTCGCTTAATTCGCAGATTTTTTGTATTTCTCTTATTAATTTATCATCATGCACATATCTTATTTGATCTAAACTAGCTTTTCTTGGCTTTATGATTTGAAAGCTTGGGTCATCAAGCACTCCCTTCTCTTCCAAAAAATTCATTATCGTTACTAATCTACTTGGATTCTCTGGATCAGATCCTGTTTGATGATCTAAATAAATAGGGTCATAAACAATCCCAACTGTCATAAAATATACACCCTAACTTCTTCTTAAAGAATTAATTCCTTTGTAAATTTTAAGGACATAATAATTTTAATATTTATGTATAAACTTAATAAACTTTTTTCATAGGGATAATTATATATGACCAATGCTAAGAAAATCACATTAAAAATTATTATTATAGGAGAACCGGCAGTTGGCAAAACCAGTTTAGTCAAAAAGTTTATAACGGGTAAATTTTCGAAAGATTATCGCTCCAGTATTGGTACTAATATCTATACAAAAAAAGTTGTGTTAGAAGATAATAAGATAGTAACTCTTCAACTTTGGGATATTGCAGGACAAGAACGGTGGATTAATATGCGGCACTCATATTATTCAGGGGCTAAAGGTGTAATAATTGTGGGGGATCTGAACAGGAAAAACACATTTGATCAAATTGAGAAGTTTTGGGTACAAGATATAAATAACTATTGCTCACACGTTCCAATTATTTTACTTGCCAATAAAAAGGACTTATTAAATAAAATAGAAGAACAGGAAATTATCTCGTTAGGAAAACGCATTAAAACGGATTTGATTTTGTTCACTTCTGCAAAAACAGGAGATAATGTAGAATTAGCATTTTTAAAGTTATCTAAACAAGCAATCCTACAAGACTAATAAAAACTTAGAGAGCGTCATTATTCGTGAATTTTATAAAGTTGCTCTTTGGCTCATAAAGGGTACCTTCGTTTATTAGTTCTTGAAGCGCGTTTTCAATAAATTTTTTATCTAAATTCTCCTCCAGTTCCAAGATTTGAACTACATTACTTTTGTCAAGAGATCTCCAATTATTCTCATCAAATATTTCTTTCAATCGGTTCATTAAAGATTCAAGTCTATTTAGATTACTTCTCGATTGACCCACGAAAATTCTATCCATATCAATTTTACCCGTAGTCTCATCATAACCTGTATCTTTAAGATATCTTTTAAATAGCTTGATAATTTCCTCAACATCTTCTCTTTTCACTGAGTCTCTTAAAGCCATTTTTGCGTGTGCTTCGCTTAATCTTACCAAAGCATCTAAGTTTCTTGCTAAAATCGAAATAATCGCATCTTCACTATCATACTGGTTCCTTAAATTCAGATAAAACTCTTTGATTCTTTCTTTAGCTTCATTTGTTAAGATGGGGTGATATGTTCTTCTTGCATGTTTAATGTATTTCTTGAGGAGATCGTTGGGTATTGGTGCAGTGGATTCATCCAAATCTTCAAAATTATCTTCTGGTTTAACCATCGAGTTTTTTAATATAAATTCTGCCATTTGAGCATCTTCTGACTTATTAGGTCTATCAACGACAACAAAAATCAGATCAAATCGAGATAAAAGAGATGGTGGTAACCGAATGTTTTGAGTCGGTGTCTTGTATCTGTCATACCTTCCAGAATGCGGATTAGCTGCTGCAATTATTGCGGTTTGTGCTTTTAAAGTAGCAACTATTCCTGCTTTTGCTATACTTACTGTTTGTTGTTCCATTGCTTCGTGTAAAGCTGAGCGATCTGCTGTATCCATTTTATCGAATTCATCGATTGCAGCAACACCACCATTTGCTAAGACAATAACACCAGCTTCAAGGTTCATCTGACCAGTATCACCTTCTTTTATTACAGCAGCCGTAAGACCAACGCCTGTTGAGCCTTTTCCAGAAGTGTATAACCCCCTTGGTGAAACGTCGACGGCTCCTTTTAATATTTCTGACTTTCCTGTACCAGGATCGCCTACCACAAGAAAATGAAGATCTCCTCTTTTATATCCACCCCCGGGCTTTTTTCTTCTTGTTCCTCCAAATAGACTTAATGCACAAGCCATTTTTAATTGTTCTCGACCATATATATTAGGGCTAATTGACCGTGCGATTTTCTTTTGAATCAATGGTTCTTTTGATAATTCTTCGATTTTCTTTTTATCCTCCTTTGATAATTCAATAAGATCTTCAGTTTTATCTTCAGGATCTATATAATTGATATCGATAAATGTTTTAAATAAAGTTGAATTATAGCTTTGTTTTGATTGAGCTAAAACAGATTTAAATATACCCATTGCTTTTATTCTGTCTCCAGGTTTAACAGCATCAACTAGATCATGAGTAAGAATTGCTTGAACTGATCTTGGAATTCTTCCTGGTGGTAAATCTTCAGGAATTTCTTGGAGCATAATACTTTGCCAATCAATAAATTCTGAATTCTTAGATATAAGTCTAAAATCTGATTGAGCTTTAGCTTTGCAATGTTGATCATTACAAAAATTTGGCCATTTTATCCTCGAAGTTAGTTGAATTACTTCAAATTGACTACTACATATTGCGCATTCAAAAGTGGCTTTAATTAATTTTGGCCTGATAGTTGAACATCTAACCAAGATTCCTTTAGTCCAAATGAGATTATCAATATCGTCTGCTCTTAGCCCTCTAAGATGTATGAATAATGAACTCTTGTCATCTTTAGTTGTTATCCTAACAAAATAATTTTGATCATTTAATACTATACCTTGGAATTTCAAAATATTTTTAAATGCCTCTAAGGCATCTTCCAATAAGGCTTCGGGATCTTTCTTTAGTTTTTCTGCAATTTGGGGGTCGAATGCTAACAAATCCTCATAAAGGACAAGTAACGTATTTCCTCCTTTTGAAAATATATCGTTAATTTGATCCAAGTATTTATATTCTCCAGGTTTTTCTTGAAATAGCCGATAAAATTCTTCAAACTTCTGAATTCTGTTTACTGGAATTGTAGGGTTTGTCAATGGGGTTGTCGTGTTAAATCACTCTAATTTTATTAAATCGAATATTTTATTTATTTATTTGATATTATTTTAATGCTGATATTAAGGGATAGGTTATTAAACTGTGAATAAATCTGTAAAGTTAAAAAATATAGGAGAGAAAAGATTTAGTAATGCCACTTTAGGGAATAGTCCTTAATTATTTATCCTTCTTTTAATTTCTGCAGAATGTTGCAGATAATTGGATCTTGACTCATTTCACACCGGATTTTTAGTAATGAAACAATTCTCTTTCTTGTTTTTTCGTCTTCATACTGAGCGGTGCGACCAAAAAGTAAAGCTATTGACCGCTGAATTTCAATGGTACCTTCATCACTAAGGTTTTTTAGAAGTTTCGATAATATTCGATTTATTCCTACTTCTTGGATAATTTTAACTAGACTATTAATTGTACTGGTTCTTACTTCTTCTACATTATCACCCAATAATATAATAATATCATCAAAAATTTCATCAATCTGATTGCTATAAATATTTAACAATTTTGCTGAAGCTTCTCTTACTTTAGGATCATTACTCCTTATACTTTTAACTAGAATTCCAAAAGGCACGTATTCTTCATTAACTTCTTGTATTTTAGATAATATTATCAACACCGATCTAAGAACCCAACTTTCCTCATTGCTAAGTAGAGAAGAAAGTTTTTCAATAATCTGTTTCTTATCCTCAATAACACTAACAATATTCCCCAGACTCGAAACACCTGCTTCCCGAACAATCCATTCCTCATCATTTAATGCAATATTTATTAATACATCAACAACTCTTATTGGATTTCGATAACCGATAAGTCCAAGTATTTTTGTATTTGTTTCACGGATGAAGGAGTCTGAGTCTGATAAATGATTGATTATTGTATCTATTGGTATTAATTCTGGAGACACAGATGCAATTTCTAGTAATGATCTAAAAAGTACAATCTGTACAGAGGAGTCTTGATTACTTATTGACTTCATGAATTCGGATATTAAAGGTTTTACAACATTAGGATCATTTTTAGCAATTCTTGAAATTAATTTTGAGGCTTCTTTTTTCAGTTGTTTGTTTTGATCTTCCTGCATTATTGTCAAAATTGGTTTGATATCAATACTACTTGGTAAATCATCAACTAATCCCCCAATAACGTTAATAACGTTTAATTTAACATCGATATTATTACTTTTTAAGAAATCAATGAGTTTTTTAATTAAATTTAGAGGATCTTTTCTACCTATTTCAATAAAAGTTTTAGCAATAGTTCCTTTTGTTAAATAACCAGAATCGTCAGGTATACCAATTAAATTTTGAATAATTAAATCTGGATTAATAGGATAATTTTCAACCAGAATATTTGAAATGTTTTTTTTTAATTGATCATCCTCAAATTTGATATATTCCAATAAAGTTGTTAAAACTTTTTCAGGGTTATGTTTCCAAAGTCTTCCAAGCAAGCTTAATATAGTGTTTAGTGTTTCAATATTACTGGGATCAATTTTGTTTATTATCTCATCCAAATTTAGTTGATTTGGGATCTCTTCATAATATTTCATTAATGCTAAAATAGCGGCATTCCTAACTTCTTCATCAAAATCACTTAATCCCTCAAGAAGAGGTAAAAGGGGAATTTTATTTTTTTTAAATCTCCCTACATTTGCGAAAATACCGAAGATCGAAGCCCTAACTGAACTTGAGGGATCTTTCATAGCTGGGATGATTTTTAAGACAATTTTTTCATCTAATCCTTCTTTGCTTAGATTTTTCAAATTTTTAATGGCAGCAGCTCTTATCTCATTGTTTGCATTAAAAATCTTATCAATAATTATATCATAAGGAAGACTCGTTGAAGATTCAGCTAAGATGTTTAAAATTTCTATTTGAATCTTGCTATTAGGGTCATTCATGAATTTTCTAAAATTAACCTTTTGAATTAAATCTGTTTTCCCTTTTAATAATCGTGAAAATAGTTTTAATCCATATAATTTAAGTCTCCACTCTGGTTCTTCTAATAGGCTAAAAATTATATCTTGAGGTATATTTTCAAGAAAGAATTTATCGGTGTTTATTAGAATTTTTAATACTGGAATGTTTTTTTCATAATTCGGAGATTCTAATGATTCAATTATCCATGGAAGTATAACCTCAGGAATATCTTTGCTAAGCTGTTCGAAAATTTGATAACTTATCCTTCTTGTATCGATATCAGAATCGCATAACCCGTCTAGTAACGAGTTTTTAAATTTCCAATTATTAAGATCGATATCTGATTTTAAGGGAATTCTTTCAAACATTAATATTAATGCCTCTTCTGCATTTTTTCTAATTTTAGGATCAGAATTTTTAATGAAATTGAATAAAGGAATAGGATCAAAAGACTGTCCAGATTCAGTTATCTTTGAGAATTTAATATTTCTTATAAATTCGTTTTTCCGAGCTAGTAAAAAGTAAGAAGTGAATATTATTAGGACGATTTCCTCAATGACTGCCGCCCATGCGAACATTTCTGAATTGGCGTTAATTTGACTAGTGATATTCCATAAATTGAAGGTATCAAACAATTTACTTGGGTTTACAATTAAAAAATTTACAAGGACATTGATACCTATACATGCCATTAAATAAGCAGCAAAGTAGATGTCGATCCCCCGATACTTAATTTTCCTTCCCCAAAATCGAGTAAAGTATCCAATTATTCCAAAAAATAAAGTAACAAAGACAAAGACAGAAGACATCGTTGAAATGGCTAATGATCCAGTAAAAAAGAAACCGATAGTTTGAAATAAAGAAATCCATGCCCAAACAAATACAAATAACATTAGTCCTAAAATTATATAATGACCCGGTTCAGAGAAAAACTGTTTAAAACCTCTTTTGGGATCTTCGAAATTGAGAAACATTGATCGACTAATATAAGGAATATGATAATAGGCATTGGAAATTCCTGCTATATATCCTTTTGAGCCATAGAAGGTAAGAATCATTAAAGGATAAACGAGCATCCAGCTTATCCATATCATTATAAATGGTAATCCTATTATTGATAAGATGATTGGTGGAAGAATAAATACTAATAAATAGAAAGAAAGGGCAATCAATACTGCTACTAGTTTTTTATTAAATTTGTTTATGACTTTTAAACTAATAAATCTTTGAAAAGGAGTCAATCCCTCATCAGATTCTTTACTTAAGGCAATAAACAAAAAATCTATAAGGGGATAAACCGTCATATATGCTAGGCTAAACATGAATGGTATTAATAAGACTAAAGGGTTAATATTTGGAGGAGTATTTGGCCATAATTCTGGTGTTTTTACAGCAAAAATAAAGCCTACCGCAACGACAACCATAATCGCTAGACTAAAAATAAAACCATAAATAATACACTGAAATCTATCTTTATTACGGAACTCTCCCCTTTTTACTAAAGCAACTTGTCGATATATAAGAAAGAATCCAAAAGCAAAAAAAATGAGAAAAATTATTAAAAGAATTATTTCAATAATCAAGATTTTCACAAATTTTTATAGAATATTAATAATTTAATATTAAGATTATATTTCTTGTATTACGTTTGTATATAGTATAAAGTTATTAAAATTTAATAAGTCTAGTGAGAAATTATTTGGAAACCATTGAAGAAGGCTTTGTAAGTTCACTAAATAGAATAAATTTTATCTTTAAAAATGAAATAATCACTACTGAGTGCATTAAAAGTCATAATGGGTTTAAATTATTTGGGGAATCATTTGGTCCTTATGAGAAAGGGAATAAATATAAAATGAAGTTATTTTCTGCTGTTCCTTTTATGCAAAATGACATCTTAGAGATAATTCAGCAGGAAAAATGTGATAATGTTGATGTGCAGAGGTATGCTATAAGTGAAAGAGATGATCAGAAATTAATTCACCCCAGTGACAATTTTTTCTTAAGCAAAGTTAAGGAATTTAAACAATTTATGGTAGAAGACATTAAAAAAAAAAAAAAACCTCAGATTAATCTCGATAGATATAATTCATACTTATTGAGTATTGTAGATAATCGGTTGTTAAAATTAATAAAACTAGCTAAAACCGAATTATCTTTAGATGATGAACGTAGATTGACAATTTCTGAGAAGAAATTGTTTGATATCTTATTTAATATCATAAAGCAATGGAGGAATTTCTTCTTAAGTAATAGTCTTTGATTTTTATGAAAGCTACTGACAAGAACTTCAATTTGATTTTATGTTAGGATAATTCAATTTCTCTAGATCCATATTTTTTGAAATATTCTTCAATCTTTTGTGCAATTATTTTATCCGGTTTGAGGTATGGTATTAGATCTATTGCATTGCTCATGGCATAATAATTAACACCCTTTTCTTTTACAGCCCGCTCTACAGTTTTCTTATCTTCTCTTAATTCATTCCTATTTGTGAGACCAATCGCGGCTATTATTGAAACATCGATCTGGTTTAATTTATCGATAGTTTCAATTAAAGAGTTTCCTGTAGTAGTAACATCTTCTAGAATTATAACTTTTCCTTGAGGAATTCCTAAGAAAAATCGATCTTTTGGATCCCCATGGTCTTTGGGTTGAGCTCGTCCCATTGATAACATGTAGTCTGTCTTTTTATAACTTGGTTGACTTTTTGCCCATTTATATTGGCAAATTATACCGAGTTTCGTAGCTCCTTCGGGAACACCGTAAAAACAATCAGGTGTTAACCCTACACTTTTCACATATGCTATAATGAAATCGGATAAATTATCAATTGATTGAACATTTTTAGCAACATTTCTCCAATTTACATACCAAGATGAGAGCCTACCAGACTTTAATTTTATTGGTTCTTTGAAGAAGCCAACAACGTTTTGTTTAATAATAAAATTGTAAAAATCATCCTTTTTCCACTTCATTGTAATTCAATTACCTTAATTTCAACTTTCTATATTATCTAGTATCCTTTGTGCGCTTCCTGCCACGCTTTTATTATTATTTCTAGTTAAGTTTTCTAATAAAGATGTTATTGGTTTAAGAGCATCAGCATTTGTTTCTGAGAGTTCCTCAAAAGAAGTTAACATGGATGAAATATTCTCGCTAGTGCCACTTTCAAGAGCTTCTTTAATATTTGGGATAGCTAAGGTAGTTAAAATTTCATCCAGATATTTAGAAATTTCGTCTTGAACTTTTGTATCTCGATAACTTTTAAGTTTACTTCTTATATCTTCAACGAATTTTAAAGGGAATTCTATTGGCCATTCCATAATTTTTTCCTTATCAACAATTTGGACTATTCCACCATCTTTTTTTCGAAAAATTCTTATATCCAATCACCAGTAGTTAATTTTTCTGGAAGATATACATCAGTAAGAAATTCAAATCCATGACTTGAAAGAGCTTGTATTTCAGCTTTAACCTTTAATTTTAATGCTAATTTCAAGTCAGTTTCCCAAGCTTTATTCTTTTTTACGAAATCCTCTTCAAGCATTTCTTTTGTTCTTTTCTCATCCGTTTTATTCATGGGTATCCTACAATCATCTGGAATCTTATATTTATCTAAATCTCTTGTTAAAACCCCAAGTAGTTTTATATCTGGAGTTGCTAAGAAGGGAGATTCATAGCTTAAGCGTTTAGATCCTCTTAAATAAACAGAATGAATATAATGTCCATAAGGATCGCTATCAACTAAGCTAAATACTGGTAAATTTAATTCTTTATTTAATCGTTTTAAAAACATTCTCGTAGCAATATCAGCAGCGCCTTTAGCTGTTAAAATGATACAAGGATATCTTCGCCAAAATCTGGCTTCAGATAATCGTATCATTGCGGCATCTTTTTCTAAGACTAAAATAAATTCAGCATCAGATTCGAGAATTTCAATATTATCTAGCATCGGGCTTATCATCCACCCCCCAGTTCCTAATCCCTCAAGATCAATGATATCACTTCTATCTCTTATTCTGAGTCTACCAATACAAGCACCTTTCGCCGATGCAACGATATGTGTTGAATTTCGTGTAGTGTAAAGCATGCTTGCTACATCTTCAATGCTTTTATCGCTATTTTTTTGCTCTGAGAATAATTTTACATCCGAATAGAAGATTTCCCTCTTTGTTGCATGAAGATCTTTAACGAGTAATTCATTAACTTTTTCTAAAACTCGCATTAATCTGGTTATATCTGCTACACTTGTAAGAGAATGAAAGTGTTTTTCCATTATTTGCTTTCCGAGTAATAATAAATCGTTTTCCTCATCCCATATTATATTAGAACTTGTTCTTGAAGGTAATTCAATAGACGGTCTTCCTGTACTATAGATTTTCTCAATTACACTATCTACAAGTTTATATAATCTTTCTAATGTTTCCTTTCTCGCAAGATCATCGATCTGAACAGTATCTGGGGGAAGATCAATTTCTTTTCTGTCACTTCTTCTTTCTAAATACTCAAGAAATAAATTTCTCGCTGCTATTAAATCTAATATTTTAGTTTCTTGCTTTTTAGCCATGATTTACCACGATATTTTTTTATAATTCTACTTTAATTTCCATTGTTTTCTACCCATTTTTACTTCAACTAGCACTTCTTCCTTACGCTCCAGTTCTTTAAGTTTCAGTTGAAGATATCTCGCGTCCATCATATCCTTTATTTTTAATTTGAAAATTAGATGTTTTATTGTCTGCCATTCGTCTGATAATACTTTCAGAATTCTATCGGAAGTTATCATTGGGAGTGTAGTTTGGGTTGACTTTGGTTTTGAGGGTTTTGGTTGGGCTATAATTTCTTTAGGCTTTCGTTTAATTGGAGATTTTGGGGGTGTAGATTTTTCCACAATCATTGCCTTTGTTTGAGGTTTAGGTTCAGAAGGCTTTTTTGAAATTTTTTCAATAACAAATGAGTCAAGTATCTTCTCAATTATTTGATTTTTCCTTGCAGTCGAAGGTAAAGTTATTTGTTGCTCTATACAATATGTTTTAAGTTCATCAACAGTCCAATTCAATAAAGTCTTTTTAGAAATTAAATCTATTTTAGGTAACCTTTCTTCAATTTCTTTTCTAGAACTTTTTACTTCAACCTGACTTGGTTCTTCCTGCACTACTTCTTTTGATATATCCAGTTTTTTATCCTCAGGTTTTTCAGTTTTCAATTCATCTTCAATCGTAGGAACAGGTTTTTTTCCAATTGCTTGCTTCATTGAATTTATAATTTCTTCTAATTTAATTTCTGCTTTATATTTGCTCTCCCCTTTAGAAGCAATATTGTAGATACTTTGGGAAAAAATGGGGATATACTTTTCAATTAAACTAGCTCGCTTTTGACTTTGATGACGGTTTGCTCTTCTATTAATGTAGATCCTCAGTCTTCTTCCTATTGATTCAAGACAGAACTTTATTTCTTTAATTAGATTTTCATCATCAGCCAATGCATTCTTTGATTGGGATTTAAACATAAGGTGTACAAATGGTCCAGAGACATTTACCAACAATTTAATTGGTCCTTTTGGTAAATTATTATCATAAGTTTCAAGTTTATAATTTTTCCAATTCACTGACTGAACAGCTTTGGTTATAGCACAATCGGCACTATCTCTTAATTTAGGGGTTCTATTCACAAATCTAGATAATACATCTCTTGAACGTTTTGGAACTTCAATATTTCTTGAATAAGCCATAACTGCTTCCACAACATAAGCTAATCCCTTCCCAGTTGTAGGGGATCTGGTTTCAGCTGACACAAAATCATCATCTTTAGTATAATTTTCAATAAAATATTCAAAAACATCACCATAACTAACAACAGGTTCAATCTCAGAAAATGTAAGAAGATCATCAATAGAATTTTGAATTTGTCGAATTTCTAATTTATCTCCCCCTATATCGATATTTCCTAATATATCAGAACTTAAACTAATAACTTCTTCTGGATTTATTGAAAGATCCTCTAAAATTTCAGGCTTGTTCTTTGACTCCCCACTGGTTAAGGCAAGTTTTTTTTCCTCATTTATAATATCAATAGTCTGACTTATATTTTCTACAGGAATATCAAAATCGTCTATACCTTCTGAAACTCGCAATCCAATTTCTTTAATTAAAGTATTTTCCAAAATTAAATCACCAACAGGAATCGCTGTATCGGTTGGAGGAGACATATATTTAATAGATTTAAAAGCACGGAAAAGAGAATTGAACTGTTCTTTAGTTATATCAGTTGGTTTAATTTTGGAGAGCTGAACTTTATTAATTAAGTCTTCAAAATCAGTTCTATTTTTAATTTTTTTTAGCTCAATTAGACTATTTTTATAAGTTTTGAAGAGAGTATTTAGTTCGTTTTTTATTTTTTCTTTATCCTTATTGATATCTTCAATATTATTTAATAAAATTTTTATCTGTTTTTCATTATTCTTTTTTTCTTTTAGAGTATCAGATTTATCGATTCGGTTATGTAATTTTTTTATTTCCTTGTTAATTTTTTCTTTATCCACTTCACTTAAATTATATTTAGAGATTAAATTCCAAAATTTCTCTAAGAGATCTTCAGAATTCAATTTATAAATTATGAGCTTATCTCTAGGGTTAGTAGAACGGCCAAAGACTCTTTTTTCAAAGTTAAGATAATAGGGTGTCTCATTTTTTTTATGTGTTCGACTTATGAACCCGTTCGTTAGTATCAGAAGATTCAAATTATCTTGAAGGTCTCTCTCAGCCAATTCAATAATATTTCTTGCTGTTTTTGAAGTTATCCTTACAAAATTTTCTTTTAGGAATGATGCAATAGACTTGTTCTCTGATTTTGAAATAAGATCTTGAAGATCACCAATATTTATCGATGACGGATGTGGTTTTGCATATTTGGGTTCTTTAGGGAAAGCAGATGCTAACCGACGATAAATTTTTTCTTTTCCATCAGGATCTAAATAAATAATTGTAATATGAGGATTCATGTAAGCAGTCTCCTCAATATACTTCTCAACATATCCTTTAATGTATTTTACATTCAAATAATTCAATTTTATATATGTACCATGTAAAAATAGGCTATCAATGTCAGTTGGGTGAATTAAATATTTCTTCTCATTTTTGGATGTTGTAAAAAATTCGGTAGCAGTAGCATATACATTATCAGATGACTTTGAAACTGCAATAATAGGCTTGCCTGTTGTATTTTGAGCATCACTAAAAGCGCTTGGTGATCCAAATCCTTGGCTTCCCCTTGTCTGTTTTAACTCCAATGATTTCGATGAAGCAAGATATCTCCCAAATTTTCTTAAATCAATTTTTGCCATACCAGTTCCATTATCGAAAACCTCAAAGGTAAAACTCTTTATATTTTTCTGACTTAATTCAGAAGTTAGAAATGAAGGAGCTTCAAATTCTCTTATTCGTACTATAACGATTGGTTCCACATCAATAATGTTTTCAACGGGTTTAATGATTTCTTGCATATCATCTATGATTCTCTGTACTTCCTCTTCTATTTCTAATTTATCTTTATCAATTATTTCTCCAGATTCCTCTTCCTTTGTTTCGGGCTCTATTATAGCTGTCTCCTCTAGATCTGGAGCTTCGATGCCCAATTCCTGCATTAATGTGTGTTTAGCTTCATTATCTAGGTGTTGAGTCTTCTTCTCTTCTTTTGCTGCCTCAAAAATCGAGAATTTTTCTAAGAATAGATCTTGGTCAAGTGAAAATTTGATTTTTGTATCAGGTTTTTGCAATTCTTTCCATTGAAAACTTTCAATAGCATCAAGGGCATTATCTGTAAACTCTGCGCAATATTGAACATGTTTCCAGTACCCAAATTCAAAGCCTACTAGTTGGGTACGCTTTCGCATAAATTCTGCAATCGTACCTTGCTTTATCTGTCCTTCTTCTTTTGATGAAATTTTAAACGCACTCTTGTTCTTTTGTTTTCATTAATTTCTAAAACATAATACACCTATAAATACATTGAGTGTTAATTTGTTATTGTATTATAATAGATGTGAAGCATATTACACCTCACTCTTATACATACCATGCAAACTTAACTTTTCTCTTCACTCTTTAGTGTAATTAAATTAGTATTTAAATATTTTCCTTAAATAGAGAACTAAATATAAAACTTATTAACACTAAAAGAGAAATAGGAACTTTTAGGTGTTAATCCGATTTAATTTGTTTAGTTTTTCTTGCTTCTAAAACAACATCAAGAACTTTTGAAGCAATATATCTTTTAGTGTTTCTTTCAACATGAGTAATGTGTTTTTTCTTATCAATTATATAAACTTCATTATACTTACTGCTAAATCCAATGTCTTCTCTGCCTATATCATTAGCTACAATTAAATCTATTTCAGACTTTTTAAGGCGATTATAGGCTCTATTTATTAACTCACTTCTAGAAACGTCTGTTTCTGCCTTAAATGCAACAATAAATAAATTATAATCTTTTTTTCTAGCTACATCTATAATTTTTGGTGTTAGTCTCATATTAAGATGCAATTCTTCTACGTTATCAGAGGAAATCTTCCCCTCAATACATTCGATTGGTTTATAATCACTTATAGCTGCTGCTGAGATAAAAAAATCATATGTTTTATATGAGATTTCATTTTTGACTGCTTTAATAAAGTCATCTGTGGATACAACATGAATAGTTTCAATATATTCTGGAAGTTTAGCTCTACATTCCCCGGCGATCAAAATAACTTCAGCACCTCTAGCTGCGGCCTCTTTTGCTATTTCTATTCCCATTTTTCCAGATGATTTATTTGAAACAAAACGAACTGAGTCAATTGCTTCTCTAGTAGGACCAGCAGTAATCAAAACTCTTTTACCCTCAAAATCTTTTTTGGTTACTAAGATATCTATTACTCTATCAATAATATCATCAATTCGCGCGATTTTAGCCTTTCCCTCCGAAAGTCTAGGACGCAATATCTCAACTCCACATTCTCTCAACTTATTCTCATTTTGTTTAAGAATAGGATGCCGATACATGCTTTCGTGCATTGCTGGTACAATTACTATTGGGATTGATGTTCCGAAGGCTGTAGAAACAACAGTTGTGACTGGGGTATCATCAATACCACTGGCAATCTTTGATATTGTATTCGCAGTTGCGGGACAAACTAGTATTATGTCAGCTTTCCCAATTGTTTTTGGTCTATCACCAGCTAAATAAACATGTTCCACCGCACCAGTTAAATTGGTAATGACTTTATTTCCTGTTGCCCATTCCATCAAAGAGGGATTAATTAATTCTGTAGCTGCTTTGGACATCACACATATTACTTCGGCACCTAACCTCATCAGTTCCCTTGCAACAATTGGAGATGTTATAACGGCTACTGAACCAGTTAAACACATGCAAATAGTTTTTCCTCTAAGGATAGTTCCCTTACTTTCTAGTATATCTTTAGACGGGTGTTGATAATTATCGTTTATCATAATTAGAGCATTTTCTTAATTTTTTCTCAATAATACTTTCCAATTCTATTTTAAATAAAATTTATGCAAAATATAAAGGTAATCATACAAAAAAATCTATACGATATTAATTTCTTCATTAAGCTTTAAACACAGACAGAAAAAAAGCTAATTTCTTCTGATTAGGTTATTTTTAATACTTTTAGTGGATTTTAAATACTTTTAACGCAATTTTATTACAATTTTTTACAGAATGGAGTGATAATTTATGCAAATGATAGGTGACCTACATATCCATAGTAAATATTCTGGTGGGGCTAGTAGAAATATAAATATTTTTAACCTAGCTTTAAATTCTGCGAAAAAAGGTATAAATATTTTAGGCACAGGAGATTGTTTACATACTTCCTGGTTAAATAATTTAAAAACAAACTTAATTGAATACACAGATGGTGTTTATTATTTAGATAAAGTACCGAATATATACTTTATTTTACAAACTGAAATTGAATTAATTTGGAAATATAATGGTCATTTGAAAAGGGTTCATTTCCTTATTTTGTTTCCCAACTTTGAAAAAGTAAATGAATCTTTGAAGTTTTTATCTAGATTTGGTGACTTGGGAAAAAATGGTAGGCCTAAGATCTATTCTTCTGTTGAATCAATTATTTTCGGTCTGAAAGCAATAGACCGTAGGATTGAGATTATTCCTGCTCACATCTTTACACCTTTTTTTGGAATACTTGGTGAAAAATCATATTTTGAGAACATGGGTGAGGCTTTGGGTGGAAGTATTAACCTAATTCATGCGATAGAAACGGGGTTAAGTGCAGATCCTTTCATGGTAAGGAGGATTTCTGAATTAGACCGATTTACTATAATATCCAATTCAGATAGTCATTCTACGGCCTTTCATAGATTAGGGCGAGAATCAAGTGTATTTTATTTAAATAAAATAAATTATCGTCATCTTATTGAATCAATAAGAGCTAATAAAATTGTAAAAACATATGAATTTAAACCATCCGCAGGCAAGTATTATTATGATGGGCATAAAAAAGAACGTCATGAAAATAAATTAGATTACTATTGTAGTCCGAAGCTTAATTTAGAAATTTGCCCATATTGCGGTAAAAGTTTAACTAAAGGAGTTCTTTCTCGGGTTCAAAAATTACATGATAAAAAATATACTGAAAATATTAGTTTTCAGTATATCGTGCCAATTCTTTCACTAATTGCAGTTATTTTAGGAGGAACAGAATATGATAGAAAGAATTTATTTCTGTATGATAAAATAATCTCTAATAATGGTAGCGAATACAATATTTGGGAAGGAAAAAGCAATTTTAAAGGATTACCTGAAGATTTAATTAGTGCAATAAACCACGTTAGAAAGGGAAATTTCTGGTTTATGCCCGGTTATGATTCCAATTATGGAAAATTGCAAATTAATAATTAGAATTATGCGTCATCCAAGGAATCAATAACTCTTAAATTTAATTTCAATTTTAAAGAAAAATCAAGGAATTTCTTGAATTTATCTGGTTTTAGAGATGATACATCTCCTAATTGTAGAATCTTCGAGAATTTGTGACCATAATACGTTTTTAAAATCTCTGAAATATTATACCGAGTCCCAGTCTCATTAATAGATTTTATTATTTTTGATGATTCAAATTCTTCCTTTCTAATAAGTAAAATTTTATCAGCATATTTAAAAAATTGAGTATTTCTTAATTTTTTCAAATCAAATATCTTAGTACTTCCGAGATCTCGCTTATTCAGAGTTTCTTTTATATATAAATGGATTTTCTTTACGAATTTAGATTTAAATTCGATTAAATCAATTTCAGGACATGCAATATCTTCGAGTAACTCTGAAAAAGGTAAGTCTAATCCACTTAACTCATTTGTCAAGTTTAATAGGATTAAGATTTGATCTGATTTTCCGTGAATTTCAGACTTTAGTTCTTCAAAAATTAAATCCTTTTCATTAAAAATAAAATCAAACAGGAACTTTCTAAATGTTTGAACGAACTTACTGTAGTTTGGGATAAAATCTTTATTTGGATTATTAATTACCATGTCATTTGCTTGAAATGGATTCATTTCTTTATTTAGTACTGCTCTTACAAATGACAAAGGATAATAACCTTCTATAAAATCCATACCTTTACATACACTTTTAATTGCATCTTTGAATGAACATTTAGTAATCACATTAACAATTTTAATTATATTACTTTCGATTTTAACTGGTGTCTTCTTGCAGTAACAAAGATCAAAAGGCTTTAAATCATGAAATAATGGATTATTTTGATCAGGGATAATTATTTGAGCCCCATAAGCATTCACTATACTCCCTTGAATAGGTTTGCTTGCTAAATCCCATTCAATAATAATTACATCTTCAGAATATTTCTGTTCATCTTCATAATTATATTCAATATTTTTTGTTAGTAATGAAAATCCTTCAAGTGGGTTAATAGAATATTCATTTTCTCCCCAGAATTGTGTTTTGTAGTAATTTACATCTTGAAAAGTACCCAAATTGTCTGAAAATAGTTCTTTCATTATAAAGTAGTTAATTCCGATTTCTGAAGACTTTATGGTTTGTTCATTTAATCCAAAAAAACCGATACGAGAGATAATATAGTTATAGACAGGATTTTTAAAGTTTTCTTCATCATGTTTTACTATATAGGCATTTCTCTTCTTTTTAAATTCTCCAATTGTTTGTTTTACATTGTATTTTTCAGATAACAATTTCAGAAATGCAAATTTCTTCAAATATAACTTCTTTTCTAGATGTTTAATTTCTGTTTTATACTTCTTATACTCATCATAATATTTTTTTTTTGGAATTTCTATGACCCTAAATTGACGTTTTAAAAGTTTTAATTTGTCAATTAAACAAAAACTATCGATTTCAGACAAGAAATAGTTTAATAGTTTGTTTTTTAGTGAGTTCAATTGGTCTTGAGTAATTATTTTTGTATATTCAGGATTATGCTTAACCAAAACATCTATATTCCTTTTAATTAGATAAATTGAAAAATAATTTTCATTAAAGTTCGAGCTTCTAACTAATTTCTCAAATTTGTTAAAAAGCTGAGATATAAACGAAGGATCTTTATATTTTAGAATAGAATCGACTGAGTCGGCTATTTTAAGTACATTAAAAAAGGAATATTTATGAATGACATTTAATAATTTTTTAAAACCTATTTCAAGAAATTCATCGAATTTAGGAAAAACATGTGGTAGATCATTTTCATACGCATTTCTTAAAAACTCAAAAAATTCGAGAAATAAATTATTTTCAATTGCAATTGTTAAATAAATTTCAATAATTGGGTTACTATCGAATTGACTACTAATGGCTTTGTTTAAATAGTTAAGAGCTTCAACCCAGTTATTGCTTTTAACACAATTATTGGCTAATAATTGGAAATTCTTACTCTTTTTTTTTAATCCAAAATCATCTGAAGTTAGATTATAGTTCTCTAGATTCTTTAATAGTTTAGCAGCATGTAGAGGTTTTATGATTGAAAGCAATTTAATAAAATGAACACAGATTTTCTTTTCTCTTTCTGAATGGATTAAAAATAATGGACAGTCATGAAATATTTCCGCTTTTTTCTCATCTATTATAAGATGATATTCACGATCATTATCAAAGATAATAGTTCTAATCTTTAGAGGTTCTTCTCGTAAAGAAAAAATATTTATCTTATTTTTCGGGAAATTGAGAGATTGTTGAAATAGATCTAAGCCAAATTTTTCAATAACTAAATTAGATATTGATTTTATCGTCATTTTAATTATTAAAATCTTGATTTAATTATTTCAGATATTAATTTAGGGAATGCATTCCAATCTTTTATGGTGAGTAATTGCCCTCCTACCACTTTTATCATTTTATTAGCTTCTTTTAAATTATAAGAGGTTTCAGGACACACTAGAATGAAATCGACACCTAATGATCTCAATATTCTTAACTCCTGCATAGAATCTTGAAGGTCAAAGATTTCTGCATCGGTAAATAAAACGTTTAATTTTTCGCGTGAATATGAATGGTCTTTAAATTGTTTATTTGCCCACTCCAGAGCACTTTGTATCTTAGTGCCACCTCTAGCAGATACAGAAAGGAGTTCATCTGCTAATTTTTCTAGATCAATTTTTTGATCAAGGTTTTTTAAAACATGTGTATTAGATTCAAAGAAGGTAATTCCGAGTTCATCTTTACGTAATCCGTAGCATAGCATAGTTACGCAAATCGCCATGTATGCAAGTTTATCTCCAGTCATACTTCCGGAGATATCAAGTTCAAAACATGCTGTTCGAAGACCTTTTGCAGTTTCGAAAACGTAAAAATCATCATATTCAATATGATCTAACTTCTTTCCCTTCTCTAATATATTGTATAGTGTTTCCTCAAGATCTATATTTTCAAAATCGTCTCCAATCGTAAATGGTCTTACTATATTTATAGGAATAGGACCCGTAGTTGAGCTCCCTAAGCGCGCTCGGGAGTAATATATCCCTAATTCAATTAATACTTTCTTAGCTAATTCTTTAACTTTCTGTTTAGCATTTTCAGGTAACTTTGATCTATGCATAAACCATTGTTTGAGTAAATTCTCTCCACCCCCTGCCGAGAGGCATGAAATCATTTTATCTTGAGCTTCTTTGCCCCCAATTTGTTGGGCTTCTTTTAAAGCATCACTTAGATTAAAATTACCTAATGCTCCTAATGCCTCTCGATTATCTGAAGCTAAAGCAGTAGCAATTAATTCCTTAAATCTTTCCGGGTTTATCTGATCCTTAATCTGATTCAATAAACTACTTAAACGGTCATAATCAGCTGTTTTTTTATCAACTAATTTCTTTAATAATTGATAATTTGGTTCAATGAGTTCGTATATATCCTCATCAGACATTAAGAGTTTCTTACCCATTGATTCTATTTTTTCTGATGGGGGTTTCAAACCTATCTTTCTCAAAAATTCGGTGACATTTTTAAGTTGATCCGCAGATTCACTTGATTCTAAAGTTAAATCACTCAGGTTGGGAAGGTTTTGTGTTAGTTTTTGGCTACAATGCAAATTTTGACAACTATTTGAGAGTTGTTGAATTTGATGTGTGAGTGATTTAAAAGCTTCAAATTTCTTATTTTGATGCATAGCTTCATTTATTGCATTTTGGAGTGCCTGATTGAAAAGAGAATTCCAAGATTTATTTGCAAATGCGGTTTTAGTTAGAGTTTCAAGTGATAGATTCATGTTGAAATTATTATTATTTCGATCAAATTTATCCAGCAAAGAAGATCTTAAGTTTGTCCCAAAATATTGATCTAACGAGTTTGCTAAATTAAAGTTATGCTCAAATGGGGAATTTTGTATAGAATTGTTAATAACGTTATCTAAATTAAACTTAGGTGTTTCTCCTAATGTTTTAGCAGCATTAAATAATTGATCTAAATTGTTAATTTGATTTTCTAAATTATTTTTTAATTTTTGAAGATAATCTTTTGATATTGCATTTGTTTTATCAAGAAATTTAATTGATTGAAGTAAATCTTGCATGTTCTCTGATTTAAGTAAATTTTCCAAATCTTTAGAAATATCTTGATTACTTAGAGCTTTACTTGCTATTTTTTCCCAAGAACGTTTTGAATTTTCTTGAATTAAGTCATTTAATCCTAAAGAATTACCAGCTTTTAAATCATCAGGATCTAGAGAATTAATTTTTTGAATTAATTTCCTTTTTGCTTCCTCGAGTAACTTCTCAAATGAATTTATTTCCTCTTTATATAATTCTGAATCATCATTAAAAAAATTGAGTGCAGCTTCTATTAGATCCTCATTCCTTCTTTGGTTTAAATCTTCCATAAATTGCTCCATTTCTTTAATCATATTAGTATCTATAAAATCAGACATTTCGATTTCGTCGATTAAATCTTGAATTTGATCTAATTCTGATTTTATTTCTGCACTCATTAACGGTTGTTCACTTATTTCATTATCTTCGAAGAAAGAATTCATTATGTTCTTTTTATAATTAGGAAATAAAACTTCAAAAGCAATTTCCTTTGCTAAATTTTGATTATCCGGGAATGACGTAACAGCACTTATTTCAATAAAGTCATTTGGAGTTACTTCTCCCTTACGATAATATCTAGAAACTATTAATTTGGGAATTGATAAAACCTGTCTTGAAGATGGTATCTGGATTATATCTGGATGATTTCTCATCCTTCTAATAAATTCCACTGCGAATTCACATGGATTCTCAGGAAAAATCCCCAAAAAATTAGCCACCTAAAGTTTTATGTATAATACTTTCTATAATATTTTCAACTTTAACGCCAGGTTTGGGCTTTATACTCCCTAATAAGACATTTTTGGCAATTTCTGAGAGAGCAGTATATATCGATTCTTTTTCTATCAGTTTGCTATCTTTTTCAACCTGCTTTCTTCTTCCTAACAATTTGGCCATAGCTATTCCAGCTCTTATTGAAGCTGGAATTTCTACATCAATTTTATTTTGTCTAGTTTCCTTTATAACAGAATATATTAACTCTAATTCTGACTCTTCTATAATAAAATGTTCGGGTAAATTAAGTCTTATAATATCTAACTCCGTTGATTTATCAGGATAAGTTAATTTGATCCACACCTTTATTCTATCTTTTAATGCTTCCGATAAGCGGTGGGTTCCTGATAATTCTTCAGGATTCATAGCACATATAAAAAAGAAATTTTTATCCGCTTTTATACGTCCTAAATGCGGGATTCCGATAGAGGCTTCTTCTAACGGTTCCAATAGTGTATTTTGTGAATATTCTGTCGCTCTGTTAATTTCATTTGCCAGAAAAGTTCCTCCCTCAAGCATCGCATTCAACAAAGGTCCAGGATTAAAAGCTTCTAATACAAATCCTTTTTTTAGGGTTATTGCAGGATCAAATGAGCCAAGGAAATGCGAGGGTTTGATACTTTCATCCATTGTTAACCAATTAAAACTCTTATTCTTATTTTCCTTAGCTCTAAGGCTGGCAAAATATCTACATAAGATAGTTTTACCCACTCCAGGAGGCCCTACTAGAGCAGGGAATAAACCTGTTGCTTCTGAGTCTCTTAATAATTCAAGAGCTTTACCATATTGACCTGAAAGAACTATATCTATTTGCTCTTCTGAAATATCTTTAACTAAGTGTTGATTAAATAATTTCTCAAACTTTTCTTTATTTATCATGCTAGGTTCTCTAAATCTATGTTTTGATCTTATTACATGAATATTAAGTACTAGATAATATAAAACTTTAAAGTTAATAATTAAAAGATATTATAATTTCTTAGTTATTTCTTAGATTATTACTACCTATATCTATTTTTATTAAAAAATGATAAAACCCTATTATCAAGAAGAAGAATTCAGTTTGTTTCATGGTGATGCTTTAAAGATCTTAAAACAATTGCACAATATTAAATTTGACTTAATTTACGTTGATCCTCCTTATTTACTTTCAAATGATGGGATTACATGCCAATCGGGGAAGATGGTTTCAGTAAATAAGGGGAATTGGGATAAATCTATGGGATTTGATGAAGATCTTAAGTCTATTGATTCGTGGATCAAAGCTTGTAAGGAAGTATTAAAAGAGGATGGAAGTATTTGGGTCTCTGGAACATTACATAATATATACAAAGTTGGTTATCTATTAGAAAAAAATGGGTATGATATAATTAATGATATTATCTGGTATAAACCTAATGCTCCACCAAATTTATCTTGTAAGTACTTTACTCACAGCCACGAAATTGTTTTATGGGCACGAAAATCAAGGGAATCTCACCACACTTTTAACTATGGTGAAATGAAAGTTTGGAATAATCCTAAAGACAAATTAAAGAATAAGGATAAACAAATGAGGAGCGTATGGTCAATTCCTTTAATACCTAAGAAGGAAAAAGAATTTGGCAAACATCCGACTCAAAAACCATTAGAATTATTAAATAGAATAATAACATCCTCTTCAAATGAAGGAGATTTAGTATTAGATCCTTTTACAGGATCTGGCACAACTGGAATAGCAAGCAGTATTTTAAAACGAAAATTTATTGGGATAGACTCAAATAAAGAATATTTAGATGTAGCAATTAAAAGGTTTCAAGATGAGAGAAAATCCAGACTCTTATTTTCTCCCGAAAGTAAAAATCAAATAATGAAATATATTTAAATCTATTATGTACCAGAATTTCTTTAATAAAATAGAAATTTTTATTAAACTATGCAATTTTAATCATATTTAATCTGAATTATGATAATATTTAGGGATATATATGCAAATAGAACAAATTTCCATCTCCAAATATAATGAACGCACGCTGAGAATGAAAAATGAATTGATTAACGCCCCTCATGAAATATGTATAGAAAGAGCTAATTTGTTTACGGAATCCTACAAAAACACTAAAGAAGAAGACCCGATTCTTAGGTTTGCAAAAGCTATGGATTACTATCTAACAAATATGTCTATCAAAATATGGCAAGATGAATATATTGTTGGAAACAGATGTACAAAATATGTGGGAACTCCTCTTTTTCCTGAGGCTCGAATCGATACAATAGAGCAAGATATTGATAGTTATGCTTCTCGTCCCGTTCAAAAACTTTTCCTAAACGATCAAGAACGGCAGCATATAAGAGAAAAACTAATACCTTATTGGAAAAATGAAGAAATCACCGTACAAGAGCGTTTTCAATCCTATTTAAGCCAAGATATTAAAAATATTATGGAAAAGCTCGTTTTTGCTGTAGATGTAGAACTTTCTAGTGGAATTGGGCATTTTTTTCCAGGTCATGAAAATTTATTGGCTGTGGGAATCAATGGATTAATTCAAAAAGCAGAAATAAATATGAAGAGAGAATTCGAAGATAAGGATAAAAAGACTTTTTTGGAGTCTGTAATCATTTTATTGAAAGCAGCAAAAAAATTCATAATAAGATTCTCAAATTTGGCAGAAGAAATGGCAGAAAAAGAACAAGTTGGTATCCGTAAAAAAGAACTTCATGAAATCTCTATGAATTGTAAAAATATTTCAAGTGAAGCCCCAAAAAATTTTGAAGAAGCCTTACAATTAATATATTTTACTCATTTAATATGTGGTTTAGAAGATGGTGGCTTTGCTATTTCTATAGGGCGATTAGATCAATATTTGTATCCTTACTATTTAGCAGATATAAAAGAGGGAAAAATTACAAGAGACAAAGCTCAATTTCTTATAGAATGTTTTTTTATCAAACTCTCTACCTTATGGAATTATGTTATTTCAAAAGGAGTTGTTGCTGTAGAGGGCCCCCCTATTGCTGAAAATGTAGTAATTGGAGGATTAGACCGTGAAGGAAATGATGCCTTGAATGAGTTATCTCTTATAATATTGGAAGGTTATACTCATATTAAATCAGTGCAACCTACTTTTTGCGTGCGAATACATCAAGATACTTCTGAAGAATTTCTTATTACAGTTGGGGAATCAATAAAAAAGGGCACAAGTATTGCTTTACTTAATGATCAAGTAATGATACCCGGTCTAATCAATAAAGGTTTTACTCTAGAGGATGCTCGAGAATATGCACCAATAGGATGTGTTGAACCCCAGCACCCCAGCAAGTCATTTGGTTCAACAAACGCAAACCAATTTAACATTGTGAAATGTTTAGAGTTGACATTAAATAATGGAGTTGATATGTTATCTCGGAAAGAATATGGGATTAAGAATAAAAAGGAAATTAAATCGTATGAAGATCTCTGGAAGACATTTCAGGATCAGGTAAAATTTTTCATTGAATATATGGTAAAAATAATGTTTTTTCTAGATAAATCTATTGCTGAATTAACACCTCAACCATTTTTATCAGCAACTATAGATAATTGTATAGAACGAGGATTAGATATTACTATGGGAGGTGCTATATACAACTTTACAGGCCCTCAATTGGTTGGTTTAGCTACAGTTGCAGATAGCCTTGCTGTAATTAAAAAGATCGTTTTCGAAGAAAAGTTACTCCCTTTTGACGATTTAGTTCAATTACTAGCCAAAAATTATAGAGGCGTTTATCAAGGAAGAAAAGGAACAGAATGGAGAGAATATTTTGTAAATAAAATTCCTAAATTTGGGAATGATAACGATTATGTTGATCAAATAGCTGTTGAAGTTGCAAAATTTTATTGTGAAGAAATTTCTAAACATACTAATTTTCGGGGAGGGAAGTTTAATCCTGGAATTTACTCCACAACATTTCACCTAGCATTTGGTGTTTTTACAGGAGCTTCAGCAGATGGTAGGAAAAAGACAGATCCTCTTTCAAATGGTCTTTGCCCTACAAGTGCTATGGATAAGAAAGGCCCTACAGCTATTCTAAATTCTATCAAAAAATTAAAAAATGAGTTAATGACAAACGGAAACTCCTTAATTTTATCTTTTCATCCAAATACATTAAAACCAGATCTACTAATGCCCTTAATTAGAACTTATTTTGAGCCTGAAGGGGGTTACCAAATCCAATTTAATGTTGTGGGAAAACAAACTCTATGTGAAGCTCAAAAAAATCCTGAGATTCATAGAGGATTAGTAGTAAGAATCGCTGGATATTCGGTATATTTTACAGAATTATCGAAAAGTGCACAAGATGAAATAATTACTCGGACAGAATACTAATCAATTTTTTTTTCTTAAAATCAAAGAAAAATAATAAAAGATTTTAGTTATTTTGATTTTATAAATATAAACAATTATTTATGGGCCTGTAGATCAGTGGAAGATTGCTTGATTTAATTAAGCAAGACGCTTAATTACATGATTCGCATTCAAGAGGTCACGGGTTCAATTCCCGTCAGGTCCATTAATCATTAATAATTCACAATATATAACAGATCACGTATTATAGATTTTAAAATTAATAAACCTTCTAATAGTATTTATTATGACAGAAGAAACTGTATTTCCTAAAAGGTTCAATTTTAAAGCAGTTCAAGAGAAATGGAAAAATTTTTGGAAGATTGAGAATATATATGCTTTTGATATCAATCAAAAGGGCGAAATATTTTCAATGGACACTCCTCCTCCTTTTGTGAGTGGAGATCTCCATATGGGGCACATTTTAAATCATTCATGGATTGATTTTGTAGCAAGATATCATAAGATGAGAGGAGAAAATGTATATTTCCCACAAGGTTTTGATTGCCACGGTCTTCCGGTAGAACTTGCTGTTCAAAAAGAGTATGGAATCTCTCAACATCAGAGAGAAGAATTCCTTGAAAAATGTGTAGAATGGGTTAACAACAATATTAGAAACATGAGAAGACAATTTGATGACTTGGGATATTCTACCGATTGGAATTATACGTATCGAACTATGAACGATGATTATAAGTATAAAGTTCAAATATCACTCTTAGATTTTTACGAGAAGGGTTGGTTATATCGTGATAAATTCCCTACTCATTTCTGCGTTAACTGTGAAACATCTGTTGCAAAAGCGGAAGTAGGTTATCAGGAAGAACAAGGTAAATTATGGTATATAAAACTACCAATTGCTGAGAGAGATAATGAATTCGTTACTATAGCAACGACACGACCTGAATATATGGAAGCATGTGTTGCTATAATGGTTCACCCAAATGATGAGAGATATTATCATCTTTCTGCTGCCGAGATAAAGATTCCTTTCACAGATCGATCTGTTCGAGTCTATATGGATAATACAGTAGATATGAGTTTCGGAACAGGGATTGTTTATGTTTGTACTTATGGAGATGAAATGGATATTAATTGGAAAATTCAATATAATCTTGATGAGATTCAGATTTTCACAGAAGACGGTCATCTGAATGAGAATTCTAAATACCAAGGGCTTACAATTCTTGAGGCTCGAGAGGAAATTGTAAAAGACCTTAAAGAAATGGAATTAATTGAAAAAATAGAGGAGTATGAACATAGTATTATAGTTCATACTGAACGTGGATCATGTCGAAAACCAATAGAATATTTACCTGTTTATCAGTGGTTTATTAATGTAAAGGATTTTACACAAGAAATTATTCAATCTGCTGAAAAAATGAATTGGCATCCTGAAAAACAAAAGCAGAGATTATTAGATTGGGCAGAAGGCTTAACTTGGAATTGGGTTATTTCACGTCAACGAGTTTTTGGCACACCAATCCCGTTTTGGTATTGTAAAGAATGTGGAGAAATTATTTCTCCGAATCGTGAAGACTTACCTTTAGATCCCGTAAAAACACAACCTACCATAGAAAAATGTCCTAAGTGTAGCAGCAAAAATATAATTGGAGAAAAAGATGTATGTGATTGTTGGATTGACTCGAGTATAACTCCTTTAGAAATCGCAAAATGGAAAGAAGATGATGAATTTTTTAAGAAAACTTATCTTAAAGCTAAGGTTCATAGACCGCAGGGATATGAGATTATTCGGACTTGGTTATTTTACACTTTATTCCGCTGTAAAAAATTGACGGGAAAAGCTCCTTTCCATGAAGTAATGATAAATGGGATGGTAGCAGGCCCAGATGGTCGTCACATGTCAAAAAGTCTTGGAAATTCTGTTTCTCCGGATGATGTAATGCCAAAATTTGGGGCAGATGCTATTAGATACTGGGCAGCTATGGGTTCATTAGGTGACGATTACCCATTTGACTTCAATTGGATAAATCTTCATACAAAACAACCAATCTCTCTTCAAACTATTTTAAAAGAAAAACAAAAACTACCAGAAGATAAATTCAATAAGAAGTATGGGATAAGATATGACCAATTAATAGGTGCTTCTAGGTTTGTGACCAAAATATGGAACGCTTACAGATTTTTAAATCTTAATTTAAACAAAATAGCTCTAGAAACCCTTGATATTAATTCTTCGGAATTGTCGGCAGTTGATAGCTATTTCTTTTCTGAATTTAATAATAAGTTAGAATTGATCACTAAAAATTTAGATGATTATAATTGGCACGAAGCTATGATGATCTTACGATCTTTCTTCTGGAATGATATATGTGATAATTATATTGAAGCAATTAAATACAAATTTTATGTTGATGATCTTCAATTAAGGAAAATTTCTTTGAGAAATGCTCTGAATTTGTTTTATAAGTTGCTAACAGTAATTGCTATTACAATGCCTTTTATATCTGAGGAAATTTATTCAATACTCTATAGTAGATTTAGAAATATAAAATCAATACATAAGGAAAACTGGCCTTTGATATACCAAAATATTTCTATGGAAATGTATGAAAGTGGAAAGTTGGGTGTTGAAATCATTAAACTATTAAGGATGAATAAATCAAAACTGCAAATGCCGTTAAATCAAGAAATAAAGCAAGTAATAATTCTCACTAATAAAGAAAAGTTAGATATGATAAAGGTTCTTGAAGAAGATATTAGATCTACTATTAGAATAGCGAATTTAGAATTTCTTGAAGATTTAGAGGACTCTGCTATTAAGCAGAAACCAGATTTAATAGAAAAAATTGAAGACCTAAATATATCAATTCATATCTTTAAATAAAAATAATATCCATTAAATTATTCTTCTTCAATTTTATCTTGTTCCGGTTTTTGTTCAGAATGATCAACACTCGGACTTTCTTCAATTCCTAATTGTGTTATCATAGCCTGTTTTAATAGACGCTTATCTTTTGGTAAGCCAAACATATCTGCATATTTATCTGTTGTCGTTAACTCATGGCTTCTGCCTTTTTTATCGGCATTAATAAAACCATTGTCTATAAGATATTTTATATGTTCATAGGCTCCTGTTCCTCTATGTCTTATAACAGTTGATTTTAAGATAGGCTGCTTTAATGCTATTATGGTTAGAGTTCTCAGGTAACGTTCTGCGATTGCTCCACCCTTTGCAAACTTAGCCACTTTTTCTGTGTATTCTGGTTTAATTTGCATTTGATATCTGTCTCCTATTTGAGCGATTACTAAAGCTGTTGAACGGTCAAGATAATCGAAAGCTACTTCATTGACTAATACTTCGACCTCCTTTTTAGGAAATTCTAATTTATTTGATAATTCCTCAATATTCAACGGTCTCCCAGCAGCGTATAATGAAGCTTCAATTAGGTTTTTATGAAATTCTCTCAGTTGTTCTTTTAGTGATTCTTCTTTAGCTATTCCACTTTCTGTAGTTTCTTCGTTAAAGCTTTCTTCTGATGTTTCAACTACTTCGTCTATACTATCTTTATTGTCATTATCATCAGCAATTTCGCTTGATTTAAGTCCTATAGATTCAACCTCGTTTTCCGCATTAGAAAATTCTTCGATTTCTTCATTTGGAAGATCTTCTGGGAATTCTATGTCATCCTCCTTTAAATCTTCCTCTGGATCTTTATCTAAATTATTCATGTTTTCTTGTATGTCTTTTTTATTATTTTTTTCCAATATTTACTGAAATGTCTTTAAAGTCATCGTTTTGAGTTAAAGATAACTTATTTCCTGTAGAGAGAAACATCAATGCTAAAAACATTTTAACTAAGGCAAATTTTCTACCAATACTAGTTTCTTCTTCACCTTTTATAATATTTGTTAAATCATAAAAACTGGTCTCTTTGTTGTCTAAATTAATAATTCCCTTTATGCGGTTATACCATGATTCATGTAATTCTTCAACTGTCTGTTCTCTCCCACTGATATGTTTTAAAAGCTCTTTTGGTAATCGAGCTTTAGACTTCATTTGAATTTTTTGATCTTTTAATTCTTCCCGGCGTATTCTCCTTCTTTTTAATTTTTCATTATTCTGCATGACTTCTATAATGGCTGATCGCATTGCATCAAATAATTCATCTTTGGTCGCAATTTGCATTTTCGGTTGAATTGGTTGTGGTAATGCTTTAGGAATTGATCTAGAATGCTTTTGTCTAAACTTTTCTAGTTCTTCCTTTTTCTGAATTTGTTCCTCTTCTCTGATAATACTCGAAATTTTATAATGATGTAAATTTGCCGATGTCCTAAGTGCTATACCAGAAATCTTATAATTTATTAAGTCTTCGTGAAGCATATTATCGAAAAATTCATCAACTAAACTAGATAAATCATAAAAAGCGATTTCTGATTCTTTAGCTAATTCTGTATCTAACAAACTTGAAAAAGGTGGTTTTTGCCAAAATTTCAATTCCATTTTTTCCTTTCTTAATAAGGCAAGGGCCTCATCCTCCTCCTCCTCCTCATCAAAACCTGCTACTAATTCTTCTTCCAATTCTTCAATTTCCTGAGATCTATCAATAAATTCAGGATGAGAAACAATTTTTTTAAGTAGATTAACTATATCATTTTTTTTTGATTTAACCGGGACTTTAATATTGTTTTTATTTGCAAAATCCCTCAATTGCTTTACAGCCCAATTATCAAAATCATAATCTTTATCTATATTCGTTTCTTCAGATATTTTTTTTCACCATTTTAAATCTTTCAATTTTCCGTTATGGTAGGTTCGATATCCTCAAGTTCAAGCAGTCTCTTTGCTTCCTCCTCCAAATCAACGCTAAAGATATCTGTTATTCCCGACTGTTGCATAGACACACCATAAATTCTGTCCGCATTCACGATATTCTCCTCGCGATGACTAATCACCAAAAATTGCGCCTGCTTGGAAAACTCCTGTATGACCACCGACGTTCTGTGGACATTTAAATTACTCATTTTTTAACCTTTGAAGTATAATAACTTTCTAAGCAAAATTATTGTCTAAACCATTATTATATTTAGTTATAGTATGATGATAGTATTTTACCTTAAAAAATATTAATAATTTGTACTATTAATATTAATCATTTAAAAGATTTCCACAGTTTGAATGTTCAGTCCCTAGAATCATTGTAATGAACATTGTCAAGTTCTTTGGACAAAACCGGAATGTATGTATTATTCGTTTTATTCATTCTTTTCGATCTTCCGATCATCCGATATTTTTATATTTTAAGCATAACTAGAAATTATACTTTAAAGATCCAAATGATTTAAATGTCTTAATATTTATTTCATATAAGAAAGATAGAATTTGTGATTTCATATGAGCAAAAATATTGAAGATGATTATTCAGAATTAATAAAGTTAGGAGAGAAAGCAGGAATATCTGAATTAATGGAGATTTATGGTCAATCTGAAGAAATTTCGAAGATAACTGAAGAATATTTAAAAGAATATAACACAAAGTTTTTTTTAACAACAACAAATTCAACTAAATAATCATTTTGATGAAAGATGCCTAATTGGAGTGTCATTTTAACTGAAATTCAGAAACTAGCTGAAAACTTAAAAAATAAAGAACCACCCTCAAAAAAAAGTCCTTTTGATATAATAAGAAGAAAGTATCTCAAACTATTAAACAAAAAGACTACGAGGAATACAATCTTATATGCCTCTAATTGGACTCAACCAGGTGAAATTCCTCTGAACTTATTAATGGTAAATGATAAAGATATGCAAGGTTTTATGACTGTAATTCATGGATTAAAAGGAGAAAATCTTGATATAATATTACATACTTCTGGAGGTTCACCAACAGCAACAGAAGCTCTGGTTACATATTTAAGATCTAAATTTAAGTATATTCGCGTTATTATTCCTCATGCAGCGATGTCAGCAGGTACAATGTTAGCTTGTAGTGCAGATGAAATAATTATGGGAAAAAATTCATTCATTGGTCCAACAGATCCGCAAATTATTTATCAGACTTTAGATAGAATAGGAGCCTCCCCAGCACATTCTATTTTAGATCAATTTGAAAAAGCAAAAGAGGATTGCATAGAAAATCCTAGAAATATTGGTGTCTGGATGCCCATTATTAGAGGTTATGGACCATCTCTTCTTGTAGAATGCGAAAATTCTATTCGGCTTTCGAAAGAATTGGTTGAAAATTGGTTAAAAAAGTATATGTTTAAGGATGATAATGACGGTGATGAAAAAGCAAAACAAATATCCCAATATCTATCAGATCATAAAAATTTTTTAAGTCATGATCGTCATATTGGAATTGAAGAAGCGAAAGGACTAGGCTTAAAGATTTCCAATTTAGAAGATGATCAAATACTTCAAGATTTAGTTTTATCTGTTTATCATGCTACTACTCATACATTTGGGGGCACGGGAGCAGTTAAAATAATTGAAAATCATGAAGGAGTGGCATTTATTAATCAAGTAAAAAGATTAATTATTCAAGAAAAGCCTGAGTAGTTTAATTCTTTTCTATTCGAAATTGAGTATTGTTGATATAATAGTCAACTTTTTTCTTGAGGGTATCTTAAGAAACACCTATGGAATTATCAGTATCGAACCCGGAAATTTATTATAAATTTAGAAATGCCCTGAAGGGTTATTTATTACCGGAAATTTATAAAAAATTAAAAAATTCTGCATAAGTTTTAAAAATTCAATAAATTTAAATCCCTAAAATTTCATAAAGTAAGTTCCCCTAAACTTTTTTTCTTTTTTTTTTTAAATACTTTGACACTAGTAACCTGATAAACCTTATAGATCATGATTATGACTGAAATATCAACTAATAAGCCTATACAAGATTTAACACATTCGAATCAAGTAGATTTACTATTTGAAATTTACAGGTTAAGAAAAGTCAGAAAACAATTAAATTCTAAACTTACATATGTTGAAAAGCTGCTTAAATCAGGAAGAACATTAAATATCGGTTATAAATTCGAAGCATTAAAAGTATTTATTACGGAAAATAGCACTCAACTTAAAAATCTTTTAGCTAAAGTCGATGATAATAGCAATCTGTTTGATCTTACTAAAAATTTGAATGAATGCGAATTGTACATCCAAAATCTCATAAAACAACGAAAAAAAGAGCATATCGATCAAGAAACATTTGAACTAACTAAAGGACATTACCTAAAAAAAATTCTAAGCATTCAAGATAGCATTAGACAATTAAAAGTCAGTGCTTCTACTTATTCTCTGGAATTAAGGGAGGAGTTAATAATGCTGGAAGACCAAAGGATCAGGTTAACTACCGAAAAAATGAGAAGAAACATCACTAAAGAAGAATTCAAGAAAAATAATCAAGAAATTGAGAATCTGAAACAAAAATTAGAAGATAAATTGGCTTTTTTACAGGTTAAAATATTAGATTATGAATTTGATTGAAATGGTTGAGGTGATAAAATAATGTTTAATCATTATAAAATGGATAGATGGATGAAAATACTTACAGGTTTAAGTGGAGTTCTTGGATTGTACTTTTGCTTCATGGAAATATATAATATTCGTTTTACCTACGATAACGTATTTACTCTCTTTGAGCAAATCTTTAGGTGGAATAGTTTTTTTCGTTATGTTTTGGGCATGTTCATTGCATCATTGATATTACTTGTCACATTGAAACCTAATGATCCTCTCCCCTGGAATTGGGCTCTCCTCCTCACCTTTTCTATATTTTTAATTTTCATTTGTAATGTTTGGATTGGCCTTTGGGGATTAATTGCAGGGGGTATTGGTTTACTCGACTATCTCTAATTAATTTTTTTTTTATAAATAAACAGAATTAGTATAAAAACACAATAAAAAATGGTTAAGCAACAATGAAAAAATTAAATAGAGTTTTGGTATGCTGTAATATTTTAATGTTAGTTTCGTTCCCATTAGCATTTTATGTATTTTTTAACGGAAGTATTGATAATCCATTAGATTTTCACCAGAATACTCAGGAAAACAACGAGATTTCTGATTTACCTTACTTGTCTAGTCAAAAAAGTAACTACGAAATCATCGAAGAAGTCTTTACACAGCTATTAGATCAATATTCAACTCAGGGTTATTTATCTCAAGTCTATGAACCATCATTACAAGCAACCTACTACGCATTGTATGTCCTTGATGCTATTGGAAAGTTAGATCAGATCAATCAAACAGAAGTTGCAGAATATATAATGGCCCACTATGATGATACCACTCACATTTTCACGGATCAATATTCAAATAGATATCTCAATAATTTTCATTATTACTATCCGCTAACTACATTATTAGAAGTGAATTGCTATGCCCTTCTCTCTTTAGAAATGTTAGATAGTCTGGATTTAATAGATCTACAGATTTCAATTGATTACATTTGGAGTTGTTACAATCCTATCACCTCAGGATTTATAGGACTGCCTTATGACTCTACATTACAAGAACCTCTTAATATCTCTACTCTGGATAATACTTTCTTCGCTATTACAACCTTAGATTTATTAATGAATGATTGGATCGGATTTAGTGGGGAGAGAACCGCTATAATTGGGTTTATCAACTCGCTGCAAATTACTGACGATACGGATTGGGGTTTCGGGGCTTTTCTTAATGATCATAGTAGTAGTTTTAGATCGCTTTTCATGTCATTCGAGCATATCTTTTCTTCATACTATGCTCTGAAGAGCCTAAAGATTTTTGGAATGGAAAATAGCATCAATCTGAATATTTTTAATCTATATTTGGAAAGTTTATATCACTCTGATGATAATCAATTTAGATTAGGAGAATACAGTAGTGCCCTTAATTTAGTTACTTCAGCTATTGGATTAGAACTTTCTGATTTAACAGGATTATTTACCATTGATAGAACTGCGGTCTCAAATTTCGTATTAAACAATCGCAATTCCATTGGAAATTGGGATCAAGCGGTTATGTTAAGTGGAGAGCATATCTATCGGGAACAACATGAATTAATTGATACATATCAGATTATTCGCTGTCTAAAAGAATCGGGAGACATAAGTCTGTTAACATTAGGGGAAAAAGATCAAATCGCAAATTCTCTTGACATGTATCAGAATTATAAAGGATATTCTCTTCTTTCTGAAGATTATATGTCGATGGATTTAATATCCTCTGTCATTAATTCTTTTAACTTATTCAGTAAAATTACGGATTTGGATATTCAATATCTCTATAGCATCATCGAAGGTGGATTTTATGATTCACCAATGGAGGATTGCTTTTTACAAAGCGTAATAAAAGACGGAGAACTTATCTATTATTTCAGATCTTATCCCATTGAATATCATGGATACCCCAAACTATATTCTAGTCATAAATCCACATATTTAGCTCTGGATTCACTCCAAAAGTTGTTTAAATTAGATGACTTCGAGTTGATGCATAATTTATTACCTTTTGTTAATAACATTCTTGGTTCCCAATTTCTTGATCCAGAATTCGATAATTTTGGTGCATTCTTGCCAAAATCATCCTACACTAGCCTTGGTTCTGAGTATCAGGATAGTCGCATTCACTTAGAATATAGCTATTATGCAATAAAAACCCTAGAATTACTTGTCTCCTTTTTAGATCTTGGGAGTATTGTCGATTTATCCTTTAATAAAGGCGCTCTTTATGGTTATCTCACACGAAATCTGTACGAAATTAATGATATGATATATTTCAATCCGCATGATGTATCCGATCCTGCAACTCTTTTAGAACATAACTATTACATGATATATATCCTCAAGAGTCTTGATTTGTTCGATTTAGACTTGAATAATATTTCATCATTCATCCTACAGAATATAGATTATGGTAATATCAAAAATATATACTATTCTTATAAGATAGATGATATTTTGGATTTAAATATCGAGTTCAACCTTAGTTTAACCAGTACTTCAGTAAGTCAGTTATACTCAGAGAAAATAAATGGATTTTATGAAAATTTAGATAAGCTAACAATTAATCAAGATATTTTCCTTTGGATATGTGAGATGGCAAGGAATGATCATATCTATATTCAATGCAACTATAAGAAATCAGTAAAATTAGGAAGCGTCAATACTATAACTGCTTTTTTCAGCAACTTAATTTTTGAAGAATACGGACAACTGACTTCTGTGAGGTTTGAAAGCGCTCAATTCGGAATTTTAGATTTGGAAAAACAGTTTGATAATTCATATCAAGTTAATTTTAGGATACCTGAAGAATCTAAATTTTATCCATCTGTAGAAGGAAATTTGATTATTTATGATCATAATAAGCTAATTGGCCAATTTCCAATTTCGTTTCAAACAAAATTCGAACAAAATATTGAATGCAAGCCGATACAAGACGAAGATAGCCTTGAAATTAATATAAATGTGTCTAGAATATTTTCTTCTGGTTTTGAAGCTGTTTATAATTCGAATATTGTTGTAGATATGTTCTGGGATAATTATTTCCTTACAAGTAAGAATTTTTCTCGGGAGGATTATGAAGAATTCTCTAAATTCAGTTTCTTTTATGAATTTGAAACTGATGGAAGTTACAAGCTAGAAATTACACTATATGATGAGTTTTACCCTCAGGGATTATTCTTGCTTCAGTATAATACTGATATAGGAGCACCGGACTCCCCGTTACCAGAGGAATCAGGAATGGGGAACGGGTGGATTCTAGCCTTGGTAGGTGTAGGAATTAATTTACTATTTATGATTGGGGCGATCAAGGGCATACGATGGCTACAAATGAAACCAAGGAATAGAGGTGAAAGAATAACAATCAAAAAAACAGAATCTAAAAAGCAACAAATCGATAACAAGGTAAATTTGGATGAATTGAAGCAGGAATCATTCGAGAGACGGAATAAAAAGAAATGAAAAGTAAATTAATTTATATTAAAGCTTCATGTATGATTTTTTTAATATTTTCCCCAATTTCTTTAATAAAGTTATCTACTTCCTCTTCTAATCAAATATCTCTTTCTTCTTCTCCTGAAAATGAGATTTCTAATTATCTCATAACTCAGAGTGTGAAATATGAAATGGAAATCAATTTCTCTCTTACTCATAAATTAGGTTTCGGAAATTATATGTTCAAATTTTCTCGGTTAAATAATAGAGGCCCAAATTCTACATTAACTAAAAATACTCCACCTTATCAAGAGACAATACTACTCTATAATAAAATAACGGGCTGCAAATCCGCGGATATTATTATGGGGCATCACGATAAATTCAATAACACTTATGATTCATTCAACACAACCATATTGCCTGTAAATTCTGTATTTTTAAATCCTAAAGCATCTCTAAGCCAAAAGTATTCTATAGAATTAAATGAAATTAGATTTCCAGACATTGATGACTCAGAGATCGGATTATATGATATGTCTGATGAGATCTTCAAACTCTATTGTAATTATTCAGAACCTTATTATGAACAAGATAATCCTCTTCTTATTGAATTATCTCAAAGGCTTGTAGATGCAGGGGATAATCCCATTGAGAAAGCGAAAAAGATTTTTACCTGGGTTTCTGATAACATTGATTATAATGGACATCTTCCTGCACAAGAAAAAGGTGCCCTATGGGCATATACTAATTTAGAAGGTGATTGCAGCGAGTTCTCAAGTTTAATGGTGACCCTTTTAAGAATACAAGGGATTCCTGCCCGTAAAGTAACAGGCTTCTTAGTCTCAACTGATCCCGATATACGCCCCAAATCTAGTCAAAAATGGACTTTTTACGCAAATGAACACACTTCCAACATATTAGCACACGCCTGGGTTGAATATTACGTGCCAAATATCGGCTGGATTGCATGTGATCCTACCTGGAACTCAAATACAAATTATTTTAATAGAATTGATTTTCTAAGATTCGCTACCAATGTGGGAGCTAATTTCTTTTTTCCCCCTTCTAGCATAATTAGTGAATTTTCAAATCCAACTTTTAGCTATAATACTGGCGCTGAATATGAGTTTGATTATGTGATAAAAATTACTGTGATTGACTCAAATCTTCAACCACAAGAAATCGGGGCGCTTGTAATAGGTATTACAGTAGCAATTTTGTTTGGAATAGGATTGATAATCTGGATCTGGTGGAAAATTAAAAAAAAGCATAAGAAAACTGTATTTTGATGTTTTATCTCAGTTTTATTAAATATACTTTTTAGCTTATCAAATATTACTGGAGTAGAAAATATTATCAAAGAACTATAAAAAAAGAATAAAAGAAAAGAAATTAAGAGTTTAAGCTACATCTTTTTTCGATACTTGTTTAGTAAAATGGTTACGCTAAATCCTAATATCACTAATATCAACACAGCAGAAAAACCGGGAATCGCATCACTGCTTGAAGGGATATATTCGACTTCGATTTGCTCTTGAGTTATCCCGTACATGTTCTTAACTTCGACAGTAAGAGTGTAATTCCCCGCCGGAACTGATCCGAGGTCATAGTTGATAAAAGAAGTCACTACATTCCAATTTGACCAAACTCCATCTTCGAAAACGCGGTACTGGTAGTCAGTATCAGGGAGCCCGTCATTATTATTATCAGCAGTAGGTATTGTAAGATCAAGAGAAATCTGCGTTGAAGTCACAGTCGAGAGGCCGCTAGCAGTGACAAAAGAAAATGCTGGTTGTAATTGCGCTGGTTGCGACATCAAAGTAATGTTTGGCATGAAGATACTAACATCAAATGCCTCCATATATTGAAGTATTCCTTGACTTGAATAATTCACAAACATATAGGCGTTATTAGAAGACTCATTCCAAAGCTTGAAAGAGTAGATATTATAATAGCTCTGAACATTTTCAAAAGGGCCCTCTAGATTATATAGATCATCACGCCAATAATCGATCAAATTATCTGACGTTACAGCGCTGCTTTCAAATGGAAGATAATAAAAGTTAGTAGGATCTTCTGTTTCATTCCAATATATAACCTGTAATTCCGGTTCAAGGTTAATAATCTCACTGGAAGTACTATTCATCACATATCTGTCAGCCCACACACTCGTCCCGTCTACGGGGTAAGTAGCGAAATCTGGTTCAAACTCGTCTGTTCTATTGGATTTGATAATATGATCTATACGATACTCCTCATCTTGGAAACCCGCTCCCCCCGAAATATTCCAAATATATCGTTCTGAGGGATAAATCGAGAAGTCTGGAATTTTCTGGGTATCAACACCCTCATAAATTATCTCTTGGGCAGGGACTAAGGTAATTAGGAACAGAGAACTCAAAGTCATGACAAAGAGACTAATTGCAAATAATTTTCGTGTTGCTTTCATAATGTTTTTACCTAAATTTTTGTTCTTATCATAGATAATTAAAAACCCTATATATAAATTTTATATTACTCCTTATTTATGAGCTATAAATTTAAAGAAAAAATAAAAAAGAAAGAAAAAATTATGAGTTATTATGAGTTATGTTTATTTCGGTACTTTCGTACAATAATGCTAGTCATTATACCTACAACCCCTATTAATAGAGGAAGATTATAACCCGGAATCGCCTCGTCATCAGCAGGACTTTCTGGTGGTTCTCCATGATATATTATCAGAGAAGGATCATGGACGATTTTTTCTCCACTCCATATAGGATAGTTCTGAGTTTCCATACTGAATAAGTCGTCTTGAACGATAAATGAAGTGTCTGCAGCGACCGCGTCTCGTAAAGTGAATATCCCGTTTATTAAAGGATTATCGTAGAATGAATTTTCACTTACAAACTGAAGTACATTTTTATGAATACTCCCTCCCGCTGAGGGAAATACAGATTCCATGCTTGCGGTAGAATTATAAAGTGTATAATTTTTCTTACTTGCTCCCATATTAATTTCGGCAACAACCGTATCATTTGACATGAAGGAAAACGTATCTCGAGGTACCGATAAAAACGGTTGATCAACTTCATCAATATCAAAACTCGAAAGGAAGAAGTTATATTGGGGCATAACTAATCCATAGCCCTGAACTGCGTTATATGCCGAAGTATTGGTGAGCTTTCCCATCTCCCAAGTTATATCTAAATTTGCCTCACTCTCATCTACTTTAAAATCAAACCCATAAGAAAGGTTTGTTGGAGACATATCTTCATAGGTGGCATTGTAAGGGATACCATAATTGTTCCCAGGTTGCTCGCTATCAAAGAGACCTAAATAAAGCGGAGTATTCGGATATTTAATTCCCCATGACACATTGGCAGTTGACGTTTCTGTGGGCGGAATAAACTCAATTTGTGAAGCAATCTCTTCTAACGGCTTATCGGAAGGAAAACTACTCCATGACTGTGTAGGTGTCGATTCGTTTGTGTCCCTTTCGGTGTATTGATTTATCGCCATTGGGTTCACAATCCCCGCAAACTCAGTACCAGTAGCAATAGTAGGAAGGGAAGTCGACTCTTCCTCATCATGAATCGTGAGGATGGAATCCGAATTCTTATCTTTAAATATAAAGAGCTCGTGAAATAAATGAGCCCACGCGATTTTATCGTTCTTTTCAGTATTGAAGATTTGGACGGTTAATATCATTGGTTTCACCATGTCTGCCGACCAATATAAACGCTTAAAAAAGGGATACCATTCCTTTTTATCTGATACAGTAGTATTTACTTCCCCAGGGATATCGGAGATCTCATCCCACTCATCTGTTAGTACATCAGTAGATAAATCCCGTTCCTCAAAATGGCTTACGATATGGCGGTCGTTCTGTTCATAATAGGTATAACTTTTTACATCTTTTTTCAGATAGTATTCATAATTAATTGTTCCTCGTGTCATAGCAAACCATATAAGCTTTACTCCTGAGCCGTAATCAATATTAACTCGGTAAACGTCCGTATTCATATTAAGTGTCATATTTCCGGTAGTTACTCGTTCAATTGCAGAAGAATAATTTGCCGTATGATATACGGTTCGATTCTCTACAATATACCGATTGATAACATAATTATAGGTATAATGAATCGAATTATATACCTCTGAATAATTACTACTATCTTCAATAGTAACCGTTTCATTTTCCCAATCTAACTCTTGAGAAAAACTAAACACCGTATCCTGCCATGAATAAGAAAGTTCGGGGAGGGGATCCGATGTTTTTACTGTTGAATAAGAAACAGACACTGACGAGATTATATTTAGAAACAATAGAAAAATGAAAACTAATCCTTTTTTAGTAATAGTTTTGTTATTTGTCATTTGGTAATCATTTTTTAGAAATGATATTTGAAAGAAATATAGTCTCCTTTTTATTCTTTTTTCTAAAAAGTACTATTAATTAGATGAAATTTCGTGTTATATCTTGATTCCAAAAGTAAAATTTCATTATCATAATAAGAAGGCAGATAAAAAACCTATCTATAAAAAATTGGCTCTTTTCCTCATCTTGATTACATCTTTCACAATTTCATATTATTTGATTGATTCCAAAACAAATTATAATGTTCCTGAATCTTCAAAAGATGATAATTCTTTTATAGTACCAAGTGATGTAAGTGGAACTGATGACAGAGTACGAATTACACCCACTACCAGTTATCCTTGGAGTTCAATTGTTAAAATATTTGTGTCATGGGACGATTATAATACTTATGGCTCAGGTACAATGATAGATAAAAATCACGTACTAACCGCAGGGCATTGCGTCTATTCTCAAGAACGGGGAGGATGGGCAAATAGTGTAAAAGTTGTTCCGGGAGCTGATAATGGAAATGAACCATTTGGGCATGCATGGGCAATCAACATGCGGACTTATACTCGGTGGATAAGTGACGAGGATCGTAATCATGATTTCGCTGTACTAACACTTGATAGAGATATTGGACTACAGACTGGATGGATGGAACTGTATACGACCTCTCCTTGGAATCCAATTTATACCGGAATATTTAATACAGCAGGTTATCCGTATGATTTAGATAATGGAAAAAATTTGTATTCGACTCATGACCATGGAATTGATGCCCATGAGTATACTCATTCTTATTGTTTAGATATTGAAGGGGGTCAAAGTGGAAGCCCCGTATATAGATATGATGGAACAAACTGTCGTATCTTTTCTATCGTTGCATACAGTTGGATTGGCATGGGAATTAATTTTGGGCCAAGAATTAACTGGAATAAACGCGATTGCATTAATAATTGGATTACTGCTGATGAGACTTTACTTGATAAACCTGATTTAGCTTCTGAAAGTAATGAGTTTGCAAGTTTTACTCCAACCCTAGGTGGTGCTGGAGTGACTAATTTTGAAGTTTCTTGTAAAATCATAAATGTTGGAACAACTACACCAAGTCCTTTCACCGTTTCGTTTTATGCTTCACCTGATACCACCTTCTCAGACGATGACTATTTGATTGGAACAGACGTAATAACCACTCTCCCTCCTACTGAATCTACTGATTCTCAATGGTCAGGTATTTTACCAGATAATATTCCTGGTGGGGATTACTATGTTGGATGGATTATCGATGTAGATGATTATCTTGATGAATTCAATGAAAACAACAACGGGAATTTTATTTCGGACTATAAATTAGAAATAGATGCAACTGCTCCAACTAACCCACTCGGTTGTGAACAATTAATCGGGAATACAGAAAGCGATAAATGGCAAGGTCTAGTTAATGATCCTTCCTTTAATTGGACCAGTGGCTCAGATTCAGGAGCCGGTGTGGAAGGATATTACTATTATTGGGGCACAGATCCCGATGGGACATCTATTTCTTTCACAACAGATCCTGAACTTGATCCATCGCAAGTAAACACTGGAATTTATTATTTACGGATAAAAACCAAGGATAACTTTGGAAATAATGCTTCCTGGATGACGTATTATACTTTTAAATATGACGGTACGGCCCCAGAGAACCCGACAACTTGTAATCAACTAGCGGGTTCAACTCAAAGTGGTGTAACTCAGAATAATGTTTCTAATCCCATCTTTGTGTGGGGAGATGGATCTGATTATCACACGGACGTTGCCGGTTATTATTATTATTGGGGCACCGATCCCAACGGAATCTCTAATTCTTTTACCGCTTACACCGTTTTCGATCCACCCTCAGTGTCTAACGGTACTTATTACTTAAGAGTCAGCACAAAAGATACAGTCGGAAATAAGGTTCCTTGGAAAACTCTTTACATCTTTCAATATGAGGAAGCTCCTGAAAGTGATACCGAAATCACCATTAATAGCCAAATTACTATAAATGATATTCTGTTCTATGGTATAATCATATTAGCAGGAATATTCTGCTGTGAAGTCATATACCTTGGTAGAAAGCGTTTGAAAAGATGAAATCCAAATCAAATTAATCTGTTTCTAGACATAATTGAAAAAAGTTTAAGTAAGATACACTCTTCAAAACTCCTTAACCATCATTTTTAAGAGAAATTCATAGAATGGTTAGAAATTTAAAGAGGGTGAAAAATGCCAGTCATAATTGTTACTATGTGGTATCCCCCAAGTAAGTCCGTGGAAGTAGGAAGTATTCTGCAAAAACTATTTGAGAATCCTGATCCTGATGCTGCTGAAATCGGGACGAATCCTTTACCGTTATGTTTTGGTACCGATGAAAAGGGAATTAGTGCGGTATCTGCTTGGCAACCAACTGAAGGAAATTATCTAGAATTAAGGAAAAGAATTGCTACTACGATGATTAAATTTCATGGAGTTGAGGGTCTTACCTATAAAATCCCAGAAGAGCTTCTAAACAAAGATTACTAGAGTAGAAAATATTATTAAAGAACATAAAAAAAGAATAAAAAATAATTATAAATTTAGTATTACAACTTTTTTCTATATTTACCGAGTAGAATAGAAACACTAAATCCTAAGATTACTAAAATGATTAATGCGGAATATCCCGGAATCGCATCACTGCTGGAAGGAATATATTCAACTTCGATTTGCTCTTGGGTAATACCGTACATGTTCTTCACTTCGACTGTGAGAGTGTAATTCCCTGCCGGAACTGATCCGAGATCATAGTCGATAAAAGGAGTCACTATACCCCAATCTGACCACACTCCACTTTCAAAGACACTGTATTGATAGTCTGTATCTGGCAATCCGTCGTTATTATTGTCCGCAGCAGGAATTGTAAGATCGAGCGAAATATGTCTTGAAGGTACCGTCGAGAGACCGCTAGTAGTTGCAAAGGAAAACACAGGTGGTAATTGGGCTGGTTGCGACATCAAGGAGTAATTAAATGCCCAGTCAAATTCAAAATTATTTTCACTCTTGAGTAAGATTCCATCTTCAGTGTAATTAGCTTTTATAAAATGAGTCACTGACTCATTCCAAATATGGAAAGAATGGATGGCGGGGTATATTTTCCTATGCTCAAACTTAACTTGAGAATAGTTGATCCAATCAATAACTGCATTTAGAATGGATACTGAGACTGTTCCTGTGCCACTATCCAACGGGATGAATGGGGCTACAGAAGAAGCTAAATTCAATGTTCCACAAAACCCAAGACTTTCGTTCCAATACGCAGAAAGCCAATTTGTGTGAGACCAGTCGATTGTTCCAGAAGTCGCATTTATCTCATATATCGTACTCCATACATTGACACCGTTCCCATAGATAAGAGGTGGAATAGTATTCACGTTGAGATCCGATACATTTGCTTTTTGAATTATAATTTTATCATAACTCTCAGGAAATCTCTGGAATGATGGATTCTCATCAGTTACATTAAACTCATACACTTCAGAAGGGTAGACAGAAAAAGATGGACAATTCTCTGTATCCGCTCCATCGTAGATAATATCTTGAGCAGGTGCCATAGGAATCAGGAGGAGAGTAGTTAGCGGTATACACAAGAAGCTGATTAATAGTAATTTTCGTGTTGTTTTCATATTTTTTTTACCTAAATTTTTGTACTAATCTTGGATAATTGTAAATCCTTTATATATAGTTTGTCGGGCAGAATTTTGTGTAAGGTAGTTATAATTAGAGAAAAAATGAAAAAAATTAGAGAAGATATTTGAATTAAATATATTGTTATATCTTTTTCTTTATATACTCCTAACTCTATTGCAGTTAAATGGATGAAAATTGCGATTACTGTGGGACAAAGTTTCCCGCAGAGCTTCTGAACACTACTAATATCAGTGAATCGATTGTTTGTCAAAATTGTGGTACAGAAATCAAAAAAGAAAGAGAGGATGATACTGAAATTGATATTAAAATCGATAATAATAATCAAACAAATGGTTTTTTCTCAAGTGTTTATAATAGACTTCGAAACCGAAAAAGCCCAATAGAACGGGTATTTAAAGACTCTGACTTCCCCGTAAGGTTTAGAGATGATTTTAAAATTGTGGTGGCTCGACTCGTTTTCCCTCACATACGATCATTAGAATATGAAACGACTCAAATTAGAAGAGAATTGGAATTAAACCAAGAGACCATTAATGATCTCTACGAAAAGATTAGCCCAATTATGGACCATCAAGTTCGAGTTAAAAATAAATTTCTAATACACCTATACAACATGCGTGAGAAAGAGTTCGATAAGTGGCTAAAATTATTACAAAAAAAAATCAAAGTAAATAAGAGGTTTTGCCAAGATTTTGTCATTTATTTGCGGTGGTTGATAAGGGAAGTGTTTATCATAATCACTGAGCTGTGGGATGATCCTGAACCCCCTCGATTTGAACACGTTATACGAGATGATCTAAAAGCATTTGAATCGGATTTTAGCAGTTCTGCCTTAGGAAATCAACAGAATAACATTAGCAATGATAATCCGATTAAGACTCAAGGAGCCTTATTTGATGGATTTTTAGAGTATCTCCATAACATTGAACCAATAAAACAATATATCATTGAATTCAATAAATCCGGTAATTGGATGAAAAATTTCCAACCAACCAAGACCTTTATCAACTTCATAGATGAGAAGGGAAGAAAATTGGCCAAATTGCCCAAGGATGACAGGACCAGCACAATCAAACACCAGATGGGAATAATTTCAAACTTTTCCTCTCTCGCAACAAAAATAAGAGAAAATGACACTTTAAACAAGGTTATTAAAGCAAAAATGATGGAAAATCCGGGTAAATACAACGCATACGACCTTCAAGAATGGCTCTTACTCAGCGATACTTCCACTCGAAACCAATTAAATAGGATTTTCACTAAAGAGCAATATCAACAATATGTACGAACCCAGACACATGTCTCAATAGATACCATAAGGGAAATCGTCGCTAAAAAGAAGGGAAAATGTCATACAAAATCCTTGAAAAATGCTAAATCGAGACTACACCTTGAATGTGCTGAAGGCCATCACTTTTTTCCCACATATGAAAGCGTAGCGTATCAAGACACTTGGTGTCCACATTGTCACATATACGTGAGTGAGGCAATTTGTAGAAAATTCTTCGAAAAGATTTTTAAAAGACCGTTCCCAAAAAGTTATCCCGAATGGTTGATTAATGAAAACGGGAATCAAATGGAACTTGACGGATACAACAAAGATCTACAATTAGCCTTCGAATATCAAGGAATCCAACACCGGAAAAAAGCTTTTCGAAAAACTGATGAGGAGCTAAAAAATATACAGAAAGAAGACGCTCTCAAATTAAAACTGTGCGAGGAAAATGGAGTTACCCTCCTTCAAATCCCAGATGACGAAATCGTTCCCTACGATAACATGCAAGACTATATCGAACAAGAATATGAAAGAAAAACAGGTAAGACTCTAAAAGACATCCCGAGATATGATTATAAAGAATTTAATATTCATGAAAATAAACACGCGAAAAAATTTAGAGAATATGTCGAAAACCTAGGAGGTACTTTAATAACACCATATTTTTCACAAAAAAAGGAAGTAACTCTTATGTGTGAAAAGGGGCACCAGTGGACCACCACACCAGATTCCGTTTATAAAGACAATTGGTGCTCAGAATGTGCTGGAAATAAAAAAGGTACAACAGAAGAATTTCGAGAAATAGGGCAAATGTTTAATTGTGAATTGATTAGTGAATATGTTAATGCTAAAACGCCATTAATGTATAAATGTCCAAAAGCACATAAATTTACCATAAAGTCACCATATTGGTTAAAAAGGACCTATAAAGATATTGAGTTTCTTTGCCCCAAATGCAATATGGATGTATTTGCTGAAAAATTTCAGCACTTTGTTAAGAATAAAGGAGGGCAGCTCGTAACCCCATATAAAGGACGGTTCAGACCCATCACTATAAAATGTAACAAAAACCACACGTGGAACACCACCCCAGGTGCTGTTTACCAAGGAAGCTGGTGCAAATTCTGCGCAGAGGAAAACCATCCGAATAGAGAACGCCTACTAACCGCGAAAAAAGAATTCGTCCAGATGATTGAATCCTTGAAATATACTCTCAGCTCAGAATACGAAAACAATACTAAAAAAGTACACATTACATGTCAGAGGCGACATCAGTTTACGATGACTCCCAAATACTTTAAACGGCTAGTTAACCAAAACATTGAACCCTGTAGTAAATGCAGAAAAGGAACCTAAAATTTCTTATTTTTATTTTAAACTCAAGTTTTTGTTTAGCCACATCCTCAAGATCCACACTAAAAACGTCAGTAACCCGTGTTAAAAATAGATTAAGTATTATTTGTATTTTAGAGGTTTTTGCATGAAATTAGATATATAATTTCCGAGTTTTTTACAGAGATCCTTTTCCCCATAGTACACCTTAACTTTATTATCTCTTATCACAAATTCTAATTTATAAATGCTTAAATCTCTGGGATCCTCTCCACAAATTAGTGATTCGATTTCAGAAAAATTTAGGTTACTAATTTTTTTTTTTATATTAGAAAACACCTTAAGAAATGTAACCATTTGCGATGATTTATCAAATATTAAAATGTGGGTCTGAATTTTGAAATAAACATATCTATAAATAAAAGGTAATGCGCAAACAAATAAAATAACAAACGCAACCAATCCTGAATTGATCTCTTTTAAAATTATGCATAAAAATAAAGAAAGTATTGCTCCCAAAATTAGGATGATTGAAAAGAGCCTATAGATTCGAGAAACCCATGAGAGATCTATCTTAACAGTCAAATTATCTTCGGATCTTAATAGCCAACAATTATAAGCAATTTCTATTTTTTCCTGATCGACAATTGATAATTTCTTGTTACGATTTTTTCTTCTCATTGTTAAAAAATAGATTTATCTTTTTTTATTAATTTTCCGTAATGGTGGGTTCGATATCTTCAAGTTCCAGTAGACGTTTCGCTTCCTCCTCCAAATCAACACTAAAGATATCTGTAATACCCGATTGTTGCATTGTAACCCCGTAAATTCGATCTGCATTTACAATATTCTCCTCTCTGTGACTAATGACTAAGAACTGCGCTTGCTTTGAAAACTCCTGTATGACCATCGAGACTCTGTGCGTATTTGAACCATCTAAGGCTGCATCAATCTCATCGAGAATATAAAAAGGCGCGGGATAAAACTCCTGCACGGCAAAGATAAACGAGAGCGCCACGAGTGTTTTTTCACCGCCGCTTAAAATTTCCAGGCTTGAAATTTTTTTACCTCGGGGTCGAGCTTCGATGCTGATCCCTCCCTCGAAGGGCTTATCAGGGCGATCTAATATCATCTTAGCGGAACCCCCGGGAGAGAGTTTTTGGAATATACGGGAGAATTCACGATTAATTTCATGATACGCTTTCATGAAGGTACGAGTTTTTTCCAGCTCAATTTTATCGATAGCGTCAAGAATCGATTTTCTCTCTCTCTGAATAGTTTGCCGGCGCATATCAATCTCATCAAATCTTTCCTTTACGGTGTCAAATTGTTCAATAGCTTTTAAATTGACGGGTTCAAGAGATTTTTTATTCTTAGTGACTTCTACAATCTCGGATTGCAATTCAGGTTCTGAGAGATCATCTGTGACAGGTGGTAATGACCCGTATTCTTTTGAGCGATGGAAAAGAGTTTCAATTTGATCAGCACAAATAAGTTTTTTGGATTCAAAATTGTTCTTTTTTGAATTTTCCATAGAATGGTCGGCTTTCAAATCTGATATTATTTTTTGATATTGTTTCTGTTTCTTCCAAGAATCATCTTTTTCTTGAGTAAATTTATCAATTTCTCCCTGTTTTCCGTCTTTCTTTTCGTTCCCAGTGGCTAGTTCTGTTTGATAGCTTTCTAGTTCTTTGATTAGCGCTTCAATTTGTTTCTCAGTATTGCTTATATCCTGGGTTAATTCATAGATTTTCTGTTCTCTTTCTCTATTTTTATTTAACTCATTTAATTTTTTTTGATGCTTTTGCAAATCGTTATTGAATTTATTTAATTTCTTTTGGGCGGCTTTTTGTAATTCTACTTCTTTATCTTTTTCACTCCGAAAATCATCTATTATCTGCTGCTTTTGATCAACATTTAATTGAATTTTATCGCTTTCAGTATTAAATTGTTCTACATTTTTAATACAACTATCAATGCTATTTTTAGCGTCAGTATTTTCTTTTTTTAAGTCTTCAATTGAATTAATAATTCTCATTACATTTTCAAGAGCACGTAATCGGTCCAGGATTTCCTCTAATTCCGAATTCTTATCTTCAATTTGTTTCTGTATGTTTTCACTAATTTCCCAAAATTTTTCTTTTTGCTGAATTAGATTATCAATTTCACTTTGAAAGGATTTCTGATTTTCATGAGTTTTTTCAATACTTTCTTGAGTAGTAGCAATTACATTCTTTTTTTCTTCGATTGATCGATTCAAATTTTGAATAGTTTCATCAATTTCGGTTAGATTTTCAAATAAATTTTGAATTCCATGTAATTCCTGTAGATCAGCTCTTAATTTCTCTAATTCTGCTTGTGCATTCTCAATATCTTCTTGGATCTTAGATATATTTTGCCAGTGTGCATCCTTAAGCTCCTCTAATTTTGTTATTTCAGCGTCAACGTCTTTAATTTGATTTTCTCTTTCATTAATGGTAGCTTTTCTTTCATTGATTTCTTCTTCAACTTTTGTAGATCTATCTTTAATTTCTTGATTTCTTTTACTAATTTCTTCAAGCCTTTGATTGAAAGCAGATAGGTTTTCAGAATCATGTTTTTGTTGAATATTTGCTTCTGTTAATCTTTTATCGGTAAGATTTAAATCATCTGTTTGAGAATTTATGTTTTCTGAAATTTCATCAAGTTGTTTGTAGAGTTCTTGACTTTTAGACATAGTTAATTTTCTTAAGGATAGATACACATCTTCGAGAATTTCCATAAGATCTTGAACGAAAGTATCGAAGTTGGTTGTTGAAGTTTGAATTTCAATATCAGCAGATTCTTTTACTCTCTCTATTAACTGCCCTATTGTGCTATCCGCATTATCTGTAAATAGTTTTAAAGTCCCCATAATTGAACCAATCATTTCTGTCGTTTCTGTTGTTTGGGCTGAATCTTCACCAATTTCCTCAACAGATTTCATTATATCTACGAGGTCTAAAATGAATTTCTTAAAATCTTCGGCTGAGTTCTCAATTGCCTCTGCGTTTGATTGTTGTATGTTACTTTTTATAGATTCAACTGAAATATTAATGTTTTGAGTGAGCATATTTAAAATCTGTAGAATTCCTGTAATATCTTGTGTATTCTTCTCATATTCCACGTCAGAAGATTCAATTTTCTTCACAATACCATCTTTTTCTTTCGTAAGTTCTTCTAAACGTCTTTGGATGTTTACATTCTTACTGGTGAATTTTTCGAGACCTTTTTCAATGTCTAAGAGATTCTTATTTAAAGTAGTAACCTGGATATCTAGTTTATTTTTCTCTCTTTCCAAATTAGTTGTTTCTTTTGTGAATATCTTTAACTCTGTGTTAATATTATCGATTTTGCCTTTATTATCATTAATTTCGGAATCTAAAGAAAATTTTTTCATTCTTAATAATTCCAAGTTCTGCTCATTCTTCTTGTAATTGGAATTCTCTTCCTTTAATTTTGTTCTTAAATCGATTATAACTTTATTCTTATTTTCATTTTCTCGTAATAGTTCCTTAACCACATCCTCTGTATCTTTGCCCTTACTTAATTCTTGGATTTTTTTTTCAATTGCGCTTTTTTTATTTTTCAAATCATTGATGTTATTGTTGTTCATAGTAATTTCTGTATTTAATGAAGATAAATTAGATTGAAGACTTGAAAGCTGAAGATTTAATTGATTTTTTTCCTCTTGAACAGAAGTTATTTTATTCTCGAGGTCCTTTTGATTTTGATTCTCTTCTGAAATTTTAACCTTCAAGTTATCAATTTGTTTTCTAACTTCGCTTTCTTCCTTTTTAGTTTTCTCTATAGCCTCATCTATGGATTCTGCTTCTTTTATTAATTTATTAAGTTCATTTTCTAACTTATTTCTTTTATTTTCATTCTTTTGTATATTTTCCTTAAGGACTTTGATTTGGGCATTATCTGAAGATATATTTTGCTGTATTTTGGAAATTTCAGCATTAAACAGTGATTTTTCTTCCTCATTATCTTTTATTTTTGTATCTAATTCAGACTGAGTTTGCTGTTTTAATTCAATTTCTTTTTTAGATTCTTCTATGTTATTCTCACATTCAGAAATATCTTTTGATACACCTTCTATTAATAAATCGATACTTTGCCCTTCTTCAAGCACCATTTGTAAATTTTCTAATGTTTTTATTTCAAGGGAAAGTTTTTCAATAGATTTTTGAGCTAGGTTTGAGGTAGTTTGACTAGAAGAAATTTTTGTTTTTATTTGAGTAATATTCTCGTTAATTTCTTCTCTTTCTTTTTCTTTCTCATTTATAGTTTTTTGAATATTATCCATAACAAGTGATTCTTGTTTAAGCAAAGCTTCTTGTCTGCTTATTTTTTCATCAAATTCTTCAATAAACTTTAGTGAATTTTCTATTTTTTTTTCTAAATCATCCTCTTCCTTTCTTAACTTCGAAATTTTAAGAGCTATTAACTGTGAATTCAAAAAATTAATTTTTTCATCTAATTCCTTCCAAGCTAAAGCATCACTCTTTTCCTTTTCAACTTTTTTAAGCTGAGAAGACACTTCTTTGAAAATTGCTTCGAATTGACCTAAATCTCTCTCTGCTTTTTCTAATTCTTTTAATGTTGCATCTTTCATTTCATCATATTTTTGAAGGCCTATCAGATCTTCAATGAAAAGTCTACGATTTTCTGTATTCATATGTGTGAGTTCAACAATCTTTCCTTGTAGAACAAATTGATTACTACCATCAGGATCAACATTTGCAGCTGCTAAGGCATTAAGAATTTGTTGACGAGTGGATTTTACGCCATTCATTTTATAACCACCACCCCCACCTCTTTTTATTGTACGTGTAATTTCAAAACTCTCTGTTCCACCTGGAAAAACGTTCTCAGAATTGTCGAAATACATTGTAACCGATGCTCTTTGAGACGGATTTTTCCCTCTAGAGCCTGCAAAAATTAGGTCCTCTAGACTTTTTGCTCTCATTGTTTTTTTACTTAATCTTCCCAATGCGAAACATAGAGCATCTATAATATTTGATTTACCCGCACCATTAGGCCCTACTATACATGTAAAACCACTTGAAAGTTTAATCGTTACAGTACGATCTCCAAATGACTTAAAACCCGTCATAGAAATTTTTTTGATATAAGTCAATTCTTTCTCTCCGCTTCTATCTTTAATATAAAGAATAGAGTAATTACCAATATATATATGATAGGCATGTCAAATATATAAAAAAAACTGACTCCACTTTTCCATTTTTGAAAACATATGAAAAGATTAGTAATTTTCAAAAAAGGTATCAAGAATTGCTTTTAATTGGTTAGGGCTTATTACCATAAAATAATCGTTACAAATTTCTAAATTATCTAGTTTTAGAGTATTTTTTCCTTTTAGAGTCTTCTTTGAGGGTCTAATTATACCGATATTCAACAAATCTTTAACTAAACTCTGAAATTCGTTAATACTTTTTTCATATTCTAAAGATTCACAAGAAACATGGTATAGTTCTTCTAATTCTTTTAGAGAAACATAGTAATTCATTTTACTGATGAAATAATTGGAAAGATTATCTAAGAATACTATATGGAGAAAATCTTCATCAGAAATATAATTTAACATACTGAATTCATCATGAATTTGCATTTGATCAAAATGATTCTGACAAAGCTCTATTAAGTCACAATTCATAATATGCTCTTTATTTTTCAAATGTGGATAAAGATTTCTAAGGATCTCAATCCCTTTACCTGGTACAGGGACATATTGCTCACAAACTAAATCTGTTATATATTTAATTATTTCACCGTCCACTTCATGTGAGAGTGTTAGCAAAATTCGTTGTTTTAGAATAGAATATAGTTCTTTATAATTGAAATAATTCAATTTCTTTTTTAAATCGAATTCAGGCAATAAATCAACTGTTGTCGGTTGCAGCATTTTATTTATGGTATAGATCGAGGTAATATTTGTATCTTTTCCAACTTGTAAAAATTTCTTAAATATCTCAGGTTTTAGATACTCGACATTAGTAAAAATAAAAAAGAGATTATGGTTAATTCTTTTACATAATAGCTTAAATACGTTCCATAAATGCGATAAATTTGAATTTAATAGTGAATCGTAGTCGATTTTAAATTTACATATATTTAATAAATCGGGGAGGATTGTAAAAATTAATTCTTCAAGATCTTTTTCTTTGCAATCAATACAAATTTTATGGATGTTATTAATCCCTTTATTTTGATCTGAGAGATCATTAATCACTTTATTGGCAATTGCTTTTTTTCCAATTCCATTAATTCCTTGATAGAGTATGTTGAGAGAGAATTTATCAGAAATTGAATCATTTAAAATAGATACTAATGAATTAAGTTCCTTTTTTCTGTGTAACAAATTGGGGGGAATATAATTTGGGTCGAATAAAGCCTTAGGTCCAACAAAATTTTTATCTATATCTAGTTTAAATGTCATGATTATAAGATTTTTTTTTAATTTTTTTTTACACGAATCTATTTAAACCCCACACAGAGAGAGGGGTCACTGAAAGTAAAAATAAAGTGTATCCTATAATGAAAACACAAAAAATTACATCGGTTAGGTTAAACTATAAAAACCTATTAATATAAAAAATCAAAAATTCATTCAAAACTTTCCAATAGGTTTTTCAAATTATCAGCTAAAAGAGGGAAGTATTCATAGGATCTATTTTTCACGTTTTTATTCAAGCAGAGTGCTACTAGATAGAATCGAGTTATATCAATGTCTAATTTTCTCAAGAAAATTATTCCTTCTTTAGCAGATTCAGAGTTTTTTTGTGAAAATTCTATATTTGTAACAATATCTACTGTATCTATATCCCATTCTTCTAGTTTTTCCAATGCTTGAGTTAATCTAGGAGCAATGGACTCACAAATGTTCTGATACTCCTCATTCGTGGATCTACTCGCAACAATAAAACAATTTTGGTCCAAGAGAAGCGTAGAACTATTATACGTTTTGCTCATGTAATCCTTTAACAAAGTTTGAAACATTTTAGATTTATGTGTAGCATAGAACGCACCATCAGAAAATGCTTTCAACAAGTTTGAATCATCATATATTGATGTTTTAATTATAGAGAATTTTATTGATTTGATAATTGATGGAATTTCTGTTTCAAAATACGAAATACTTTCTATAATGTCTGCACGATTTTTGATATCAGGATCATATTTATGCAATAGTATTAAAAATTGGAAGTTTTTTGGATGATTGTCTGAAATTATTGTAACAATATCTTTTAAAAATACTATTGATTCTTCAAATTTTTCAGGTGCTTGAATATCTATAACATAAAATATAGACTGCATTTCAGTAAAATATCTACTTTTTTCACCTAAGTAAATTTTTCTATAACTTCTTTGACCTCCTAAATCCCATCTGATGATTGATATTCCCAATAAAGAGTTAGTATGAACCGTTCTTTTAGCTTTTATGGTGGGTTTAACCGTTGGTAATAAGCTAAACTTTTTATCTAATGTTAAAAGGATTGAGGTTTTTCCCCCATTTTCCAATCCACAGAAAAGTATTTTCTTGAGTTCTTTAGATTCACTCATTTATTTGTATTGGATGAAATGTAATTACATTTATTTATTAATTATTTTAATTCCAATTTTATTTTTATCTATCCGCTCTCCTAATCGAATTTTTCGCATTTTTTTTGGAAAGGATAAATCAATATCATCATAAATAAATCCACTAGAATCTATTGGGGCTTCTATAATTTTTAATTTAGATGGAGAAACGCTTCCTCGATGGAATGAAATTAATTTACTATTTCCTAAAAATTTTCTGTTTAAATATCTACCAAAACTATTACAAGCTGCGATTGGAACTCGGTTTTCAAGTGCACGTGCTTTGAGATATATTTCCCAATTAACCATACCATCATCTCTAATTTGGGTAGGTGAAAATAAAAAATCTGCTCCATTTTCGACAGCTAATCTAGGAGTTTCAAAAAAAGCCATATCAAAACATATTAAAACAGCAATATTACCCAATTTGTTTAGCTTAAATATTTTTAGTTCTTTTCCAGGATTAAACTGCTCTCGTTCATATGAGTAAAGATGAATTTTCTCTTGTCGTCCTATTTCCTCACCATTTTCGTCAAAAATATAACATGTGATTACTGGTTTATTTGACTCTTTTCTTTTTTCCCAAATTGCTCCTGATAGAATTTTTATGGTAAATTCTTTAGCAAGGTTTTTAATAAAAGAATAATCATTTCCTCTTTCTTCTTGTAAGTTTTTTGCCGAATCTCTAAAATATGGAACCCATCGTTCAGGTAAACATACAATCTCACAATTTTGATATTTTTCTAATAACTGGTTTAGCAGGATCTTAATTTGAGAATAACATTTCTTTCTGTCTTGAAAAATTTGTGGTTGAATGCAGGCTACTCTCATTTCAGGGATTAACGTCTTCGATTTTTGTTATTTATATCATCAATAATATTATATAATTCATTTAAGCTTGATATTTCATAATTAGGTTTTAGAGATGGTTTCGTATTTAAATCAATATGAGGTATGTCATATTTCCCACCCCTATGAATATAAACGGTATTAATATTATTTAAATTTGCGGGAGTTATATCTTTATCAATCCTATCTCCAATATATATTGCTTCATCCCCTTTAATCCCTGTTTTCCTTAACCAATAACTAAAAAGCTCTGGATTCGGTTTTTTAAAACCAATCTCATCTGAAATTACTATCAGATCAATTTTTTTATCAATATTAAGCCTTAAAATCTTTTCATACTGTTTAATGGGGATACCGTCTGTAATAATTGATGTTTTTATTGATAACTTATTTAATCTCATTAAGCATTCCTCAACATCATCATAAAGCTTAATTGATTTTACTTTTTCTTCATGATAAGCCATAACTGCTGCAGCTATATACTTATGTCGAGCATTGTAGGATATATTTTCTACCTTACCTTTCATATGATTCAATCTTCTAATAAAATAATTAAAATGTTTTGAAGAATTTGATCCATACTCATTTACGATTTCATAAATTAACTGAATTGCTTTAGCTTTCTCGACTTTTAAACCCAAGTTAATCATTGCATCTATACCTTTAATTCTAGCCCGTTCTGATAAACCTGTTGAGTCGAATAAACAATCATCAAGATCAAATCCAATTAATTTTACAGATTTCATTGTTTTTCAAATATTATCTTAAAGTTATAAAATTAATGCAAGTAATTTGCTTATTTCTAACGTTTAAAGATATTAGAGGTTAAGTTAAGTTAAATTTATTTATCTTTAATAATATATAATCTTTAATATTAATTTGTTTAATTTTATCATCATTAAATTAGCTGTTCTGTTTATAAAATAAAATATTCATAACGGAGATTCATTAATTGAAACCAATCGTCGCATTATCTTATTTTCATAGAAAAATTGGACCGTTAGTCTTTTTTTCTTACCCGAAAAACTCCTTAGATAAGGGTTTATCAGTTAAAATAGCGAATATTATGGATCAACAGTATAGCGAAGGTTTTTTCACCCACTCTTTTGAAAACTTGAAGTCTATGAATTATTATTTTGAAATCCATTCTGATTGGGCACGTGGGAACAAGGAAATGTTAATGGTTTCAATTATTTTAGATCAACAAATACCCACAGAAATAGAAGTAACTTTATCAAATCTATGTGCAGAATTTTCTGAGCGATTACAATCAAATGAGGAGATATACACCGCGTTTTATATAAAAGATTTAAATAGTTTTGATGAAAATGATAAAGAACTCATTGTTAAGAATGAAGCTCTAATAGAAGCCTGGGTGAATAATTTATACTGGGCCATTGTTGAATTTACATCGGAAAAAACTGAAGAGGAAAAAATCGCAATTCTACTGAATGATAAACCTATCTTTGAGATATTGGGAAAATTATCAAAAGGTCCAATTCTTTTAGAATGGTTGAGAGAATGGTTTAATGAAGAATTTCCTGAAAAGAACTTTGAAGACATAATAGATACACTCGTTGATAAGCAATTCATTTTTATAAATCAAATCGGCTTGGTTGAAAAATATGTGCTTCTATTAAAAGAAGTAAATGCTGAGAGGATTCCTCCTGATAGTGTGATTGAATATATTGATGATAAACCCGAATTAATAGACTTACTCTTGCCCAAAGTCCAAGAATATTTCAGTGAATATATGATGAAATCTGCTGAAGAAATTAAAGAAGACAGCTTCACTCTCTTTAAAATTATGGCAGATGCGAAGAAATATAATGTTCTTTCTGAATTAAGAAACGGTTTAATTTCAAAAGATAAATTACATAAATTAGTTTCGAAAAAATCACTTGATTCTTTAATGGAAAACATTGAATTTCTAAAAAAGTATGATGTAATCGAAGAGCTTGATTATAATGATGAAACTTATATTGTATTGAAAACAAATCTTCAAATAACTACAGCCTTTCCGGAATGGATGAGAAAATTGGTGCCAAAGGAATCTGAACCTATTGTTGCGAATAAGTATAATCTAAAATTAAGAGAACAGGAAAGAGAAGAAAAGAAATTAGGGGAATTAAATGATTAAACAAGGAAGAAAATAGAAATGGTTAAAATGCTATGTTCAATGGGGAAGAGTCTAAAGAAGATTTAAAAAATCTTTTGGGTTATATGGGGATCGAAATTTTATTTGCAATAGATAAAGGTGCTAAGGATTTTGAAACAATTAAATTGTTTTCAGGCTTACCAACTTCATGTATTAAAGGAAGAACACCTGTTTTGCTTGAATTAAACCTAATTAAAGTGATTAAAAAGGAGTATATTCTAACTGAGAAAGGACTTAATTTCAAAAATCAATTAGAAAAGAATACTGATTAAGAGAAAAAATCAGATTGGGGCGACAAGAATCATCACTAAGAGCAATAGTTATTATTGTCATAAGCTCATCATATTTCTTCTCGTAATATATTAAATTTCATTCCTTAATTTTTTTTGCTTTTGAAGAGATCATTCTAATCTTCTTTTCTATTTTGATTTGGTTTTTCCCGTATTAGGTCTCTATATTTCTTTTCATAGTAACCTGGACTTTTAAATCCTCCGTGTTTATCAATAAAACTTTTTAGACTCGCTTCTTGATGAATTTGCCTTTTGAAAGATTCATAACTTGATTTGGAGATCTCTTTTCGTTTTAGTAAATAATCTAAGATATTGAAAGCTTCCTCTTTGGTTTTACATCTCCTAATAAAATCTATTGCACCAGGATTCACTAATTCTCTTGAATGATTTTTGCCGGAGTTAAGATTTAATGAGTGTGGAGATCCTTCGACGGATTCAATTTTAACTACTTTCTTTTTTCCATTTATTTCATCTATTAGATGAGGAAATCTTTCATATAATGCTTTTTTATCGTAAGTTATTGCTAATCCATTTTCTTTTTTAATTTTTGGCTTAATAGATTTCTTTGATTTACTTTTTTTATTATTTTCCATCAGAAAATTCCTTTAAGCTTAGATTCTTGATTATGAAATGATTATCTTAATAATAAAATTATTGATTAAAAATTAAAAAGAATAAAATCTCCATAAATTATAATTTTAAATTTACTTACCATTGATAGTTAACTATAAATTTATCATAAAAGTAATAAAATATGTTTATTTTTTATTAATAACAAAGTATGGATGTGTAAAGCATAATTGAAGTCTGGATACAAACATATAAAAGATACTTTTGAAAAACACGAGAAAGGATATCAATCACCGTACTGGCAACGTGGAATTGAATATCGGAAGGGTAAATCTATTCAAAGGATTGAAAAGCCCACTAAGATTTACCGAGCAAGGGAATTGGGATATAAAGCTAAGCAAGGATATTCCATAGTAAGAGCGCGTATTAGAAAAGGTGGAATGCATAAAATCCGTCCAAAACGAGGAAGAAAACCTAGAGCTATGGGTGTTTCTAAGTACACTACAGGAAAAAACCTTCAATGGATTGCAGAGGAAAGAGTTCAACGTAAGCATCCAAACATGCAAGTATTAAATTCATACAAAATTTATGCTGACGGTAGAAATTGGTATTATGAAGTGATTTTGGTGGATCCACATCATCCTGTTATTAAATCAGATCCAAAAATTAACTGGATTTGTGAAAGCCAGCATAAGAAAAGAGTTACCCGAGGCTTGACCTCTGCAGGAAAGAGAGCAAGGGGTTTGCATAAAAAAGGTTGGGGATCTGAGAAAACTAGACCAAGTATTAGATCCAACAAGGGACGGGGTAAATAAACTTAAGATATCCTTAATTTATGATTTTTTTTTGAAGGTTTCGGTTTTAATCTCTGTATATAACATATAGGGGGATACAAGATTCTTCTATAGAATTTATTAATTATTATCCTTCAATTTAAAGAATTGAATTCATTGTACAATCAAACTCCAGATGATATATGATTGTTAAAAAAGATAGATTTAATCAAGGAATAAAAAGAAGCGGACTCGGCAGGATTCGAACCTGCGACATTCAGATTAGAAGTCTGACGCCCTATTTACATGGTTATTATAAAGAAAAAAACCACCAGGCTAGGCTACGAGTCCTTTTTGAATCTGATTAATAAATAAAATATTGTTTTATCTTTAAATTTTTGTACGATGAAAATTCACTCACTTGAAATTAGATGGATTAAATCAGATTGAGCTTAATCTTGAGATAAATAGATGAATATTTATACATAAGATGAATATACACCTATCAAATTAATCTTCTCTCTTATGTTTAAAGAATATTTTTCTACCTAAATCTGGTGAAATCCTTCTCTATAAATTAATAAATTATTAATATATTTCTTTTAATAAACTCAATTCTTAAATTAAATTTAAGACGAATATGGAATTTAATTTCTTGAAATAGTTGTTAGAAGGAGAGTTCATAAATTGCTCAAAAAAAAGATTTACATACACCAAAATATTCCATATGCATTTAATTGGAATAAAGAACATCATAGAGAAAAATATTCTCAAATCGCCGCAAATCAAATAGAATTAAATAACCTTAAACATCATTTCAAAGTTGTTTACGAAGGAGTAATTCCGAACAATTTATTCAATTCTCGAAATCTTCCTAGAGTATCACAATTTAAAATTAAAGGTATCAAAACTGCTTTCATTAGAAGTTTCAGCAAGAAATTGATTAGATCAGGGATAATTCGATATCATGATTCTGATTCAAAATTGCCTCGATATGCTCAGAAAGTTATTGATACTTATAAAACGGAACAAAAAGAAAAAACACCAGGACATGATCCAATTCTAAAGAATATTCTTATTAAAGACAAAGATTCAATAGCAATTGAAGTCCCAATTTGGAATGAAGCTGATGGTAAAGTCATAACAGGACATATCGATCTACTTCAAGTTCAGGATGATTTAGTTAAAGTCATAGATTATAAACCTGAGGGTAATTTTTTAATCTCATTACCACAAGTAGCAATGTATGGATACCTATTAAGATCTAAATTGGATTTAAAAAGAATTACATGCATTTCTTTCAATAAAGAGGAAGCTTGGGAATATGATCCGAGTATTCTTATTTCAGACATCAAGGAATATTTGATTTCTCATCAAATAGATTATAGACCATGGGAAAAATACTTCTAAGAAAATTTCCACTATTTCTTTTCTTTTGGTTTAGAAGTATCCTGTTCTTCTTTAGACTTTAGATATCCTCTTAATAATAGGTAGCATAAAAGAAGAGCAATGAATTCTACAATCAGCCCAAAGAAAGTAATCACAGTTCCGTTATAATCAAAATATCTTAATAAAATCGCAATACTAAGGCCAGATGATGCTAAAATGAAAAGGATTAAACCTCTAATAATATCCATAAATGATTTTTTAATATAGGAAAATTCTTTCTTTATCCAAGAGAATATTGAAGGCATAAGAAGTAAACGTTGTTTTCTAAAAATCTTTTAAATAAATTAATTAAAGAATATTTTAATATCTTTTTCATTTTAAAGATAATGCTCTGTGAGTTATTTTTAAAATGATTATTTTTTTTTAAATTTAGAGTAAAGTGCTTTATCTAATAATTTCCCAATCTTTTTAGCAATATTAGAAGAAATCTCATATCTTTCACCATCAAGTAGATCTGGTTTATCTTTGAGAGACTTGGGATCATTGACTCTCTTACTCAGCACATTTGCACTTATTTCACTAACCTCTCTTCTAATGTTTTCTACAGTTGGTAGGTTTATTTTGGGATCAAACGATTTAATTTTCTCAACTGCAAAATTAAAAAATTGACAGATCAAATCTATAGAATCCCCCTTTAATTCACTATGAAGCTTAATATTCTCGGTAGCTGTTTTAGAGTCTTTTTCCTGCCAGTATAATTGATTTGGGTTGATTCCAGGACTGTTGATCCTCATAAGAGAACTTGTTATTCTCCTTTCAATCCAATTTAAAGTACTCAATTCTTGTTTTTCTCTTATTTTTTTAGCTTGTACTTGTTTCTCCTTTTCTTTTGCTTCGATCTTTTGCGTTACATCCTCTTTACGATCATGTTCAATTTTTTCGAGTCTTTTGACTATATCATAACCGATGCAATAAGAAATTGGGGATATCAAATCAGATTTTAGTGTTAACGATGCAATATTTTCATAGACCATACTATCATTATTTTTTAACTGAAAAATACCATCTTTTAGAGAATTTTCAGTTAATCGAGCTAAGATAAAACCGTTGACTAGAAAAGGTTGGTTGGATGCATTCAAAACAATTACGAGTTCTTCTTGTCTTTTGTTCAATCGTTTGATTATTAATTCTTCTAACTTAATTCTTACCCATTCTTCTGAATCCATTGTACCATCTATTTTTTTCAATGCTAATAGTAGTAATGATCTATCATTTGATACTTTAGAATACAATTCAATTATTCTACTAAGCTGTCTTAAAAACTTTGATAAAATATAGAAGAAAATATCTTTTACTATTTTGTTGAGAATATCTTCAAAATCTAATATAAACAAAATGTGAGAATAATTTTTTAACTTCAATTCGTTTAAAAACACTTTATCAATGATTTGCTTCTTTTTAGAGTATCCTTGATTGCTTTTTAGATCATTAAGTGCTGTAATGTCAACCTTTTTTATATTATATCTTATCATATTTCTTTTTACTTCCTCGGATACTTCATAATCTAAATTTGAGAGATGAAGAATATTATTCACACCATATTTATTCAAATTGTATATAATCTCATCAAAACTAGATTCGTTTAAGCACTGCAAGTAGTAAATAAAATCATTTGGATTCTCTTTCAATTTCTTAATCAATTCTGATTTTAAGTAAAGTAGGAGTTCATTTTCAAACTGTTCATAATTGATTTTTTGATAAAGCGCTTCTTCAATTTTATCAATTATTTCCTTTTTAATGTTATTAGCCTTTTCAAAAGTGCTTAATCCTGGGATAGAAATGGGGAAACATTCGAAATTAAAATCCACAACTCTCCTTTTTATCATTCTTACAGGCATAGCTTCAACTTGTAATTCTTTATAAGATTTAAATTCAAAATCATTACGAATTTTATTAATCATTCGATCTAACGTTGCTAATTCGATAAATTTATCTTCCTTTTCTTCTAGTTTTAACTTCTTTTCTATATCAACAGAGACCTCTTTAAAAGCAGAGCTTTCTTCTAAGATATCTAACTTGATTTCATTATTGAGGCCAATTAAATCCCCTATTAAATCATAAAAATAAAAGGAAGGATAATTTCGGATTATTTCCTGTAGTTCTTGTTCAATTTGAGTTTCAATCTCCTTAATCATTTTATCCCTTTGAATTTCTTGAAGATCTTCCTTTCTAACTTCAATTAGAAATGATATGAACTTGTTTTCTAAATCAATTTCCTTTTTAAGTAAACTTGCTTCTAATAAAAATGAATTTTTTAATAAGGAGCCTAATTCTTCTGTTAGAATCGCTTTTTCAGAAACTTCTAGGTTTTTAGTAGAATCAAAAGTAAATTTGTTAGAATCTATAGTATTTTGTACTTTTACTCCTAAATTATGATAAATATGAATAGTTGCAGTTGCAATTAATAGATCTTTAAATGTTGTGTCCTTACTGGTTAATTCAAAGATTTTGATCTTATCTGCTTCTCTTTTGAAGTGTGAAATTATTAAATCAACGGTTTGGAAAAATCTAAAAGTACTTTCAATCGCGGTTGTCTTTCTCTTTATTCCACTTATCATAGTTATTTCATCCATTCTCTATATACTTCTTTAAAATTGTCTGATAGTTCAAATCTTACGTTATTATGCCAAAATTTAAAATTTATAACATGAAAAAGCTCTCCCTTGAATAAATCCTTTTCTTGCTCTGTTAAATTATGCTTTAAGATCAATGTAAGTGGTTGTGGAATAAGTTTTGAGAAGTATTTCAGATCCATGTTCTTAATATGCTTATAAAATGCTTCTTCACCCCCAATTTTAAAAAATTCAATAGGAGGTAGTTCTTCTTGTTGAAGGATTTTTAGTGTAAGTTCATTCATTACTTTATTTTTAACATATTTTGGAAATTCTTCATTAATCCCAATGCTAAATTCATATTGCTTATAAAACTCAAAAAGATTATTTTTTTCCTCAACATTGGCTATTTTTGAGATATAAGAATCTAAGAACTGTAAGAAATTCTCTAATTTCTGTTCTTTTTGTTCCCGATTTTCCAGATATTCTAAAAAGTCGAAATAAATTTCATTTAAAGTCCAATCTTTCTTATTTTCAATTTTTAGAAATTTTTTAGAATAATCTATTATCCAATCAAGAACATAAGAACTCCAGGCTAAATTAATCCCACCAATCCTTTTTTCCAAGAAACGATGAAATTTATTTGCAAAACTAACAGGATCTATTGTCTCATTGCTAAATTCTTCTTTGATATAACGATTGATTGTGGAATGTCTTAATATATAGCTTAATAAATAATTTAATTCATTTGAAAATCTTTTAAATTTCTCTAAATGGGAGTTAATCACATTTGTATTACTTTCCATTTGGGTTTCAGCAAATGAAACTAAATCTTCTATTTTCAAATTAATTTTATCAAAAAATGTTTCAAGATTATTGGAAACTAATTTGATAAAATTATTAATGAGTTTCTTCTCATCAAATAGAAGATTTTTTGTTAAAGTGATTGATTCAATTTCAATTTGATTAATTAAATAATCTTGAAATTTATTTAGTAGATTAATACCTAAAATTTTAGCGGGTTTTTGTTCTTTGTTAAATTTTTGTTTAAGATTTTCAATTAATTCGTTTGTCAGTGTTTTCAAGCGACGACGAGAAAGATAGTTTGGAAGAGAAGTTCTGATCAGAGCTATACTTTTTCTATTAATTTCTGAGAAATAATTAAATACAGAACTCAATTCTATTGATCTCAATGTCTCCTTCTGGATAATTGATCGGTTGATAAATTTAATAACATAATTACAAATCTCAGCAAAATCCACATTTTCTAGTCTGCCTTTGTTTACGATGAATTGCTTGTATCTTTCTAATAACTCAGATAGTTCACCAATTTCCCCCGAGGTGAGAAAAGTATTTGAATACTCAAGGAATTTATTTATATAAACCTCTAAACTAAGTAAAATCTTATTAAATTTAGCAACCAACCATTCTCCTGTGTGTATTTCTGATATATCCTCAATTTCTTCCTTGATACGAAAGATCAAGAAGTTTACTATATCATCTTGGAATTCATCTAAAGTTCCTAAATTTGCTAAATTAATAAGGCTTGTTCCTAGATTTAAGGTTTTATCGATAACAAAATTGGCACTTGGTTCAGATATTGAGTATTTGAGATGTTCTAGTGCTTGTTGTCCCTCGAATGGAGTTTTAATCTTTTCGAATTTGGAATCTAATAAATTAATTTCGATTGGTGTTTTATTCCATAAAATCTCAACATTAGATATAATTTTTGCATATACATTTAACATTTCTTTTTCTGTTGGGAGAGATGCGCTTAGACCGATTAACTTCTTATTCCATTTATTTTCAATAAGATCCCCAAATAATTTTTTACTAAACCTTGAAGCAAATTTATCATAAAGGAGTTGTTTATTTTCTATTTTAAGCTCTGATCTGTCAGCAAATTCCTCAACCTCATAAAATAACTTACATATATCGTTTACTGAATTCCTTGTTTTATGAACATCCAAATATCCTGTTTCTGGTTTTAAAGCAAGAAGCAAATTTTCACAATCTTTAAACCTTCCAGGTAAAAATATCATAGATTTAGGGTAAATATTTGTTTTAGCACTTTGTTCATCTAGATTATGTAAATTAAATTCAATGCTGAACACTTCTGATCCAGTATAATCTCTCAATATTGCATTATACATTGTTAAAAATTGTATTATCTCTCTTGAGAGCTCGTTTACCTTTTTTCTTGTCAATCTTCCAGGACCAATGACATCCCCAGTAATGATATCGTTTGGAGATGAATATCCAAAAATTAAAGAAAATTGATAATTAATTGATTCCCGTGTAGTTATCATGGTATAATAAATACAAATCTTAATTGTTTAATTAATAAAATTTTAGTATTAATTCTTTTTGCACAATTCTTCCTAAAAAATTTATAAATTGTCTTAAGTCAAAAAATTGTTATAATTTATTTTTAATTAGTTTATAGATTGACTAACTGGAAAAGTTACAATCTAAAATCTCTCTCCAAATTAAAATATAAAAATATAATAAGAAATATTATTATTATAATTATAACATTCGATACATATTCCTTTAAGCATTTAAGGTGTTTACCCATACAGTTTGGTTCCGATTTAGGCATAAATCAAGAAGATATAGAGAAAATTAGTCCTCAAATTACTTTTATTACTTCTAATGCAGATATAGAAGCTATTGCGCTTGTAAGTTCTGAAGGTTATCAAATAGCATTTTCAGCTCTTCCCCAATATAATGTTGATGGAGATCAATTCTGTGGACTTGCTAGTGCATTATTGATGACGGGAAGATCAACAATCCAAACATTATTCCAAGAAGATTTAAGTGAAGTAATTGTAAGAGCAGAAAATGGCTACATAATCATTACAAATGCTGGCCGATTAGTGATCGTTTGCGCCGGAACGGTTATAGACACATTAATGAAGACCGTGAAGGTTATGCGTATTGCTGCCAAAAACCTTTATAAAGTCTTCGAAGATAGATAAAGATGTAAATCACAACCTATTCAAATTTAATTACATTTTGTAGTTCTTTTGACAATTCTGTAAATCTTTTTGTACTTAAAACCTAATATCACGTAATTGTCAGCAAGAAAAAGTTAACTTTTTAAACGAACTATAAAATTATCAATATATTAAATTATTCATTCAATTATTAATCATGACACTAGCTTCAAACCTAAATTGGTGCTGGCAGTGGCCTTGGCGTTCACGATAACGCCCTCACATTGGATGAAATTTAATTAAAACATACTATTTCTCATACTTTAGTTTTTTTCAAGACTAAATCGATGCTTTTGGTGTGCATTAAACTGTTGAATTCCAATATTTTAACGATACACATTTAATGTATGAAAATAAATTTATGTGGTAAAGAAAATGGTAGATTATTTCAAAGCACGGATATTTTTAGAGCCAAATGAAGTACCTAAGGAATGGGTAAATATAGTACCGGATTTACCTACTCCTATGACTCCTTTGGTCAATCCTATGGATGGAAAGCCGGCTCCTCCAGAGATGGCTTTCGCGATTTTTCCCAAAGAATGTGTTTTACAAGAAGTATCTCAAGAAGAAACAATACCCATTCCAAATAAGGTAAGAGAGATTTTGGTTAGCACCTATAGACCAACTCCGCTCCATCGCGCTTTAGGTCTGGAAAAAGAGTTAGGAATAGAAGGAGATGATATAAAAATTTTCTATAAAAATGAGTCAGTATCTCCTACGGGATCACATAAACCTAATACTGCCATCGCTCAAGCCTATTATGCTAAGAAGGACGGTTTAGAAGAGTTAGTTACAGAAACTGGAGCGGGTCAATGGGGTTCAGGTTTGGCGTATGGATGTAACTTATTTGACATAAAATGCACAGTTTATATGGTAAGAGCTAGTTTTATTCAAAAGCCTGGTAGGAAAATTTTAATGAGGTCTTATGATGCCGAAGTTCATGCTAGCCCTTCGAATCTTACGGAATCAGGAAAAGCTTTTATAGCCAAAGATCCTGATCATCCTGGTAGTCTTGGAATTGCAATTTCTGAAGCACTAGAACACAGTTTAAGGAGCGATAAAATTAGATATTCTTTAGGAAGCGTTGTGAATTTTGTACTTCTACATCAAACAATTATTGGACAAGAAGCAAAGCTCCAATTAGAAAAGGTTGGGATCAAGAATCCTGATGTTGTTATTGGATGCATGGGAGGTGGATCTAACTTCGCTGGTTTGATGATTCCATTCGCTAAAGATAAATTAAATGGAATTAATTCAGAAGTGGAAATAATAGGAGTAGAGCCGCGGGCTTGCCCTAGCGTTTGTAAAGGTGAATATCGATGGGATTTTGGGGATACTTCAATGAAAGGTCCGATCGTAAAAATGCATACGTTAGGTCACACTTTTATTCCGAGTCCGATTCATGCAGGTGGATTGAGATACCATGGGATTGCTCCTATTGTTTCAATATTGTACAACAATAAAGTAATTTCAGCAGAAATGCATCATCAAAATGAGGCTATAGGTGCAGGATTACAATTTGCAAAAGCAGAAGGAATCCTTCCTGCTCCCGAAACAACCCATGCAATTAAGGAAGCTATCGATCAAGCTTTAAAAGCTAAGGAAGAGAAAGAAAAGAAAGTAATTCTGTTCAATTTTAGCGGTCATGGATTCTTTGATTTATTAGCTTATAAAAATTACATGACCGGCGATTTAGAAAACTACGAATTACCGACAGAAGAAATCCAAAGGGCTTTAGCTTCAGAGGAAATGCCAAAAATTGATGAATCTCAATTTTAAATTATAATAAATTCTTTTTTTTTTTTTTTTCTTTTAATTGATTTAGAGAAAATCTTAAAATTTAGGGATACTTTAAATATTAAACTTTCAAGAGATTGGTAATTATTGAACCCCCTTTCATTTTTTATTGTTTGCTTCTTATATTTTTTTAGCTTTATTCTTTTTTATATTACTTACTTAGCAAAACAGAAAAGCGAGAAAAGAGCTTTCATAAACAATCTTGCAAACTCAATTATATTTATATCTTCGATTACGATTAATTTGTCTATTATCCATATTATAAATCCAAAAAATACTCGTTTTATTGCATTTCCTTTTGATGTTTTATTTCTCCTTTTTATTATTTTTTTTATCCCCCTTTTTTTTATTTTAGTAATCAGAGAAAAGAGAAAAATTGAAAGGGGTAAAAAAAATCTTGAAGAAATCAAATCGAGGTTGAAAATTTTACCATTGAAATACGATATATATCGAAAATTAACTCACTTAGTGGTATTAGGTATTATATTTTTCTATTTCACGCTAGGTTTTCTGGTTCAAAATGTTTTTAGATATCTCTCAGAATTTTTGCCAAACTTCTTTGTTGAAATGTTTGAATTGGGTGATGATATTATGATTTTTACTCAAAACTTGGTAGTTTTCTTAGTTGGGGTTTCTTTAATAGGATTATTAACTGCTGATTTTACAAAAATTTTAATACCAAAATATTATCCTTTAAAAGCTGTAAATCAAATACTAAAAGAAAAGGAATTGCATATGAGGTTAGGCCCCCATATTTCTATGAGTATTGGTTGTTTTTCCATAATTCTTTTGTATGGCCTTATTCAACCAATTGGTCCTTTAATAATCTGTACTTCAATGGCTATGGGCGTAATTGGAGACACAGCTTCGAATCTATTTGGTCGAACATTCGGGAAAAGAAAAATCCGTGATACAAATAAAACTTATGAAGGATTATTTGCGGGAGTTATTGTTGCCTTCATCTCAGGAGTAGTTGTGTTATTGACACTGAGAGGATTTTACATACCAAAACATTTTGGATTGATTTTAATGCCAGTTCTAGGAGCGTTAGTTATTGGCATTATTGATTATTTAGATCTAGAAATTGACGATAATTTATCTTTTAACTTCATTGTTTCAACTGTGTTATTTTTTAGCTCGATCCTTCTCTTTTAAATAGATGAAATATATCAAAACTTTTTTCAATTAAGGTGATTTTATTAATGAAAATGATGGAAGAAAAATTAAAAATCGATAAAATTTCAAAGGGAACTGTCATTGATCATATCGATGCTGGGTATGCTCTAACTATTCTTAACCTTACTGGTCTTGATGAGTCTAAAAATTTAATTACAATTGGTGTTAATGTCTCTTCCAAAAAATATAAGACAAAAGATATAATCAAAATTGAAAATGTCTTTTTAAATGAGACACAAATGCAACAAATTTCGATACTTTCCCCAAACGCAAATATCTCTCTAATTGAGAATTTTAAAGTAATTGAAAAGAAGAAAGTGAAACTTCCAAAAATTATAAAAAAACTGATCCTCTGTGTTAATCAAACATGCATTTCAAATTCAGAAAAAGAACCAATAGCAAGTGAATTCACAGTCCTTGAAGAAAAACCTTTAAAGATACAGTGTATCTATTGTGAACGGATTTATAAATTAGAAGAGATTGTATTTACTTCTAAGGAGAAAAAGGAAAAAATACTGAAGCAAAGAATTCGATTGTAAGTTAAAATGAAATATGTTTAAAGAAAAACTTCAAGAATTGAGGAAAAATCAGGAATAAAAAAGAGAAGTGTGTGAAGAAAAACACCTCCGATCATAAACAAGAAGAAAAATATACCGATTCCTGGTAAAATAACATTTTTCCATGTCCATTCTTCTTTAACAAAATCATACTTAAAAATAAAAAAGTTCACGACAAAAGGGAAGACGAACCACCAAGTTAACATCCATAAAAATAAGAACCATCCAATTAATCCAAATAATAATCTTCCGATAATCGCACTTGAGAAACCAGTTATAGCACGTATCCAATATAGTTTAGTTTCTTTTTCTAATCGAATATCTAATTCTTTAGTTGACTTCTTTTCTACTTTAACTGATTTTTTTTGCTGTTCTTTCTTTTTCTCCTTAATTAACTTTTGCCTTCTTTTTTTAATGTCTACCTTCTTGCGTTTTCCCATAATTATTAATATAAATATTATTTACTATAAAAATAATTATATAACTTGATAGACTAAAAAATAGACAAACTATTATGAAGATTACTAAGGAATTCTCTAATTTTGATGTATTCGCTATTGTCAAAGAATTGGATACGATCCTAAGAAAAGGTACAATATCTAACATTTACGAAGTCCATGATTTGTTAATTTTAAAAATAAATACGCCTTCAGGGAAACAAAATTTAATCATTAAAAAAGATTCTCGAATTAACATAACAGAATATGATTATCCTATTCCCGCATATCCCCGTCAATATATTAGAACATTAAGAAAGTTTCTAAAAAATAGAAAAGTATTAAGTGTCACCCAATACAAATTCGATAGAATAATTTTAATTGAATTAACAGATAGAGAAGAGGGTTCTTGGACATTTGTGATTGAGTTGTTTAATAAGGGGAATTTTCTACTTTTAGACCAAAATGATATTATAATAATTGCAAAAAAATACCGGAAATTTAAGGATAGAACAATTCTAGCAAAAAAAGAATACTCTTTTCCTATTTCTCAACAAAAGGATTTTTTCTCAATAAATAAGAAGGATTTTGTGGCTCTTTTTGAAGCTTCTGATAATGAAATTGTGAGAGATATTTCCAGAAAATTGAGAGTTTCTGGTTTATATAGTGAAGAAATATGTTACAGAGCAAGGATTGATAAAAAAATTCTAGGAGAAAACTTGAGTGAAGAAGATTTTAACGCCTTATTTGATTCATTTAAGGGATTAAGGAATCAGCTTTTATTTGGATCAATTGATGCACATATTATTAGTGACGAACAAGGGAATGAAGTTACTGTTTTACCCTTCGAAACTGAAATTTATAAAGACTTTGAGAAGATAAGATTCCCTACTTTCAATGCTGCCGTTGATGATTTTTATTCAAAGATTGACTATAACGCTATTAAAACTCCAAAAGATCAAGCAGTAATTAAACAAATTGAAAATCAAGAGAAAATTTTGGAAAATCAACAGGAGTACCTTAAGGAGCTGAAAATGAAAAAGAAAAAGTATTATACTATAGGAGATTTTCTCTATGCTAATTTCAATAGTCTTGAAAAACTTTTATCAGTTGTATTTAACGCAAGAAAAAAGGGATTTAATTGGGAAGAAATCAATGAAAAATTACAACAAGCAAAAATTCAAGGGTTGGATGGAGCAGAATTTTTTGAAAAAGTTTTACCCGCAATGAACCAGCTTTTAATAAGAGTCAATGAAAATGAAGTTTATTTAGATTTAAGGAAAAGTCTTGGAGAAAACGCAAATTCGATTTATTCGAAAGGAAAAAAAGCTGAAAAGAAGATTAAGGGTACGGTTATTGCGATGAATGAAACAAAACAAAAGATTGAAAAATTAATACTTAAAAAAGATTCTATTGACCTTGGAATTGATTTCCTAATCAAAAAACCCAAGAAAAAGTGGTATGAAAAATTCAGATGGTTTAATTCATCTGATGGTTTTTTAATTATTGGTGGAAGAGATGCCACTTCAAATGAAATAATCTTCAAAAAGCATTTGGACGGAAATGATTTAGTGTTTCATACAAGCTTTCCAGGTTCACCTTTTGTAGTGATTAAAAATCCAAATAATAAGGAAATTACACCTGAAACAATTAATGAAGCTGCAGAGTTTGTTGCTAGTTATTCACGAGCTTGGAAAGAGAACTGGGGTGTTGTGGATATATTCTATGTAGAACCAACTCAACTAAGTAAAACACCCCCCTCAGGAGAATACTTACAAAAAGGATCGTTTATAATCTCAGGAAAGAAGAATCTTATAAAAAATGTAAAAACCGAAATAACCATTGGTTTAATATTTGCCGAATTAAATGGAGGATCAAGCACTGAAAGGGATATTTTATACCCTAAAATTATTGGAGGTCCTGAAGTAGCTATCAAAAAGCAGACAAATGTTACAGTTACACTCATACCATCTAAATCGAGTAATTTAACAGCAGGAAGAATAGCTAAAGAAATTAAATCATTCTATCTTAAAAATGTAGAAAAAGATCTAAAGAAATGGGTAGAAATCTTATCTATAGATGATATAATTTTATTTCTTCCTACTGGTTCCTCTATGGTAAAATCTTAAGGTTAAAGTCGATTTCGCCACCTTTTTATTTGGGGGATATAATTGTGATTATCAAATAGAATACCATCGATACCTAGATTAATCATAGATTGTATTTTTTGCAATGGGTTATCGTAATTGAGAAAATCCCATGATAAGGACTTAATATCATTTTTATGACATAACTCAATAAATTCTTGTGATACTGAGCTTGAATGCAGGCTTATTAAGTCAAAATTTAATCTAATTATTTCATTCGTACCTAAATTCATGAAATTATTAAAAGATAATCCTTGACCTTTAGTAATGTTGTAACAGATTTTACTTTGGGGATAAATCCTTTTAAATTCTAACAGGTCTGTTAAGATTCTTCCACTAATAATGCATTCTTCTAAAATATCATTTTTTCTTATAAATTTGGAGAGATCTTCAAGTAAGTTTGTTTCTTTTAAATCAATCATAAATTTAATCTTTCCTTTTAAAGCATCTAAGACTTCTGTTAGCAAGGGGATTTCAGAGTGTTGGATTTTTGTTTTGAATTTACGAATTTCTGTAAGAGTATAATCATTTAATAATCCAGATCCATTTGTGGTTCTGTCTATGGCTGAGTCGTGTAATACAACTAGTTTTCCATCTTTTGTTTTGCGAACATCAAGTTCAACGCAATTTGCACCATATTCTAATGCTTTACTGAAAGCTAAAATTGTATTTTCATCAACATTGATTCTAGTACCTCTGTGTCCTATAAATAGAAAGTTAGAAATCATTATTTCTTATTTTTTATGGTTCCTGGACTAAATAAAAATAAATCACAATAATTAACAGGCCAATTAAAGTAAGTGAAAACACTAAAAGATTTAATAGCGTTTGACCTAAAGATAGAACGAATAATAGTAATAGTTCCTTCCAACCTAGTGGGTTACCCGTTAATTCCTTATAATTTCCTATGCTTATCATCATGAATAGAAAAAATAGGAGAATCGCAATAATTTTTATCACAATATCTAGGAGGTTAAATAAAATATTATTTTCTGTAAATAAGGGTATTAAATCTGCATTAAAAATGAATGAAATTACATAGAAAATTATACCGAGGATACAGGAAATTATAGTTGTTCGGTAGGCAAATTTATCATCAGACCTTCTTCTGATCTTTGACTTTTGCTCTTTTATTTGATCTTTGGGTACTTTTGACATTTTAACTTCTTAATCTTTTAATTTTTTCTTTCAATTTGACCATTTTATAAATATAGAATCCAAATAAAACCGCAATGCTACTGTATACAATTATTGACAAGACTATAAGCACTAGTGAAGTTATTATAATTTTTTTTTCACCTGGTGCATTAATATTAATAAGCACGATTTCGCTTTTTTTAATACCTTGAGGATAAGCAGGATTATCTCCATAGGTTACGTTAAGGGCATAGCTCTCTTCATAATCGAATATTGAATCCTCATTTTCACCATTTATGTCTGTTTGTCCAATTGGAATAGAAAATTCATAAGTGGATATATCCCCTTCTAATTTCGCCGCACCATCTCCATCATATCTTGTATCATTTAAAAACAAGCTATTATTAATGTAATAATCAAGATAGACAAAACTGTTAGCACTTATATTCGTAAACTGTATAAATTTCGCATCGATAAAATCCTCTATATTCTCCGAAGAATTTGTAGATAGTAATAACCCAAAAAACTCAGTTGTATTGTGATAACCAGACTGTAGGTCTAGTTGTATTGATATAAAAAGTTCACGATTGGTTTGCATCACCCACAAATCTATTGACAAATCTATTAATTGAATCTCAATTTTTACAGCTTCCTTCCATTCATTTGTTGAATCATCTATATTTCCATCTATTATAGGGGCATTTCCAAAATCCGGATTAATCTCCTCTGCAGCACCATGCCCACTAATGATATAAAAAGATGAGACTATGGAAATATTTACCAGTAAAATCCAAAATATCGTATAAAATACAAGTTTCCTCAAATTAAAAAAGCCGTTTTTCTATAAATTTTTATTTTATTAGTTAATTGAATATTAAAATTGATAATTAAAATTAAATTTAATATTTTTCCTAACATCATTCAATATTTAATCAATATTGATAAGAATAAAAATTCAAATAAAAATAATTTATCTTACCTTCTCTCTATTCAGGTTAACTTAGTTAAAAATTTAGGTAGAAAGACTATACAATTGAATTTATTCATATAGGAGTTTATATAGTTTAATATATTCTTGATTTCTCGTTTAGCTTCAGATTGATTATTATTATTATACTCCGCAAATGGTTTTGGGCCAATTGCTACAAGTACTCCAGACAAATCTTTTTCTCTTTTTATAAAAAACCAAAAGGGCTTTTTTTTTTCATTGTCTTTAACAGTTATCAACATCCAGGGATTTAAAGTCCAATCACTCTCCTCTGGGCTTAAGACTTTTTCTATCGCGTTTTGTGTAAAATATTTCTTAGATATCTTTATTGACTTGCCAAGAGCATTAAAAAAACTCCTTTTTATTTTTAAATATCCTTCAAAATATACTTTGGTATCAAATAATTCTAATTTCTTATCAGTTCCATCTGAAAATTTTAAATATACAATCCATGGGTTCATAATTGAGCGAGTTTACTGTTCTTAATTCTTACTTCTTCTATTTTTATTTCCTTAAATATATTTTTAATCTTGTCCAAAGAAGCTTTTAAACTCTTGTTTTCACTTTCAGATATACTCAAGTTCAAATAACACTCAAAATAAATGCGATTTTTTATTTTAAGAAATCCGGAAGTATGAATAACTTGAAATTTTTGAAGAATTTTGGATATTTCCTTTAAAATCTTTTTTGATAGTTTTAAACCAAAAAGGCTTATCTTAATTACTTTTCCTTTCTTTATTGGATAAATTGACAATTTAATTGAATTTTCAATAGCAGATTGAATAACTAATAAATTTTCATATGATTTTAGGTTCTCAAATTTCGAGAGAGAAATCTCTAAATTTGTATTCATAAAATCTTCTAATTGTTGAATATAGGCGTCAGTTATGTTTATACTATCCATTTTATATAAAATTGATATTTTTAGTTAATTATTACTTTATTGTTTTTTATTTTATAGCCATCTTTTTTTTTAAAGTATTTATTGTACCGGAAGTCTTTATTGGTGATAATATCACTCTTTTTCCATTAATTTCTTGTACAAGCGTTAAAGCCGTAATAATAACTTCTTTAGTATCATGAGAAAATCTAATAATTCCATATTCTTCTGTTAAATTCAGTTCTATCAACCATAAACCTATTTTATTCGCTTCTTTCATGCCAAAATATCTCCATATTGATTGCCAGACTGACTTTAGAATAATATTTTGATCGAGAAAAAGTTCTGATTCCTTTATTATTTTAAAAACAATATATCTTTGTCTTCCTATTTTAACGATAGTAATTCTCCTCTTTAACTAAATTTTTTAGATTTTCCCACTAGTAATTGGGGATTTTTTGTATATACTTCTTTTGCGATACTCATTGGGATACCTAAAAGCGAATGACATACACTTATTAAAGCTCTTGGATGTCGATAATCAAAAATATTCTTAAAATTCCCACTTATTATATAATTTGCTTTTAATTTTAGAGCCAATTGTATGTTTTTATATAATTTCCTAAAATTTTTAGATTGATTAGTTTTATTGCTTACCATAAGTGGTGCGAGTGAAAATTCTATAAAAGAATTATTTTGTTTAGTTAATGAAATTACGCCGGTTGTAAGGGTTTGTAGTATCTCTGGATCAGAAAATGAAACTAAGTCTACTCTTGAATCTTTAGCAGAATGCAATTGGACTTCCTTATTTAAGGATTCTATGGAAAGAATATCCTGAAAATTATTATATTTTCTAATAATTTGTCTAAATTCCTCAATAGTTCCTAATCTTAAATTTATTCGAAAGAAAATATTAATTTGTGATTCACTTTGAATCTTTTCTTTTATATCAAAAGAAATTTTTTCTAATCCATTTATTGGTTCTAAAATGATGTTTTTTATACCTAGCCCTTCACATATTTTAATTTTCGTTTTAATTTCTTTTAAATCTTTGAAATCCACAGGTAATCTTGATTCAAAATATGACAATAAGTTTTTGACCTCTAAAAATTGCATTAAATTATATAATTAATTAAGGATTTTTAAAATTAAAAAAATTTTATTATAAAATAAAGATTTAAAATGTTGATTTTTTGAAAAAAAAGGGTGATATTTACTATTAAAACAAGAAAACTCTCAGATATAAGAAAGAAAATTGAAGAGGGTACTGCCGTTGTATTAACGGTTCAGGAATTAATAAATCAAATCCTTGATGATGAAGTAATCAAATTTGAGGATATTGATATTGTTACCACTGCTACTAAAGGGTTAATGAGTGGGATTATGGGAATATTTTCATTCCGGCTATCACCACCTAAAACTTTACGCAAATTTATAGAAATTACTATAAATGGTATACCATCATTTCCGGGACCTTGTCCAAATGAATATTTAGGCATAGCTGATCTAATCGTTTATGGTACTGCACAAAGTAAAACAATAGAAAATTATTGTGGAGGATCCCTGTTCAGAGACATTGTCGAAGGAAAATCAGTAGAAATAATAGCGAAGAGTTCTGAAGGTGAAATTGTAAAAAAGAATTTAGTTTTAGAAGATATGCAATTTGCCAAGTTAATGGGGACTAGACAAGCAATCAAAAATTACAATGCTATGATTAATTGTGAATCATATAGTGTAGATACTATCTTTTCTTGTCTCCCTTTTGAACCTAATAAGTCAGAAATTACATTTGCTGGCTGTGGGGCATTGAATCCTTTCCAAAACGATCCTGAGTTTGAATCTTTTGGAGTTGGTTCACCAGTTTTGGTTAATGGAAATATTGGGTATTTAATGGGCCCTGGAACTCGAAATTATATTGCTAAACCTAATATGATGACAATTTCACCACTTTCAGGTATGAAACCTGAATTTATGGGGGCTTTTAAAACCTCATATAGTTTAGAACCAATTTGCAGTTTGGCCATTCCAATCCTTATATTGAATGAAAAGATCTTTAATAACCTTGTAAAATCTGATAAGGATGTTAAATTGAATATTTTAAGTCTTGTAGGGAGAGAAAAGGTTGGAGAAATTACATATGGGGATGTTTGGGATAATAATTTCCGAATGAAGTTTAATGCTGAGGTATGTAAAAGATGTGAAAAATGTGATGTTATTGATAAATGCCCAACAAACGCATTTATCATAAAAGACGGAATTATCTCTATGATAAACCGATCACGCTGCTTTAATTGTGGAAATTGTGCTCGTTTGTGTCCGGAAGCCTTTGAGCTAGACATGAAACAGATTAAATTCGAGGAGAGTGAAATTCCCGTAGTATTGAGACAATCTGATCGACATGGAGCAATTCAACTTGCCGAACAACTGAAATCCATGATTCTTAGTGGGGAATTTCCTATAAAAAAACATATTAGTAAATTAAAATTTGCTGAATCTGTAAAATAATATATTATCTTGAATATAGAATCATTTAAGCATGTAAATCCCATTTATCTCATAAGTATGATTTTTCAGCTACTAGACCTGTAATAAAGTTTATTTTTAAGATGTAATTTAGGGAATTATGAGTGATCAAATATTAAGTGGTGGAGATTTAACTGTCAAATGCCTTTTAAAAGAAGGAGTAACTAAAATATTTGGTTTAGTTGGTGGTGAATTACTGCAAATTTATGATGCTATAGAACGTTGGGGTCGAGAACAAGGTATTGATACGGTTATGGTGAGACATGAACAAGCAGGAGGTCATATGGCAGATGCTTGGGCTAGAGCAACTGGAGAGATTGGTGTTTGTTTAGGGACTGTTGGTCCAGGAGTAACTCATCTTGTACCTGCCGTAGCTACTGCTAATGCTGATTCTATTCCCTTGTTAGTTATCGGTGCCCAGATAGGTAGAATGTTTGAAGATACAGGTATTTTACAAGGAGGAATAGATCAAATTGCTTTAATGAAACCAATAACAAAAGCTCAAATACAGGTAGAAGAACCTAAAGAAATCCCAAAAGCTCTTCAAAAAGCAATAAGAATTGCTTTATCTGGGAGAAGAGGTCCTGTTTACCTTGAATTCAGGGAAACAGCATTGGTCAGAAACGCCACTGATGAGGATAAAAAAAAGATCTTACCTCCTGAAAAATACAGACCTTTTAATAGACCAAACGGAGAATCAGATGATATTAAACGAGCAGTTGAAATCTTAAAAACTGCTAAAAAGCCGTTATTAATTGCCGGAGGGGGAGTAACCGCCTCAGAGGCTTCAGAAGAACTAATAGCACTCTCTGAGACTTATGTAATCCCTTCAGGCACCACAATTAATGGTATTGGATCAATCGGGAGTGATAAAAACACATTTTTAGATTCTTATTTGATTAATGCATCATATCGCACAGCAGCTTCTGAAGCAGATGTAGTTGTATCATTTGGATGTAAATGGGATTATTCAATATTTTATGGCGCACCACCTCTCTGGAATCAAGGGCAGAAAATAATTCAGATTGATATAGATCCAAAGGAGATTGGGAAAAATAGACCAATTGAAGTGGGTATCATCGGTGATTGTAAAGCAGTTATTCACCAACTCTTGGTTGAAATGGAACAAAATATTCCAAAAAGTAAAATTACAGAATGGAATGAATGGAATACCTATTTACAGGAAATAAGGAAAAATCAATTAAGCTCAAATCTAAAAATATTAGAATCAAAAAAATTACCTATGAAACCAGAAAGACTTGTCTATGAATTATTTGACTTTATTCCTGAAGATGCCCAAATAGTTCTAGATGGAGGAGATATTGTAGTTTTTTCATATCAATTTATCAATCATAAAGCGCGCTCACCTAGATCAACATTTTTCCCAAATTCAATGGGTCATTTAGGTACTGGTATTCCTTATTCCGTTGCTATCAAAATTGCAAAACCAGATAAACTTGTTGTTTGCTTATCTGGAGATGGAAGCTTTCTATTTAATGTTCAGGAATTAGAAACAGCAGTAAGATTAAATTTACCAATAATTATTGTTATTGCTAATAATTGTGCCTGGGGAATGATTAAAAGTGCTCAAAAAAAAGGTTTTAAAAAGAGATATTGTGATGTAGATTTTCCCTCGATTAATTATGCTGAAATCGCTAAGGGTTTTGGATGTTATAGTGAAAAAATTGATAATCCTGAAGATATAAAGCCTGCACTACAGAGAGCAATTGACTCCAGAAAACCAGCAGTCATCGATGTTGAAATTGCATTTGAAACTCCTACTCCAATGAGATTTTTGGCTCAATATAAAAAAAATAAAGGTCTTTTTGGATAATAAATTCTACAATAATTAAAGTTTAGTGTGAAAGAAATTATGGGTGAACAATTTTTGGATGGCAAAGTGGCCCTGGTCACGGGTGCAGGAAGTGGATTTGGAAGAGAGATGGCCATAGCTTTTGCAAGTAAAGGTGCAAATTTAGTTTTAAATGATATAAATATAGAAAGTATTAATGAAACTCGTGAAATAATTCTTAAATCACATAAAGTTGATATCCTTCTTGCAGAAGCAGATATCTCGGATGAAAAGCAAGTTGAAATAATGAGAAAAGATGTTTATCAGAAATTTGATAATTTATTTCTTTTAGTAAATAATGCGGGAATAAGAGGGGGATCATCATCTCTAAAAACTAAGATTAATGATTATAATAAAGTAATGGATGTAAATGTGAAAGGAGCATGGAACGTGACCAAAGCTTTTTATAGAAAAATGAGTAAACAGAAATTCAAACCAATTGCAGGTAAAGTTATCAACATTACTTCATGCGCAGGGACCGATAGCGGCTTAAATCCATTTATAGGAATGTATAGTGTTAGTAAGGCGGCACTAATAGCCTTCACAAAGCTTTGGGCTCTTGAGCTAGGGCAGAGTAACATAACCGTTAATGCAATTTGTCCAGGAATATTCCTTACTCCAATATACAATAATGATCCCGATTTCATCAGAGAATGGATTAAGCTGAGAAATATAAAAATACCATTAGACCAAATAGGAGAAGCTAAACAAGTAGCAGATGTAGCATTATTCTTAGCCTCACCCGCTTCAGATTATATAACAGGACAAAATATTATCATAGATGGTGGGATGACTCTCAGCATCAATAAATTGTAATTCCATACCTTTTACTTTTTTTAAGAGATTTTTTCACATTCTGTATTTATAACTTTCATGGTGACGTTGAAATCTTGCCACCAATCTTGACCTTGTTGAGAAACTAACATAGGATCAATTTTTCGAGAGTTCAAACATCTGATTTCTTCTTTCAACGCTTTTATTTTACCTTTCCAAATTTCTGAAATTATCCCCTGCAGATTTATTTTAACTTTCTTCACTAACTCTTCATACGAAACGGAAACATCTTCAGTTTTCTGTAATTTTTGAAGCTGTTCGAATTTAACTTTTTCTTTAGCGCGATTTAAATCCCCGCAGCTGATGTTGATAGAAAAAGGTTCATCTTTCCCCCACTTACAAAACTGCTGAATCTCACATAGGGAACAATAGTCATTAAACCCTATTGTATAATCCTCTAACCCTACTATTGAATAATTTAAAATTTTAGGCATTAATACCACTATTTTTTATAACTAAAAATAAAACCATTAGACTATAATAATTTAGGTCAAAAAATTTTTTAAATACATATTATTAAATTTATTAGTTAGCTATTGTTTTATAATTATAATATCAATATACCATTAAATTCCCCAAAAAGGGAGAGTGGCTTAGCCTGGTATAGCGCACGGCTGATAACCGTGAGGTCGGGGGTTCGAAGCCCCCCTTTCCCATCTTTTTTTCATATGAGTTAATTTCAATAGACTCCGTTGACTTTTTTAATTATAAATCTATTTTATAAATTTAGAAATGTTAAATATTATAATCTCCGGTACTCCGGGTTGTGGTAAAACCTCTGTAGCTAAAGAGTTGTCCAATTTAATTGGTGGTATGATAATTTCCTTAAATGAGTTGGCAACTTCTGATGATTTTTCTTTTGATTATGATGAAGAAAGAAAAACTACTATTGTTGATTTTAAAGTATTTCTACCATATGTCCTGGGAAAAATCAAAAAGATAAAAAAAATTAATCCTTCATTCTTGATAATAGAAAGTCATTTTTCCGATATTATTCCGAATAAATTTATTAATTATGTATTTGTTTTAAGATGCCATCCAGATGAATTAAGTAATCGATTAAAAGAAAAAGATTATAACTCAAAAAAAATAACTGAAAATATTCAAGCAGAAATACTGGGAAACTGCGTTAATTATTTTCTTAAAAAAAAAATAAAGAAACCTCTTTTCGAGATTGATACTACGAATTTATCAATAATTTCCGTAGTTAAAATAATTAAGGATATAATAACTGAGAAAGAAGAAGTAAATAATTATCATATAGGTAAAATAGATTGGTTAGAAAAATTAGATCAGGAAGATAGGTTAAAGGAATTTTTCGATTAGTCAAAAAAACGTAATGAGTGCAGAAAATATGAATTGGGAGATAACTGATATAGATGCCTTAGGACGTATAGGTAAATTAACTGTAAATAAAAAAGAGATGGTTACTCCTAATTTGTTTCCAGTTGTTCATCCATACAAAAATATTATTAATACTTCAGATCTGAAGAAAATTGGTGCCCAATGTGTTTTTACGAATGCTTATATTCTCTATCAGAATCTTCAAGAGCGAGAATCGGTTTTAAAATCAGGAATTCATAACTATTTAAATTTTGATGGAATAATTGCCACAGATAGCGGAGCCTTTCAAAAATATATGTACAATAAAACTGATATTGAAATTAATGCAGAAATTATTGAAAGTTTCCAGGAAGATATTGGTTCAGATTTTCCTGTGATATTGGATGTACCTATTCAACCTGATGATGATTATGAAACAGCTAAAGAGAAAGTCTACTTATCAATACAACGAGCTAAGGAAAACATAATTCGCAGAATTAATCAAGTTTGTCATTGGTTTGGTCCTATTCATGGTGCTAAGTATTTGGATTTATTGAAAATTAGCACAAATGAAATGAGTAAATTAGATTTTGATATTTACGCAGTAGGTGGCTTGGTCAAATCTTTATTAAGTTATAGATTTGATTTAGTAATTAAAATTCTATTAAATGTTAAAAAAAATCTTGTTTGGAATAAGCCAGTTCACATGTTTGGATTAGGATTACCTCAATTTTTTTCCTTAGCTGTAGCTTGTGGATGTGATTTAATGGATTCTGCAGCCTATGTTCTATTTGCTAAAGAAAATAGATACTTCACATTGTCAACTGGAACAAGTAAATTAGAGGAACTAGAAGAATTTCCTTGTCATTGCCCGATTTGTTGTGAATATAAGCCAAAGGAAGTAATAAGTTTTGAGGAAGAACTCCGAACTGAATTATTGGCAAAACATAACTTGCATATTTCATTTTCAGAATTAAGAACTGTGCGCCAAGCAATCAAAGAGGGGAATTTATGGGAGCTAGTAGAACAAAGAGTAAGAAACCACCCTACTTTGGTAGATGCTTTAAACGCAGTTAAGTCGGATTTACCTTTTCTTGAGAAATATGAAAAAATTTATAAACCACATGGTAGACTATATGCTTCTCTAGAAAGTGTAGATAGACCAATGCTTCACCGATTTGCTACTAAATTAAAAAATAACTATAGAGTTCCACAAGAAGCCAAATTCTTAATTTTGATACCTGAATTGGATGTTAAAGGATATAAATCACCAAGTACGAAGAATTGGTTAGATGAACTTAATAGTAATACCATTATTCCCCGGGAATTACTTCATATCGCGTTGATCTCTGGTTTCTATGGGATTATTCCATTTGAATTAGCTTCTTCTTTTCCAATGGGCCAATATGAATCTATAGAGATTTTGGAAGCTAATAGTAAGCTTTATAGAAATCTTGAACAAAAGGTTAAGATTTTTTTTGATTTGTATAATCAAAATTATATTAAATATGGTGTTTTAGTACCAGAAAGATACATTAATCAATTCAATGAAGAAACTATTTACTTGAAAAAGGATATTTTAAATAAATTATTTGATGATTTAAGCTCAGAATTATCCATAACCATTCCAGTTTTTCATAATTTATCCGAACTTTTAGACTCTTTCAAGGTGGAGTGATTTTGACAATTATAGAAAGAATTCACGCATGGGGTCATGAGAATATATTATCTAAACATAAGACCACGATTGAGATTACTAAAGATATAAACCTGACCAAAAAGGGAGACTGTATTATAGGAGTAAAGGCTTCAAAAGCTTGTAGTGATTTAATAGAAGATTTAAAGATTGAAATAAAAAACGGAGCTAAATTTAAAGTTATTTTAGAAGCGGACGAGATACAGGATTATTTTTTTGGTTATGGAAATAGGAATTTAGCATTATCAGATAAAAAAGATATTGTTTTTCGGAAAAGTAATTTTGTTTGTGAAAGAACAATTTTAATAAACTGTTCAAAATCATCAGTTGAAATAAACAGGGATTTAACTAAAGCTTTAAGAAACCCTAATACAAAATTATCAATAATCATTGAAATAGATGAATAGCAAGAACCTAAATAAAAAAGAAGAAATCAGTTTTTTAAAGCTGAAAAAAACAAACGCTCAGTATTTTATCCAAATTATAAAAGATCAATTTAAGGATGACTCAATCATTGACCAAAAGTATAAAATTGAGCATAAGAATAACGATATATTGTTCCCTCTAGTAGATAATAAAGAAGTAATTGATAAATTAGTTAATGCGATAGAAAATCATATTCAATTTAAATTGGTTTCCAAGGAAGGGATCTATAATCCAAACTTCAAATATAAAACTCTTGAAGACGCACTAAAAGGGAAGGTTCCTCCTAATTTTTTAAGCCTAATTCCAAAATCTTATGATATTATTGGAAATATTGCAATTCTCGAGTTTGAGAAACCAGATCAAATCACTAATAATAAATTTAATGAAGTTAAAAATCTTGTGGCTGAAGCTGTGATCGAAGTAAATAAAAATGTTCAATCTGTGTTTGAGAAAAAAAGTGAAATCAAAGGATCTTACCGGTTGAGAGATTTAGTCTATTTGAGTGGTGAAAATAATCTTGAAACACAACATAAAGAAAATAATTGTATATTCCAACTTGATATAAGAAAAACCTTTTTTTCACCAAGATTGGTTTATGAACGGCGTAGAATTTCAGAAAGTGATATAAGTAAAAATGAAATAATTGTAGATATGTTTGCAGGAGTAGGTCCTTTTTCTATACAAATAGCTAAATTAAATCCTGTAGAAATTCATGCATTCGATTTAAATCCCGCTGCTTATGGTTTTCTTAAAAGAAATATTTCTTTGAATAAACTCAAAGGAACGATTTTTCCATATAATTTTAATATTAAAGAGCTTATTTCTCCATCAAATCAAGTAGGAAGAAAATTAGCTAACAATGTAGACCGTATAATAATGAATTTGCCTGAAAATTCTTTTGATTTTCTTGATATAGCGTGTTTCTTAATGAAAAAATCAGGGGGAATGCTGCATTTCTATAATTTTTTAGAAAAGCCTGATCCAATAGACAAAATAATAGAAGATTTGAATAGGAAGCTAATTGAGTTAAATTGGATTATTGGTGAAGTAATTGACTCGAAAATTGTAAAATCTTACTCTCCTAAAGCGGATTTGATTGTGTTAGACTTATACATTAAATACTCAAATTCTTAAATTGGTTATATTTTCAATCTTTAGGTATTAGATTTGGATATATAGGCTCAAAATCCTTAGTAAATAGCTTATGATTCATCCAAATTTTATCCTTTTTATTCCATTTAAGGTTGAATAATGGATTATAATCCTTTAAGAATTTTAAATCACCAAATATGTTTTTAAGTAAAGTTTCACCGTTGACTAAATCTGTTAAAATTAGGTAGTGCTTTATTTCTAGAAATTCAAATAATAAATCAAAGACGTCAAAAAATTCATCCAATTCACATTTAGGAAACCAAATCTCAATCATATATCCTGTTTCAAATGATTTTAATTCTTGAAAACCATGGATATAGAGATCTCCTTCAATTTCATATATTCGACACGTATTAAAAAAACTGAATATGGAAACTAATTTTTTATTTAAATCAATTTTGACACTAGGAAGAATTAAAGTAATTTTATCTTGAACATCCAAGTTTTTTAAATTGAGGTAGGGAAATATTAGCTTTTTTTTTAATAGTGAAGTAATATTTTTGATAGTTGGAAACTTATTCGTTCCTAAGAAAGATTTAATATCTATTGAATGTCTATTATATATCTGAGTTAATGCTTCAAACTCCGGTGTTTGTAATCCATGCACTTCTGAATTAGAAAAATCATCAATATCAAATTCCCTTATGTTTTGCATTTGATGAGTATAATTCGGGTCAAATAAAACATTTTGTGTGTGAATTTTGAATCGATTAGATGAGTAATGCCAACCTCTTGAGCTTAAACTATGATCAAAATGAGTTATATCATAAACTTTCTTAATGAAGAAATGACAGCACTCTCGAATCGCTTTCTTTGATTGTATCAGCCAATTAATATAAGATTTATTTGGAGTTCTATAAGGAAAGAGAGATTTAATGAATATGGGTTGATTTGGATCAATTTGCGCCGGATATTTTATGCTTTGAAAGGAGTTTATAAGTAAAAGTTTTATATCTATTTCGTCCCAATCATGAGGAAAAAAATATAAATAATATTTTGCCAAACCGAAGGCTCTAAAAGCAGGTATGAATTTAATAGATTTTATATATGTTGAGTAAAATTCAGCGGATTTCACGTTCATAAAAGTTTTTTGATTTATTAAAATAGATTCTAAATTATTTCGAAACATTATGAGATTATTTATAAGGTCAAAATTGTATTTTAACTTTTGATGAGAAAGTCTTTTTTTTATAGTATTAACTAAACTCTCCATAGTAACGCTTGGGGACCAGAATTGAAATACTCTGGAAGAATTTTCTTTCTTATTAAAGCTTATAAGTTTATTGGTACCTAAAATACTTCTTGTATAAACTAGAAATTGTTCAAAGAAATCTTTTGTATAAAAAAATTGCTTGTTTTCAAAATCATAAAAGTCATTTGCTCTAATTTTTGAAATTCTATACAAACCTCTCCAAAAATTTCTACGTACAGTCATTATGTCCTTTCCAAATAAATTATATAAACTTGATATAAAATCCCCTTTTTCTTTAAAATTTACAGAATAACAGAGTAAATGTATTGAATTTTCTCTAGTATCAAGATCTATTGTTTTTGAAGTTAGTATCCTCGGGAAATACGCTTTAAATTTCCTGAGTGTTTTTTGAATTCGAATTGAATTTTTTAGACATATTTCAGGGTAAAATTTAGCAATTTGGCTCACCATAATTGTATTTATCAAAAATGGAATAATTATGGGTGGATCGTGAGTTAAGAGTTCGTCAAGGGCGGATTCGATTCTCTGATTAGTAATTTTACCTGATTTAACAAGTTTAAATGCTTTTCTAATTCTTTCTTCTTTTTTCTTAATAATTTCATCAATGATTTGAGGATTTCGAACAATATTATTTATTGCCTTTATACTAAATACTTTAAGACTGAAAAATGAGCTAATTAAATCATAAAATAATCTAATATTTGATAGTTCTTGCCTGTATAAGTTGATTGATCTAAAATACTTAGGTAGAATATCATTGAAAACAACTTTCTTAAGATCATGGTCTCTCAGAATCAAATTTTTTTCTAAAATTTGAGATAGACTGTTTTCCTCCAAAAATAATTTAAGTTGATGCAAATTTATTAATGTTGGATTTTTAGCAATTAATTTTTCAATTGAAGCAGAAAATTCCAGGATAGAGAGAAGGTTTTCATGCAAAGCCAATATTCCCCGCTTTTGGTTTTGGTTAAGAAAACTTAAGAAATCCTCCTTAGTTTTTGGGGAAAGCATTAACTTATTGAAGATTTCTCTAAAATTTTCAATAGAATTTAATTGTTTTCTGTACTCATTTTCCATATCCTCTTTTAAAGCGTTTAAAGTTTCAACTCGTTTATCAAATGTTAGTCCAGTAACTGAGAAATCTCTTATTCGTCCTAGTATAATATAATTGAATAATGAGAGAGGATACGAATTACGCTCATTAGTGAATTCTATTTTGTGTTCACACTCAAAATCCTTATTATAGTTTTTTAATAAAGGATCAATAATTTTTGAAGTGTTAGGACTTTCCAAATAATAATTTAAGTTTAGAAAGTTCCAAACTGTTTTATATAAAATAACTCGTTTACTATATAAATAACCAAGAGTTTGTAATCTATTAAAATAATCTACAAGATCATTTTGATAAGTTGTTGGAATGATAAATGTAATCACAAATCTACACCCAAAATTATTCTCTATGATTCTGGGTGATGCCATGAATGGTAGATTTCTTATGAGTTTCATAATTCGTTGTTTTTCTAAAACAGGATTGAAAATCAATTCACAAAAAATAGGAGATAATCCAATTAGATTATGAACTACATTGTAACTTGGTGCAATTGAAGTAAATTTGTTAATCCATTGTAAATTTTCATAGAACTTCCTTAAACTTAAAGTAGATTCAATTTCCTCATTTTCTAACATATTTCTATATAATTCTAGATAATCTGTTATACTCACATATTTCTTATTTTTGGTGAAGGTTTTAAGAAGAATTAGGAGGGTTTTAATAATATCTTCATTATAGAGTGATTTTGAGGTTTTATACATGTATTTTTCAAATAATTCATCATAATAATTATTAATTTCTCTATTTCCGATTATTGATGCATTTACCCGTACTTCATTAAAAAAGAACTGAGTCGGAGTTTCATGCTCTTTAGAAGTTTCTATTTTAAAAAATTTCTTCAATTTATCCAACTGCGCAGTTAAAAAGTATTGATCAACTAATGCATCTCTATGAGAATTATGCCAGTTTTTAAACCCAACCACATTTTCAAGGTTATTTTCAACAATTTGGTTGATATATACCTTTATCATATTATTATCTTTTATTTCACTTGGCAGAAAGTTATAAAAAGCTTCCCGAAGTAAAATGAATGGTAAAAATTTTCTATCTTTTTCGTAAATTTCTAGAATTTGAGAATTATTTCTATATATTCGGTTAACACCTAAATCTAAGACATGGGATTTCTTACTAGATTCAAGTTTTTCTACTAAAAGTATTTTAATTTTAACATTTTTATAAATTGGTTGTAATCCTAAATATTCAACAACATTGTTCATTAAAATTTCAAAAAGATATTGGATCTGGTTAATATCACTTACTTTTAATAACTGCTCAATAATTTTAATATCTACAAAATTAGACATAAATACTAAATCAATATGACCTTTTGTTTTAAGAAATCTCTATTTTTTGAATAGTCATATCAAATATTTATAATTTTACTATATCGAACTTAAGGGAAATAGTTTTAATTTTAATAATCTGAATCCATCAAACAGGGAAATGAAATATTTCCTTAACTAGAAGAAGAACTCGTCTTGAATTTATATGTTAATTTACTTTAAATTAAAAAACCTCTCAATTTTTACTCGTAGTTTATATACTTTACTTTAGATATTAGACTACCATCCCATTAATTAATGGGAAGGAGGTTTGTCGTAATGCCACATGCAGGTGAAACTCTTCCTTAAATGGTCAGTAGAATCCATCATGGATTCCTACTCTATATTTTTTAACCCCATATATTTCTCGAAATGAAAATCAAATTTTTGCTGATTAAAAGATTTTTGGTACTTTATATATCTAATATCAGATTATTATTTTCCCCTTAATTTGATTAATCTGAAATTTTTGGGTTGTTTTTATGGCACACACAGGAGAAACACTTCTATAGATAATTAGTAGAATTTTCTTTTTATGTATTTATGTTTTGATTTAAATACGTTCAAATTTTAATAAAGATCAATGGAATAATTGAAATATTCAACATTATAGCTCCTAATATGATTAAAAGTTCAGTAATGAAAAAATTTGATAGTATTGTTCCTAAAGGGATAAAAATGAAGAAACTAAGGTTTTTAAATGTGGCAATTACATGAAAATATAAAGATTTGTTTCCTTTTCTAAATTTCATAATGAGGATTGAAATATTAAAATTCGTTATAATCGCTATTGATGAGCCTAAAAAATACAAAAAGATAAAAATCGCGAAAGGGGCAACAGTATAGCAAGTATAAATAAGTCCGATCAAAGGCATAGAAATAAAAATGAGTTTCTTTGCCTTTATTTTTTTTATTAAAAATGCACCCACTGCTGAGCTTAAAATACTTAATATAAAATAAAAGATGAGTAAAAAATTAAAAATTTTAAACTTAATATCTCCAAATTTGCCTAGTAACCATGGAAAAAAAGGATAAGAAAAGATCGCATCGCTAAAAGCGAAGAAAGTAAATATACATAACAGAATAAAGATGGTTTTAAGCTTCTGGTTTGGTAATTTGTTATCTGATCGAATTAAATCAGGATTATTCATGGTTTTATTAATTTCTGGATTTGAGTGACCATTTTCATTTATGAATGGTAAAAAACCTAGAAGAGGGAATAGAACCATATAGCTAAAAATGAAAAAGGTCATCCAAGAATTAATTGAATATACGTCATTAATCAATGTAGTATATAGAAGAAAGGGAAAGAACCTACCTAATGCATCACCACATAAAACGAAGAAAAAAGTTTTCCTTTTTATTTCATCTGTTGGAGAGATATCCATAATAAGTGATTTTGTTGAAACATCCAACATAGTTCCTGACAAGAACACCAATAATAATAAAATCCCAAATATTATCATGTTTCGATATGTTAGTCCCATTATCATATACAGTATTGCCAGAATATATCCTGAAAAGATAATATAATACTTCCGTTGAAACCCATTAATTTTATATTTATCTGTTATTGAAGCAAACACGGGGCGTAAAAGTATGACAGAATATGCTAAGAATTGTATCAATGCAAGAATAATTCGATTAATATTTAACACCTCAAAAAACAGAATTGGAAAATAATTGTTAAGAAAAACAAAAATTGAAGAATAAACTAAATAAATAAATACAAACGAGACGTGATTTACATTAAAATAAGATTTAGACATTAGTTTTTTTGATTTAAGCATAATTCAATTTAAGGTTGGATTACGATTATTTAAAGAAAACAAAAAGTAGGATAGATCAGATTTAATGATTGTAAAAGTGGTTTTAAAGAATAATTTTAGGAATCTTTTTTTTACGGTATTTATGATTATTTTGTAGACTTTAAATACAAGATTCTTAACCTTATTGTGAAATGTTTAATGGTTTTAAATCTAATATCATAATCCAACCTACAGGAAACATACTAGAAGACGTAGTCAACGGCTTGGAGAATTGGTGTATTGCTTTCAATGAGTTTTTTTTAATTTTTTCCAAATATCTCAAATATATTTTTGTTTTTATAATTTTATTCATAGGAATTTTTACATTGTTGCGATTTAGAGGTGTTTACCAACAATCAAGAACAAGAGGTGGCATTGATAAAAAAGAAGACGTGTTAACTAAGCCAAGATTAATTCTGGGTACACTTTATATTGTCTTAGCTTTTGGAATCTTATTTAATTATTTAACCTACTTCTTTATTTGGATTTTAGAGCCTTTACCTGATAGATTAATCTACAATTTTATTGATTTTATGGGAATAGATCCTTTTTATTTGAATGGGATAAAGGATATTTCTGTTTCTCAGTATCCTCATGAGAAGACCATATATTATTGCTTTGCATTTGGATCTTTGATGTCAGTTCTAACTATATTATTAAGTTTATGGTATCTAATAAATAATAACCGGCTAATCAACAACCCCATGAGAGTGTTCGGTAGTTTAATTTCAGGTATTATGGGATGTATTTTATTTGGGTTTACTACATATCTTCCATTTTTTTTATAAGATAATATATTATCCTCGTATTCCGACAAATCAAAACCATGTAACTTTTCATCACTTATTACTACTTCAAAAACAGAACCAACTCCAGAGCGAAACATTTATATAACCTTTTTATATATATATTATTTGCATCAGAGATTATATTCGATTTTCAGTCACGTGAAATTTTGAGTAATTTTAACAAATTTCTAAGCGTTATACGGGTTAAATTTCAACAGAAATATGGGTATAAGGAATTTTTGTAGTTATAAAAATATAAAATGGTTGATATTATGGAAATAGAATCAGATTTAAGTAATTTTTCAAACTCATGCCCTGAATGTGAGGGTAAAGTTATTCCACTCCATGAAAGGGGAGAAATCGTTTGTGGACAATGTGGATTAGTCATAAGTGAACGAATTGTGGATATTTCGCATAGCGGTAAAAGAGCATTTACTAAACAGGAAAAAGAAAGTAGAGAAAGAACAGGTTCTCCAATCTCTATTCTCTTACCAGATATGGGATTAAGCACTATAATTGATAAATCAAATATTAAAAGCCCTGATTTAAAACGAGCTGCTAAATGGAACTCTCGAATGACTTGGGATAAGCGAAATATGCTAATCGCAACTACCGAATTAAAAAGAATCGGGAGTAATTTAAACTTACCTAACCATGTGAAAAAAGCAGCTATAAGGCTTTATATTGAGGCATTTAAAAAGAAACTTCTTAGAGGAAGGTCAATTAATGGAATGGTTGCTGCTTGCTTATATTTTGCGTGTAGGGAAAGAAAAATACCTCGGACTTTACAAGAGATACTAGAGCAAACATCTATAAGTGCGAAAAATGTTAGAAGATGCTACAGAACTCTAATCAGAGAACTAAATTTAAAAGTACCTTCCACTGATCCAATTTCTCTTATTCCACGCTTCATTGCAGAGTTAGAGTTAGATGCGGACGCAGAAAATGGAACAATTAAGATTTTACAAACATTTATCTCTAAATTTTCTACTTCTGGTAAAGATCCAAAAGGATTGTGTGCTGGAGCACTTTATTTAGTTTGTAAAATGAAGGATAAGAGAGTATCACAAAAAGAAATTGCAAATTTAGTTGGGGTAACTGAAGTGACTCTTCGTTCAAGATATAAAGAACTGATCAAAATGCTAAATATAATGGTATGATTATATTTTAAAAATATTTTTTTTATTCTTCTTTTTTTATCATTAGTTTCAAGAAATCTGGTAAGGTTAGCATATATCCTTGAGCATTTGGAAGTTGATTTTTAATCTTAATAAATAATTGAGAGTAATTTTCCGCTCTATCCTTTTGTTTTAATACATCATTTCTTGTTTGCTCTCGAATAGATTCAACTGGAATTCCTCTCATCACGGTACGAGCGGGAATTGTTAATCCGGGTGGGACTTGGCTCCCATTCATAATAATAACACCTTCTCCTATCGATGCTTCTTCATAGATTAAGGTTCCTTCCTTTATTTGAACATAATCTTCCATGAAGCACCCCAACAATGCTACTCCCGTCTCTATGATGCAATATCGACCGATATTTATCGAGCTTCTTTGAGATCGTGTTAACATCATTACCCCATCAAAAATCGTAGAGTATTCCCCTATGATAATTGGTGAGTTTTCTGCTCGAATGATCGAACCTGGCCAAATAACTGCATTATCACTTACTTTTACATCTCCAATTAAGGTACTTTGGGGACTCACATAAGAATTTGGGCTTATCTGGGGTTTTTTCCCATTATATTCAATTATAGGCATAATTAATTCCTTCAAAATATATTAAATAAGAGAAAAAAATAATATATGGTTAAAAACATAGTATCTCTCAATAAATTTAAACTTTTATTTGAGAATTATAGAGTCTTTTTACTCTACTATCTAAACGAATTTCTAGATATAAATATTGAATGGATCAGTTGATTCAAATAATGTAAATTCGACATATGGAAACTCTAAACTCAAGATGTTACACATTTTTTTTAATGCAAGAATTTCTATTGAATAATGTGAAGTTTCTATTAATGCAAGGCTAATATCTCTACTATAGATTGCACTAAAATAATCAATTCTGCCAGTTATATAACAATCACAATCAAGGGCTTTAGCTTTCTTTAAATATTGCAGATTTGAGATATCTCCTCCAACAACACATACCTTGTTAACTATTTTCTTAAGATCACCAATATATGAGACATGAGTCAACTCTAAGTGGGTTTTAATTCTTTTAATTAAATTTTCTAAAGTCAATTTTTGATTATTATTTAAATAATTTTTTGGTGTACAGATTCTCCCAATTGGAACTTTAATATCCTTATCATTTTTAATATCAAAAGTCCGTTTTATGTCCAAGTAAAGCACATTTGCTAGTGTGTCTGATACACCCCCTTCTGCTGCGATGAATGAAGAATTCAATACAAAAATTGCAATTGGATATTTGGTAAGTAAGGTTAATTTATTTATCAAATCTTGATTGAATTTCTCAGTTGGATTTCTGAATAAACCATGATAAGAGATGATTAGATTAATTTTATTTTTTACAGCAAAATGCAAGGCTCTAATACTCAAATCTATGGTGAGCATTACTTTTTTTATTGATTTATCAGTTCTATTATGATTATACTGAAATCCATAAATCTCAGAATTTAATTTAAATATTTTGGGGGATAATTTATGTGTGAGTATTGATTGTATTTGCTGAAGAAACATAATAATCAGAGTCTCTAATTTATAATGTGAAAAATTTTTATAATTTAATATGATAAAACTCAGTAATGGTTTTTTAATTTTAATAAAAATAAATATTGTTAACTATCATAAGAATTAAAAAGGGGTTAAAAAAATGAAAAATGAAGAGTGTATATTTTGTAAAATTACCAGAAAAGAAATTCCATCCACTATTATATTTGAAAATGATCTAAATCTTGCCTTTTTAGATATATTTCCTATTTCAAAGGGTCATACGATAGTTATTCCAAAGAAACATTATATTACTCTAGAAGATATTACTAACTACGAACTAAATGAGCTTTATAAAACAGTTAAAAAAATTGCTACAATGATTCATGAGAAATTAGATATAGACGGGTATAATATCCTCCAAAACAATTTCACGGCAGCAGGTCAAGTTGTAAAACACTTCCATGTTCAAATAATTCCCAGAAATATTGACGATGATACATTTAGAGTTAAAATTCCTAGAAATCAAGCAAATAAATCAGAGCTTAATACTGTTTTAAAAAAACTGGAACTGTAAAACTTAATTCTCATACCATTTTTCTTTATTCTGTTTAGTTTAAAAAGCTAGATTTAAATAAAAAATAAGAATGACTATTAAAGGCTCTTTAAAGAAAATAGGTAACACAATTAGGAATTTTTTTTCTGATGAGTATGGGGGCAATCTTGTAGAATATGCTTTACTCATTGGATTTGCTCTTTTTATATTTTTTATTATAACAGGGATAATTACATCTATACTCGATTGGACAGTGGGATTATCAGATGATTTCTTAAATATTTTCGGATGATATCTAAATAAGTGAGCTAAATCAAATCATTCTATTAGCGTTTTATAATTTTATTGTCTATAAACATAAAATCAAATTTTTCTGCCCAATCATCAAGTTGGCTAATAACAAAATCTCTATCCAAATTTAAATGTTCCAGGAAAACGTTAAAAGGAATTTGATCTGAAATTTTTAAATATTTACTAATCTTTTCCATTATTTCATTTTGTTCAGGTGGACTTTCTTTTCTTTTCCTAGCTCTTAATTTTTCTAGAAGTGGATCATTTTTAGTATCGTTAAAGAAATATTCTACAATATTACTTATTACTTGAGCTCTAGTTGCACCAAAAACATCTACAAGTTCTTCAATTAGCTTCATATAGCTATTATTTAAAGTAACTGTAGTTCTTGAAGTTTCAGTCATTTCTTTGATTTAATACTTTGAATCCAATGATGTAATATTGAACTTCGTTTTTAAATTTTAGTGCTTATTGATGATAATAATGCATAAATAATCATCATTTATATACTATTTGGGATTAATATGATCATAGGAATAAATTCCTAAGAATTAAATAAAAAAGTCGATAAATTGTCGATTTTGATTTTAATAAAAAATTAGAGGAATAAATTATGGCAAATAGGACTGCAATAGAAAAATATACTGAATCGAAAGATTTTTTATCTCCAATTCAATATAATCTGCTTAAAACTCTTGATAATATTGGTCCTTCTACACGTAAAGATTTAGTAAAACATTTGATTACCCCGAGAACTACAATCTATGATAATTTAGTGAAACTTCAAAAAAGAAAACTAATAGAAAAATTTTCTCGCACTGATGGTAAAAGAGGACGACCATTAGTCTTTTGGAAAATTAAACCTTAAATTGATTTTATTTTTTATTATTTTTTTCCAATTAATGTATCATATACTGCTTTATTTCTACTGCAATTTTTATTTTAGAATTGTTGAAATTGAAAAAAATTATATTATATTTTAGAATAGAGCCCCAGTAAAAAATTACTCAATCATATATAAATAATATTATTACAATTTTAACAAAACTAACTTTTACTTATAAAATTCTAAAATAATTTTTCCAATGGAAATTAAGGAGTATAAAAAAGAATTTACCATGATCAAGGTAATAGTAATTATCTCTTATTTGGGAATGTAATAGAATTCGTTAATTCTCTTTTGATAAATATCCTTATTGCTTCCAATTTTGTTTACTCTTGGTCTTTTTGTTAAAGCATCTCTCCTGAAGGTAATTCCCATGATTTTAAGAAACAAATTAAATCCATCTCTTAAATTTTGAGGTGCTGTAGCATTACCCTCAATTCCAGGAATACCATCAAATACTAGTATTGAATCAGCAATAAAATCTTGGGTAATAATATCATGTTCTACAACAAAGCTGGCTTTCTTTAATTCTTCAATTGATTTTCTTAATAGTTGGGCTACTTGCAATCTCATTTCAACATCTAAAAATGCTGAAGGCTCATCTAATAGATATATATCTGCTTCAGTGGATAAACATTTTGCTATAGCTACTCGTTGTAATTCTCCACCACTCAATTCTGAAATATTACGTTCTCTAATATTCTCAAGTTTTAAACTATTAATCAGTCTCTTTTTATAAGATTGGCTAAGATGAGGTGCAAATTTTATTTGTGTAATGAGATCAGAAACTATTTTGTCTTCTTCTATTTTTATATATTGAGATTTTACTGAAACAGTTAATTTTTCAGTATTACCATTTAGATTTTGTTCTTCATGGTTATTAGTATTTGCAATTTTTGCGATTGAATTTATAAATGTAGTCTTTCCTATTCCATTTGGGCCTAAAATCCCAATAATCTCACCAGAATGAATTTCACTTCCAGAAGTGGTTAAATTGAAATTCCCTAAAGAAACCTGAATATCATCATAAGAAAATATGATATCTCCAGAACCAAAAAGAGATTCTTGAGGGGGACGTTCATGAAAAATAATAGGATCATCTCTAAACCTTACATTTTCATCCTTAATATATCCATTTAAATATATATTAATTCCAACTCTTACTCCTTGAGGATGAGAAATAATACCATACACTCCAGGTTCACCGTATAAAATTGAGACATAATCGCTAAGATAATCTAATATGGCTAAGTCATGTTCGACAACTATTATTGTTTTGTTTTCTGTTGATAAATTTCTTATTAATTTGGCCATGTTAATTCTTTCACTGACGTCTAAATATGAACTTGGTTCATCAAATAAGTATACATCCCCGTCTTTAAGATAAGCAGCAGCAATAGCTACTCGTTGAAGTTCACCTCCAGATAATACAGAGATGTCTCTCTCTAAAATTTTTGTTAAATTTAAATTATCAGTGATGTGATCCAACCTACTGGATTCATCAGTTTTGCTCAAAAGATCAATAACTCTTCCATTTACATATTTTGGAATTATGGTTATATTTTGAGGTTTATATACAATGTTTAATTTATTTTCTTGTAGATCTACAAAATATTGATGTAATTCTGATCCTTTAAAGTGATCAATTATTTGTCTCCAATCAGGAGTATTATCACCAAATTTACCAAGATTTAATTTTAATTCATTTGATAATACTTTTAACATAGTACTTTTCCCGATTCCATTTTGCCCAATTAATCCAAGTACTTTTCCCTTTTTTGGGATTGCCATTCGAAAGAGAGAAAATTGATCTGGACCATAACGAAACGATATTTGATCTTCCAAAGGATCAGGTAAATTAACAATACTTATAGCTTTAAATGGGCATTTTTTGATACAAATACCTTCACCTGAACAAAGACTTTCAGTTATAATTACATATTTTTCATCAGGACTTAATACTATGGTTTGATCTCCTGTTCTTACTCTAGGACAATATTTTATGCATGGTTTTTCTCCATAGGGGCTACATTTATTAGGTTTACAAAAATCTTTATTCAGAACAGCAATTCTCATTCTTTATATCACTATCATTTAAAATCAAAAATGATATTATAAATTAACTGTAGCTAAATTCACTCTAAAATATAGAAAGAAAAGTTTTTTGTAGAAGGATTCATTCACTAAATTAAGAAAAGTCTGAAGAGTGAAGAGAATTTGAGTGAAGATTATCCTATTAATTGGTTAGATGAAATAGTAGAAAAAATCTTAAAGAGAAATGAATCTTTGGTTACATTAGCTACAGGAAAGACACCTTCAGGATTCATTCATCTTGGAATATTAAGAGAAATTATTATATGTGATTCTATAAAGAGGATAATGGAAGAAAAGGGTAAGGAAGTTAGATTTTACTTATTTTTTGATAGTTTAGATGCTGCTGTAAGATTTCCAGACTATATAGATCAAGAATTTCAAATTAAATATTTGGGAAAACCATTTTCTTACATACCATGTCCATTTCAGGATTGCCAATGTGAAAGCTATGCTTACCATTTTGGAAACGATTTATCATCAAATTTTCCTAATTTTGGGATAAGCGCAGAAATAATATGGACGCATGAGTTATATAAAACCAAAGAAATGCAAGAAATGATTAAAATTGCATTAGAAAATACAGATAAGATTAAGGAAATTATTCGAAAATACATTTTACCAACCTTAGATGATGAAAAGAAGATGTCTTTCTTAGAATTGCAAAAAGGCTGGATGCCTGTAATGGTTATTTGTGAGGAATGCGACCGAATTCAGCATCGGAAAAAAGATGGTACAATTAAACCAAATCGGGCAAAAGAATATTTGAGTGATGAACAGGTGGTAACATATACATGTACCTCTTGTGGTCATCTAGGAAAAATATCTATTTACAGCGGAAGATTAAAATTGAATTGGCGTGTTGATTGGCCCGCTAAATGGGCTCTTTATAAGACTACATGCGAACCTGCAGGTAAGGATCACAGTGTAAAGGGAGGCGCTTATGATACAGGTCTAGAATTATGTCAGGAAATATATAATTTTATCGGACCTGTTAAGGTTCCTTACGAATGGTTAAGATTAGGTGATAGAGATATGAAAACATCAAAGGGAATCGTTTTCACGCCAAAAGAATTTCTTAAAATCGCAGATCCAGAAGTATTTAGGACATTAATACTCAAAACTAACCCCTTAAAACATATATCATTTAGAACTGAGGAATTACCCCAATATTATGACTTCTATGAACGCATGGAGGAAGAGTTTTTTTTAAAAGTTTCAAGTGAAGGATCCGATATGGTAGAATCCCGCTATTTGTTTCCCTTAACCCAAATTCATGAGATCCCAAATAAAAAATCTGTAAGGATCCCATTTAAGTTATTAATATTCCTAGCTCAGGTTCAAAATATTTTAAGTTTTGAAAAATTATATGAAAAAGCAAAAGAAGCATCGAAACAAGACTTATTCGAAGAAGAAATTTCAATAGAAACCTTTAAGAGATTAATTAACCAAACAACCAGTTGGCTTAGTAATGTAAAAGAAATAATTGATACTGAAGAAAATGAAAAAGTTAAAAATGAAATATTAAGAAAAATAAACATCTTTGTTATACCAGAAACATTAGATAACAATATGTTAAATTCTCTAACTGATACTCAAAAACAAGGTATAAGTTCATTAAGAGATTATTTCATTAATGAAAAATTTTATACCCCTGATTTAATTCAAAATAAAATCTTTACTATAGCTAGTGAGGATATAGGAATTACACCACGAAAGTTATTTGAAGCAATTTACACAGTTATTTTAGGAAAGAAATCTGGTCCAAGGCTAGGATCATTCCTTACATTATTAGATAAAAATTGGCTTTTAGAAAGATTGGATTTATAATAACATTATTAAATTGGCTTCAGTGATGAGAAGCTAATTCTTTTTTCTTCTAAAGAATTTTCTTTTTTTCTTTTCCTTTAATTTTGTATAACAATTAGAACAATAGGTATTAGCTTCAGTAATCATTTCTCCGCATTGTTTACAATGTTTATGCGGATCGATATAAACTTCAACTTTTTTTGTATATCTTTCGAATTTGCTCAAGTTTATTCTCCTGTTGTTTTAAATATAAAATATCCTATTGATTATATTTTTTTCACTCCATTTATATCAATTGATACTTGATAAAATTTAACATTTTCCAAGCGCTTTACTTTTTCCATAGGGTATGATGGAAATTTTGAAACAAATATTTCTTTATTTCTTTTAATTTCATCCAATTTACTTTTCCAGTAAATTATAACGCTTCCAACATTATCTGGATTTACTAATACGAAAACCGAACCTCCATTACCCGCACCGGTTAATTTTGCAGCATAAACATTAGAATTCTCTTCAATCAATTTAATTAAGATGTTGTTTATTAACCCAATCCCAAATTCAAACCCTGCATATTTCATAATTTTATTCATGATTCTTGTATTCTCCTTAAAATATTCACCTAATAGTTTCCAATCATGTTTCATTAATGCAAATCTAAATTTCCAAGATAGTTCAGCCAATTTCCAGTAATTTTTTTGTATTTGAGGATCTTTTTGTAAATATAGTTTTCTTAATTTTCTGTGAACGTCACCACTTTCACGAAATACTCCTGAAAAACAAATAACTATTGGTAAATTGTGAATTTGATAGGTTTTATCTATTCTATCATATACTGCTAAAGGTTCTTTTGAAATTTTTTTATGATGGAGTTTTCCAACATATGAACAAAAGCCTAACCGCCCCTACTAATAATATATGGATCAGAGTACCCCGCGGTAATATCTAAATCTTCATCCTCAACTTTCGTCGCTATTTCAGCAATAATGTCTTTATTTATCGGATATTCATTATCTTTTAAATTAATAAAATCGTTGTTTATATTAAAATAACATGCAAGACCATAGAGGACCGCAATTACTATTGCAGTACTTCCCCCTAAACCACTTTGTGGTGGAATAGTTGTGAGTAATCCAATTTCAATATTAGTTGTTAAAAATTTTTTATTAAAACTAGAATTCATGTTAAGCAATCTATATATACTCGCATAAATTAATTTCTGCTTTGTAGTCAGTGTCTTTAACAATTCACTTTTATTCTTCACTAATCTCTCTTCAGTAATAATTTCAATAGAAAAAGAGGTATTCACGTAGTTAATTGTATACATCTTTATTCTACTCTCTTTATCGATTTTTTTAATATATAGAAATGCTGATAATGGATTATGCTTCCCATTGATAGCTACCGATGGCATCCAAAAATCTCCTTCTACGGCATCTAAAGGATTTATTAAATTGATTCTTGATGGAGCTTGAACAATTATATCAGGATTTAAATTGGAAAGAAAATCTTTAATAATTTTTAACAATACTATATCCAAAATTATGTTTTTACTTATCTAATAATATATATGAGTAAATTTTTAAGTTTTGCATAAAGCTTTTGCTACTAAATTTGATTATATAAAAAATAAACCCAAACATAAAGTCTCTCCTTAATTCGGGAGTTATTTATTCATGCTTTAAGATACATTTTTCTAGAACTTATTCTGACAATGAATTTTCTAATGTTTCATTCATCATAAATAATCTATGTTTTTATAATTATTAATAAAAAATTTATTGTATGAACAGAAAGGGTAAATTTCAGCTATTATCGTATTTGATTGATGAAAATTTAATATATTATAAGAGTTTGAACAAAAACAAGAAGATAATAGCTTTTGCAATGTTTGAGACTATTCTTATTAATCCAATTATATCGACTTTAAATCATTATCTAAGAAAAAGATATATCCCGTATTATACTATTCAATGGAACACGCGCATAAAAGACAAGATAGTTTTTTTGTTAAATTTTGAAGAGAAAAAAAAGGAGTTATTAATTAAAATATTTAATGAAGTTAAGCAAAAGTTATGTGGAATAAATAGCACTATTACGTTTTTCAAGAATTCACAATTGGAATGGAAATTTTTGGAACCAATTCTCAAGGAGTCGGGTTCCAAGGCTTCTTTAATAAAAAAAAGTAATTCAATTTTAGTTTTAAACAGCAACGACTCATTTTTACTAGATATTTATAATATAGATTTAGATTATCTGGAAAACCAGGAGTTTTTCATCAATAATTTTTTAAAGATTTTAACCAGCTTTAACAGAGAAGGTTATTTACTCTTTACTTTTAGAATAAATAATAATGACGAAATTACATTCAATCCTTTTTATACGGAGAAATGTAAAAGGGAGGATGACCTTTTTAATACTGAAAATGCTATAAACACCTTCTTTAATTATACAATGTTAAAAAAACACACTATAAAGATTAAACAAATTTTTAATTGCTTATGGAGATTAGGGATAACTGACAATTATCTCTCTCTGAATTACTTTAATGAGCTATTTCTAAAAGAAAAAAAGAATGGAATAACAAAACTCTTAAATTTTAATAAGGGATTTGAACAGAATTTATTACAAAATCATATAAAATATATTAGACTAAGTAAAAATCTTTTACTTATTGAGGAAAAATTCCTATTTGTGGTTTTAACTAAATTAAATTCAGATTACCTCCAAAAGATAATTGAAAAATATCATTCAAAATATTTCATTTATATCACCATTTTAAATGAAAAGGAAACAAAAAAACTCCTAGATATTCCAGAATTTAGTTCTTTTCAGAATTTACGGATTCTAAACACAAAGGAAATATTAGAATTTAACTATGATTTATTTAGAAATAATTACCAACTAAAATATGCCTAACTCTATAGCAATATCTTGAGCAGAATTATCAGGATGAAGTTTAATAAATGCTTTTTTCTCTCCTTTAGGGGTAATCATAGTGTTGACCTTTATTACCTTTACATTATGTATTTTTTCAATCGCTCTTTTAATTTGATTTTTGTTAGCTGACCTGTTAACAATAAAAACTAATTTGTTTTCCCTTTCAATTAAATCAAAAGTTTTTTCGGTAATTAAGGGCCTTTTAATTATTGTATAGAATTTTTCCATCAAAATCACACCTCAAAATTATTTAATTCATTAAAAGCAGATTGAGACCATAAGATTAACCTTCCTGAAACTCCCCCTGGTGCTAAATTGGTAATGGATAAATTCTCAAACTTCACGATGTCTGTTCCCGGGATATTTCTTGAGGCTTTAACAATTCCAAAATCATCTTTTATTATAATCAATATCCCTTTTCTCGCTTTATATTTGCGGCCTCTTGCCTTACCTTTTCCACTTCTTATTTTTTTACTCGTTTTAATTTTAAATAATTCTTCTTCAAACCCTAAATCACATAGAATAGAGTATATTGCCTCTGTTTTTTTTACTGTTTGAATTTTATCATCAATAACCAGTGGTAGTTCTGGAATATGCTCGAGATCATAACCTCGCTTCAAAACCCAATTTTTATCTCCTGATGCTGAAATTGCGGAGATTACTGATAACTTCTTTGTTTTTTTATTAATTTTTTTTGTAATGACTTTTTCAGATTTGATAGGGTGTGTACGACGTCCTCCTCTAGCATAAGGAACCCTCCCTACATTTCTTGCAGTAGGAAAACCTGATCCTTTTCTTCGGGGCGCTCGAGACATACCAAAACCCGTCCCCCACCCTTTTGAGACATTTTTTAAACCCGCACTAATATCTCTTCCTTGAGGTTGTTTATTTTTACTCTGTGAAACATTATTTGACATTTGGATAAGATCTTTTCTAGGTTTTACGCTAAAAATACCAGGTTTATCAATTAATCCCTTCTTTTTTCCGTCTAAATCGTAAACATTAATTTTTTCCATAGAAACACCATTTTCTATTCTTATTTCCTTTGATGACTCTCTCTACTTATGAACGTAATTTCCGGAGATTTGACGAGATAAGACGTTATCGGTCTGATTGTCTTTCTTATTCTTATTAATCTTTTCTTAGGACCAGGAATAGATCCTAAAACTAAAAGATAATCACCTTGAATTTTACCATAACGAATGTATCCTCCTTTGGGATTAATTTCTTCCTCATTTTCACCAATAAGCATTATTCTTTTATGATATTCTGTTCTTTGGTGATATCCCATCTGTCCTGCTCTAGGTACTGTATAAAGAACTCTAGCAGGGTGCCAAGGACCTATACACGCCACAGCTCTCCGTACTTTACTATTTTTCCTCGATAAAATTCTAATCCCAAATCGTTTCACAGGACCTTGAAATCCCTTACCTTTTGTAATCGATACTGTATCAATTAATTCACCCTCTTTTAAAACATCCCTAGCTCTAATTTCTTTACCTAAATTGTTATACGCAAAGTTAAATTCTTCTTTTGGTTGATTTGACGAATTAATCTTTATTTCAATTATATCGGGTTTCTTTCTAGGTATTGAAATTTGATAAGGCTGAGTCTGAAAAATTCCTCTGATATCACTGCTATTATTTAATTCCTTTAAAATTTCTTTTTTCTTGCTTTCAATATCATATTTTTCAAAATTTGGGAGACTAACTTTTCGAGTTATAAAATTATTAAATTCGGTGGCAATTAACTCCCCCACCACATATTTACCGTACTCATCTTCGTTATAGACTCTAATACCTATAAGAATTAATGGAGGAACCTCAATAACTGTTACTGGTTTCATTAATTCTTTTCCATAATATGGACTATTTGGTTGATCTTCAACGTAGATTATATGAGTCATTCCAGCCTTGAAACCAGCGAATCCCAGGAAATTAATTTCTTCTAAATTGTCTAACCAATGCCTTACACGAGCCTTTTCTGATGCTGCTCTTTTCCTCGGAAGAAATGCTAAGGATCCATGCCTTGGTGCGTGTTTTTTACGATGACCCATAATAATCACTAACTTTTAGTAAAGAATTTTTTAAAATAAATAAATTTTTTCATTCTTGTTGAATTCTGCTGGTTCTCACTGATGAATAAAAAAGGGTTATTTTTATTTTTCTTTTCGAAAAAGTGTTTAAATGATTATAAAGAACCTTAGTTACTTCCAAGAAAAAGAAAACATAACTGGAAAAAAAGATAGGATTTTAACGATTGATTGTAAGCAATGTTTTGAAAAAGGAGAAGCTCTAAGCGAGAATAAGAAATGCCTTAACTGTCTGTTGTATTATCTTTATATTAATAAAGAACAGAAATTTGATTTCATTTCGATATTAAAAAATGATCTTCTGATTCGATCTCATCAATTTAACTCGATTTTAGAATATTATAAAGACTTAAAAAAGATCCATAAACTTCTTAAAAAGTTTATAAATGTAAGAAAGAAAAAATGTAATTATGAAGAATTCAAATGCGATCTCTTTCAATTCTTTTCCAAAGTTTCTAAGATACGTGAGTTTGAATATTACGATCCGATCTTACTATATGAACTAGTGTTTAAACTATATTCCGAATTTAAAATAAAAGAATTAAAGAATCCAATATGCCGGAAATGTCAAATCTACCTTATAAATTTGTTAGACTACATATTAAAAATCTTTGATAACTTGAAGTTGATTAATGATTTTAAGAGTTATAAACGTAAAGACATCAATTTTTACCAATGTCTGCTTGCTAAACCTCTCATTCTCACAAAGTCAACCCAAAATTTCCGAGAAACAACACTAAAAGAAAAATTTGTAAATATCGATACTTATAAAATTGGAGATCAAAATAATTTCCAAGTAAAGATATTTCAACCCCCTTATGAGAATGAAAAACTATACAGAATCAATATCTTTTTTAAAAAGGATGAAGAGGAAAATTATTTTAATCAAATTATAAAGGACATTACATTAAATATTGAAACTATTGAATTTGACCAAGTGATTCCTTTAGAAAAATTAATAGAACTGTATAAAAATGAGTCAGTAGAGTTACTCAAGTCAAAATACAGACTTTCAGAATCGAAATTAGAGAAATTTGGATTCGTGGTGGCACTAAAAAAATTGTGTTTTGATAAAATTTTTCCATTGTTAATTGATGATAAAATAGAGGAAATATTTTTAGACTCTCCCAATGATGAAATTTATATAAATCACCAGATTCATGGGAGATGTCGTACTGGAATAAGATTAGTTTTAAATGAAATAGAACGTATAAAAACTTTTTTCAGATTATATAGTGGAAAAAGACTCGATTATATGAATCCGAGCATAAAGTTAGTAATCAAAAATCATTATTTCTATTGTAGATTTGCAATTGATATTGAACCAATTCAAATAGAATCATTTGCTTTGGATATAAGGAAGATGAATAAAAATGTGTTTACGATACAAGATCTATTGAAAAATGGTACTTTAAATTCTCCAATAGCAGCATTCTTATTTTTTATTTTATTACGGAGAAGAAACATTACAACCACAGGAGAAACAGACACTGGTAAGACGACTTTAATTAATGCTCTAGATTTATTGGCTCCAAAGGAGTTCAGAAAAATCTATGTTGAAAATGTTACTGAATCATTAAGACAAATTGGTTTAGGTAAACACCAATTGAAATATCGGGTAGATTCTTTAGAAGATCATCCATCAAAAAATTACTCCAAAAGCAATCTCATTAAAACACTCTTGCATAGAACTCCAGATTTAATATATTTAGGAGAAATATTAACAAAAGAAGAAGCAGAAGCTATGTTTCATTGTTTAGCAGCAGGATTAAAAGGATTTCAAACAATACATGCAAATAGTATAGGATCTTTGATAAATCGTTTTAAGTATCATTTCGATATTAACGAATCATGTTTTTCTGATTTAGATTTACTAATCTTAATGAAAAAGGAATTTAATAGAAGAAGAATTATTTCTGTTTCTGAAATTATACAGACTAAGAGTTTAGATAACCTAATAGACGAGAGTATATTTAGGTTTGACCCATTATTAAAAGACTGGACATTAATGAAAGCTCTTTATGAAACTAAAGTCATTACTGAAATAAGACGATATGAAAACTTATCTAAAGAAAATTTCTCCTCCTATATGGATGTTTATACTGATATATTTCAATTTATCTCAAAAATAGATAGCTTCAACCAGATTGATTTAATCAATCTTTTTCATAAAATATCCTATTTTTCTTTTATTTCTATTGAGGCTCTTATTCAATTCTGGGGGGAATGGAAAAATATGAGGACTTTAAATCAATAATTTTTAATTGTTTTTTATGACAAATCTAATTGAGAAGTCACTTCTTCTTGGATTTAGCATCTTTTTGTTAACGATATTTTCTTCTATCCTGATTCCCTTTCTCAATGAACTTAATGACTATAATATAAGCGATGAACCTGATTTAGATAATTATTTGGATTTATTTAACGAGATTGATCTGGCGGTTTGTTTTATTATTGATAATCCTGACAAATCTTACCAGAATAATGTTAATTATCCTAAGGATCTCAACATAACAATTTTTGAATATTTTGTTATATTTGAATTCAAATTTAGAGCTGAAAATATAAGTCATATCTTAATGTATAATGTTAGTTTTAGCAATTGCTTCTTTCATAATCTTCCTCCCCAGATGTATCTTCTAAACGTTTCTTTCTCATCACAAATTATAGTTAATTTTTTAAAACTAAACTAGATTTTTTAGAATTTATGAAAAATATTGAAATATATATTAGATTTTGTAAAAAATTTCATAAGTATAAAACCCCTCGACTAAAGTTTAAAGAGTTAAATGAGAGGTATCAAAATTTATACAGAAAATTATATAATACTAATGAATCCGACATTAACAAAGCAAGTTTCTTCATCTTCTTATCTTGTTTTTTCATTTCCTTATCCTTTTCAATACTTCTCACCTCTTTTAATCTTCTAATTATAATTCTATATTCCGCGATTCTGTCATTAATTTCATCTTACCAATTTAATTCAATTCTTTATAAAGATATATCTAATAATGAATCGATTTTAAATTCAATTCTCTACTTAATCAAAATTGATTTTTCATTAATTCAAAAAACTGCTGAAACAAACTCTGACAAGTGCTTAAACTTCATTAGAATTATGATTAAATATAATATTCCAATATCAACTTATTTCAAAACAGTTTTCAAAAGAGTTCATGAAGGAAAATCACCTGAAGAAGAGTTAATTGAAATGCAAACACCATCTAGCGATTTTGACAGCTTCACAAAATATCTGGTAATCAATAAATTCGATAATTATGATTTTGACCTTTTTGCCGAAAATTCCTTAGAGAACCAATTTAAAATCTATTTGAAACAAGTACAATCAAAAATGAGTATTCTCTTCTTTATTGGATTATTTTTTCCGATCGGATTGTGTTTTATAATTTTGTTTCAGTTAATTAATGTTCTTTTCTTGCTTATTTTTATCCCGTTCTTTTTTAGTGTGTTAAATCTTTTATTTAAGAAATTTATAAGGAATCAAAACTATCTAATTGGTTTAATAAATGATTTTTCTAGGATTGAAAGAAAGAAGTTTGAGGAATTCATAACAATCTTAAGAAGTTTTGCAAGTAATTTGAAAAGTAATATATCTCCGGAACAAGCTTTTCTTAAATCTTATAATCAGAATAAAAATTCAATTTCAATACTAAAAAAACCTTTAAAGAATCAAATATCTAATCTAATAAACTCATCATATCCTTTCAGAGAATTAATAGAATTTTTAAAATCAGAATTAAATTCTTGGCGTTATATTATAATTTTGGATGCAATAAAAAACTTTGTTGATAAAAACGCTTATTTCTCTTCTGAAAAGATAAGAGAAATTTTAGCTATTATTTATAAACATCAAAAACTTGGAAAAAAATTAGAAATTGTTATGAAAGGAGAGAAATTTAAGATTTATTTTTTTATATTTCTCTTACCAGTAATTACAGGTGCGATTTCGGGATTTTTCCCTTTTTTCACAATAATTATTCATAACCTTGAATTTACGGGGGACATACTTAATCTTTTCTTCAAAAATCCCCCGAATCTTTACAGTATAGGAATAATTTTTATAGTTTTAATATCAAGCATTTCAATAACCTCCTATTACTTCTTAAAACTTATTTATAACATTAGAAAATTTCCCTTTATCTTAGGCTCAAATTTAATCTTTATATTGATTTTTTTAATCTCTTTTATTAATATCATAAATTTTATTTAAACTAGAAATTAAAAACTCTCTTAAATTCTAACAATAAATAAATAGATAAATCAATTGAATGAATAAGGAAATGCCAATGATAAAATTAATTAACCAAGAATAAAAAATAATCAACTTATAAATTGCAGAATTTTCTAAATTGTCTATTATCATTAATAACTCGAATTTTTCAATTAACAAATGAAATGGTATTAATAAAACTAAGAAAAAAAAGAATCCTAAGGAAGTAATTAGAACATCAGTAGAAATTATCGAAAATATAAAAATTAGGATATTAATGCCTAAAAAAATAGAAATTTCTAAAACTAGAATATTTATCTCGAGCATTCATTATAACCATTTCTAAAAAATTATTTAAAGTCAACATCTTATTAGATTAGGAGAGAATGGAATGATTACTTTAACCAATTTGTCACTTTTTTTTCTAAAAATTATTATTGGTAAATAGGTTTTAATGATTTAAACTTCGTTAGAAAATAATATATAATAAAAAAAGCTGATAGTAATTATGAAAAACCTAAAATTAAAAGGATTAAAATTTAATAAAGGCAAATATCAGCTATTTAATGATCGTTTTGCTTTTTTCCCACCTCAAATAATAGATATTTTGGCTTCTATCTATGGAGAAGGTGTAAAATCCTTATTGGTGTGGTTAGGTAAAAAAACTGGTTGGAAATTAATTCAAACTTGGGAAGAAAATTTAAAACCTAAATCCTTGGATGATTTAGTGAATCAATTTACTAATATTTTAAGTAATCATGGGTGGGGAAGATTTGTCCCTAAAATTATATCTGAGGAATTAATAGTTATTGAGCTCGATCACAATATTTCCTCAGAATTAGAAAACAAATCAAGGTATTTTTGTTATTTTATTACCGGTTTATTGACGGGATTTGGAGAATTTGCCCTATATAGGGTAAATGCGGTAGAAACGCAATGTTGTCTTGAAGATTTAAATCAGGATCACTGCGAATTTAGAATTGAAATAAAAGCCAAATAATTTTTTTTACCAAGGATCCCATTCTTCAGGATTTAATTCATCCTTTTCCTTTTCTTCATAATTATTATCTGAAGGTTCAAGATTAATAGGATATATATTATTCATGTCAGATATAGGTTCTATCTTTTGGGATTCTGGGGAAAGAATGGTTGGATCTTCGTCAATTATACTTGTCTCTTCACCTATAACAACATCTTTAAAAGCAGAGATCAAAGAGAGAAAATTGAAAAATTCTTCTTTATTCATTTCAACCTTTAATGATCTTTCATTATTTAAAAGCGCAAGTTTGATAATTCGTACTTCACCACTAATCTCTACAGAGGTTATTTCAATATTTTCATCTTTATTTTTTAACTGAATTCTCCATGAAGTTTCTCTTGTTTTTTCAATTTCCATTATTATTTTTTCACTTCGTATAATATTTAAAAATCATTATTCTAGTAAAACTCATTTAATTTAAAATTAATTCGAAATATCGTGCTAAATTGTGAGAATAAAATATAAAATGATATTATTTGAGAGTATGATAATTATTATGAGGGGTGGTCGGTTTTGACATAATATTTGAAACTTATTTATCTCAACATTATATACCAGATTTAATGATTTAATAAGGGATTTCTCCTCCATATAATCTCCTAATTCTGAGAAATTATGAAACTTGTAAAAGCTCTTTATGAAAGATTTCTTGATAACTGAGATATTTGAATGGGTATTAAAAATGAGGAAAAATGAAAAGCTTTTTCTTAAACTACTATTAATAACTAAATTTATTAGGAAAAGCATAACGAACAACAAGGAAAAGGTTAAAAAAAAAGTAAGAATTATGGTAAAATTCAAGACAAGAAGAGGATATACAAGAAAAATAAGAATAAGTAGTTTTCCATCGCTACCTCCAATAATGCTCAATGAAAAAAGTATTAAAGATAAAAAAAAAACAAAGAATCCAATAAGAATTTTAAAAAAAATAAATGAAACTAAGTGTTTATGAAATAAGTAATATTCAAAAGTGTTTAACACAATCACGATTAAACCGTAAATCTTAAAGATAACTAATGGTACTTGTCGATATTTTAAATCAAAAAAGAGAAAAATGGAAAAAAATACGTTTAAAATGATAAAACTGGTAATCAGAAAAGTAAATGTCATATCAATAAAAATCTCCTTCCCAAATTTCAATGAATTTCTTTAAGCTACGTGCTTTTGTATTTTCGATTCGGTATCTAAAGATTTTAATCCTCCCAAAAGTTTTTTCTTGAACTAAATTAAGATTTTTAAGATGATTGAGATGTTTTATCACATTAGAATAATTTAATTTAGTCTTGCTAATTATTAACGAAATTGTTAACTCCTCATTCTGAGCCAAAGCTTTTAATATTTTAACTCTGGCTTTAGAACCTAGGAGATCTTCAATTAAAAATTTATTTTCTGATATGATCATAATTAAACACTTAGTCCTTTTGATTGTAATATCTCAACTACAATTTTTTCCAACTTTAGTAAATCTACTTCTGGAATTTGTATTGAAGCTTTCCTTCCCCTAATTTTCTCACCTAAAATTTCAATTAAAATTATACCCTCTCGTTTAAACTCTTGAAGATAATTCCAAAGTTGAGAATTAGATCTTGGATGCAAACCATAGTTTTCACATATTATTTGATATCGTCTTAAAATATCTGCAAAGGAAATATTAATTTCGATTTTTTTTTTAAATCCCATAATAATTGCCAGCAAGAAAAATAGCTTTTGTGAGGACATATACTTTAAGACATCTAAAGTTGAAAAAGGCATTAATTCTTGGCTTCCTAGTCGAACGCATTCTGAATTTATATGTTGAAGATTTTTTCCTTCGGCAATCTTAGTTGCTTTCCACAATATATTTAAACCATTTCTAATATCACCATTTACATGAATTGATTCAACTACCATTTTGATTAAATCATTTGATATAACATTTTCCTTTAAACTAAGATAAGCTCGATATTTTAAAATGTCAAAAATCTGTTCTTTTGAATAATTGCTAAATTTAATAATGTTTCTTTGCAGAGAACTTACAGTACTGTAGTCTAAATTATTTAAACATGAGATATCCCTTACAATTCCAATAATTGAAATTCTTTCTTGAGTATCAATTGAATCATCATTGACTCGAGTAAGAGAATAAATCAGATCTTCTCCTTTATTTATGAGATAATTTAACTCATCCAAAACTATTAATATATGTACATCCTGTTGGTTAAGAAAATCAGTGATAATTTCTAATAAATCTTGAGGAGAATATCCTCTTTTTGGAAAATTTTCGTTTAATATTCGAATGATCTTAATCAGGGCTTTATAACTAGTCCTTTCTTTTCGGCAATTAATATGGACATATTTAATAACTATATTTCTTTCTTTTGCTATTTTTTGGAGAATGCTACCGAAAACTTTTACTGTAACAGTCTTTCCAATACCAGTTTTTCCGGTTATTAGAATTTTTCTAGAAATTGAATTTGGTTTTGTTATAAGACTTAAAAATAATTGCGATAGTAAGGAGATTTCCTTGTCTCGGTGCGGTAATTCTTCAGGAATGAAATTCATGTCAAGTTTCCTTTCCTCTTGAAATAGTGTTGGTTTAGTCAACAGTTCTTTAAAATATTCCATAGTAGCAGCGATTTATCAATTAGAATCTATTATAAATTTAAAAAAAGATCCCTTATAATAAAATACAGAGTATTAATTTTTTTATTCTGAAATTTTTATCGGTTAAATGGATATCGTGCATCTTAATATTGTGTTTTTTATAATGATATTTTATTCTTCCTTATAATTTTTGGATTAAAATCGATAAATTATTAATTTATTTAATGGATGCGTTTAAAAGTATTATAATTTTAGCGAATTCTTTATTTAAGGATAATAGACAAGTGGTTTAATATTTTATGATAACCTCAGTCAACATTTTCTTTCTTTCTTTCTTAAATCTGTATAATAAGGGGAGAGGTATTACTATTGATAATATTGAAAATGTAACAATTAAAAATACATTTAAATTTTGAGAACTCCTTCCTTTAGAACCGTCTATACTTAAAATTAAAGATGTTGTATTACTTTGCAAAAAAGAATTGCCATTATATTCTAATATTAGTAATATATCTTCAAATTCTCTAGTAAAGCTTAATATTGTTTGAGATATGGTTATTGATAAAAATCCTGTAACATTAGTATTATAACTTTTTGAGAAAATTAAACTTTGATTATATGAAATCTCCACTTTGATACTTTGATTATTAAGTGGTGTCATTGAATCGTTAAAAAAATAGTAACAATATAATTGGATTATTAAATCCTCCTCTTTAACTTTAAGATCCTCTATATTAATAACATTGATAAAGACAGGATTTTTTTCAACTAGGATTTCATATTGAAAAATTGTATTATTGTAAATGTTGTTTTGCATAATTTTAAATATCAATGCATTCAACCCGACATTTAAATGAACAAATGACCCGAGTGTCATCTCGATTATTCCTAATTGATTGGTAGTGAAATTATCTTTAAAAATTATTGAATTATTAAAGCTTATCATAAATGAAACTATTTGATTAATTAATAACGAACCATTTTCAATTGTGTTATCACAAAATCTTGCAGTAAAAGCTAGTTCTTCACCATAATTTAATCTATCTTTAAACCCTATTAATTGGCACATTGGGATTCGCTTAATGATAGTTATTTCCTCTGAGTCTTTAAGATCAGGATGCTCTAGTTCACCGCCCCAAAAATAAAAATATATCTCTATGATAATATTATTAGAGTAATTTGAAAACGTAGTTCTTAATTCGGAAGTGTTAATACTCCATTGTTTAGTAAAAAGACCAATCTCATAATACTTTGAGGAATTCCAAATAAGAGTATCTAAAGAATCATAAATATTTATTTGGATGTAACCATTCTCAGTAAACGGATTGTAATCTAGTTCCCATGTGGCATTTAACTCAATAATTTCATTTGTATAATAACTACTTTTATCTGTCTCTAAATTATATACTTCACAATAATATCCTTTTACAGATTCTAAATAACAAGGTATCTCAATGAGAAAAACTAATAAAATTATAAATATTAAATTCTTCTTCACATCCTAAATCTCGGTAATAAACTATAAAAACTAAAATAATTACAAAAAAATTTATTTCAGTAATAATTTTAATCCAAAACTAATAAAATTTAAAGTTAGATATTAAAATGGGAAAAGTAAGAACAATTTTAATTAAAAATGTATCAAAAGAACTTATAAATAAATACCCCGATGTATTTACAACTGATTTTGAGCAAAATAAAAAGCTTTTGGACAAATATCTTGAAGTAGATTCAAAACATTTAAGAAATCGGATATCTGGGTATATCGTAAATATATTAAAGATAAGAAATAGAGAATAATTATTACTCTTATATCTTTAAAGACCACATTACTCCAAATATTAAAGAAAAGTGATAAAAATTAACGAAGATGTAAGTAAAATGGCCGAACTTCTTAGGATGGGGTACACAATGCTAAATATTGCTTGCCCTGTCTGTAATAATCCAATTTTTAGGAGTAAAGAAGGAGAAAAATTGTGTCCTAGTTGCAACAGAAAAGTAGTAGTTATGACTGATAATAGCATTCAAAACTATGTAAAAAGTGAAGATATTCCTAAACATTCTGAAACCGTGAGCGACATCTCAGAAAAAAATACCATAAAATCAATAAAATTAGTTATTGACAAAAAAATGCAATTAATACTGGCAAAATTGGAAAACGAAACTGAAGTAGAACTTATTAAAAAATATTCTGATGTATTATCGGATCTTTTTGATTTATTTAAAAAGTTATCTTAGTATTAAGCTTTATTTGATTTTAAAGCCAGTTTATAAGATTTATTAATAAAAATAATCCTAATCAAAGAATTAATATATTTTTAATTCTAAAATCAATATGGAAATAAAGTTTGGTGCTTCTGCCGGGATTTGAACCCGGGTCCCGAAGGTGAGAGCCTCAGATGCTTGGTCTTAATCCTTTTTTAGAATATAGGGGTGTTAAATTGACCGGTCTACACTACAGAAGCAATATTAATTTCTTTGATCTAAGATTATTCTAGTCTTTATAAATTCAGGTTACCATAAAAAATTTAATGTAATTTAATTTCAGAAATAAAAATAATAATCATTAATGGAAAATTTCTAAATTATTACCTTGCTTAATTCTTCCCTAATAAAATAAAAATATTCAATTATTCATAAAAAGAGGTTTTAAAAGGTTAACATAATGATCTCTAATTGAATATTCAGCAATATGCGTAGCTTCGGAAATCATTTTTTGCGTTAAAATTGCTTTTTGCTTATTTTCTTTCGCTAATAATTTATCCGCAAGATAAATTATAGCTCCAGTTAAAATGAATGGATTTCTACCACCTCGATGTAATATAGGTAATTCTATCAATATTTTTCGACACATATTAAGCAACCGATTCTGGAACTCATCTTTAGACCATACGGTTCCTTTTTTTTCAAGCCTTTCCAACAAATCCTTGTGATGAATAACTTGATTTATTAATCTTATAATATAATCTTCACTTTTGTGGGGTAGAGATTCGTTATTTAAGTGATGTTTGTATCTTATTCCATCTCGTAGGATTAACCTAGGGTTTACGCGATGACCGAAATTTTGAAATGCCTTTGCGATTTCATTTATAGTGATTGGGGCATTATGATATTCCTTCCTAACGGCATGAAAAATACAAAATGCAATTAAAGAAATATTATTAATTACGTTTTCTTCATTTTTCACAATTTTTTTATAATAATAAGCGGCACTGTTTCTTAAGTTTTTATTTAAGTTCAAAAATAATGAAATCTTGTTTAAAATATTAAAAATTCGATATTCTGTTTCATGATTTTTGATCCTTAAAAATTGAGCATAATTTTTTTTTAACCTTCTATATAATTTTTGCTCATTTGGAGGTAACGGTTTTCCTGTTTTATCTTTTAAATATTTAGAATTTTCATAGTCAATAAATGATCCTAATCCTCCCACGAAATCTGTTCTTTCTCCTAAAGCTACATATTGTTTACTTAAATTACTTGTTTTATTTGCTTGATTAAAAATAAATGAAGAAGCTTTGAAGACACCATTAATAACTAATCCACATTCTTTGCAAATAACTTCAAAACTATTTAGAATAACACTCCCACCACATTCAGGACAACTTTCAATTGTTTTTGTTTCTAGTTTCTCTTGACTAATTATAAACACATCTATATTCGATTTTGAGTATCAAATATATGACCTATTTTATTTTAAAAATGTAGAATAGTAATGAACTCAAAAGAAATCTTAGTACTGTCAGATGAAAGAATTAACCTTAGGGAATGAGAGAGAGATAATAAAAAGTAAAATACTAGGGATTTAAAACATCCAAATTAGAGTTATATTGATAATATGTATAAAAATTAAATATTCGTTCGGAGGTATTATATGAAAATAGATAATAATTATCAGAGTATTAGGAACATCCCCAAAAATAATATTGACCTTCTCAAAGAAATTAAAAATAAATTAAGCCAAATTTTTAAGGGTAAAAGAGAAATAATGTATTCGGATATTATTAATTTGATAATTAGAGAAGGAAAAGTAGGAGAAAACTATAATAATTTGATATTATGGTGCAACTACAAGATTAGATTAGGAGAAACTTTTGTTGAGATTTAAGTATTTTAACTCTACTTTATAATTTCTTAAATAGGATTTAGTTTGTCAAAAAGTTAAAATACCAAAGAGGAATTATAAATACTTAATTATAATAGTACTAAATTATTTAATTTATTAATAAACTAGAAATATTTTTCATAAGTCACTAATTTTAATTTAAAATATTCGAAATAACAATTAATCTACTAAGGGTTAAATTTTCCATGGTTCGATTTACAGCAGATCACAAGGTTTATATTAAAATTCTTTATTGGGGGATGGCAGGATCAGGAAAAACTACAATTGTAGACACTTTATATAGGTTTACAAAAGAGAATGAAAAAGATATTGCTCCCACTGGTAATTTAACGAAGATTTCAATGGCAAGTGGATCAACCCTTTATTTTGATAGAGGGATTTTCATGTCTACAAAACAAAAAAGCAGAGGGAAGGTTTTCTATCATGTTTACACTGTAGCGGGCCAAAGAAGATTCTCTCCCTTGAGAAAGAAGATCTTTAAGGGGACAGATGGAGTTATCTTTACCGTTGATTCACAAACTCACTTTTTTGAGGATAATATCGAATCTTTGAAGGAATTGAAAAATATTACCAGGGGAAAATTAATTAGAGAAATTCCTATGATTGTTATGTTAAATAAGCAAGATCTTACAGAAGTCATAGGAGAAGAAGATTTTAAGCAAGTTTTAAAAGATGAAAAGCTATGGTATGAACCTGAAGATGAATTATATAGATGGAATCCAATAATTTATAAAACCTGCGCATTATATGAAAAAAGGAGCAATGTTATCCGTAGTTTCTCTGAATGCGCGAGGAGAGTAGGTGAGTATCAGATATATGGTGATGGAGAAGCTCCAATCGTAGATAGAATTAAGGATTCCAGTGAAAATTAAAAATTCCTTACACTTAATAATTTGCTTGTTTTAATTATATTTAGTAATTATATATTCAAATTGTTTCTTAACTGTTTAAGAAATTACATAAAATAGGGATATATAAGGTTGTAAATATTCTATGAAAATGACTAGACAAGGATGATCTACGAGAAGTAGGAATGATAACTTATAGTTACTTTGAGGATTACAAAAACCTTAACTCCCTTATTAAAACTCTTACGAATTAAATAAAATATAAAAGTATAGTTTCATTACTTTAGACTAATTTAATAAATATTTGATGTGAGTAAAGAACGGGTCTATATAATAGAATAAAAGAGAGTCTACCTATACAATTTTCGATTTTTCAACTTATGAGTGTCCTAGAAATAGATGCTTCAGAAGTGAGGAAAGTAAGAAACTTATTAAATCAATTTGTTTTGGATGGTAATATTAAAAGAATTTCAAAAAATATGTACCAAAAAATTGAAAATAAAAGTTAATGATTAATTTCTAAATTTATTATCAGTTGTGGGAATATAAATTTAATTAGTTGACTAAAAGAATCCAAAATTCCATCTCCTTTTATTGCTGCTGTTTTTTTTAAAGACAACTGTTTGAATTTCGTATAATCAATGTGTGAAATAAAATCATTTTCATGTAGTTTGTTTGTTTGAGCTAGATCGTATTTATTTAGTGAAATTACAATAGGAATCTTATATAATTCATTGCCAAATAATGTTTTCAATTCATTCCAGGAACGTAAATTATGATTCAAACATTCTCTTTGGGAATCAACTACAAATATTATTCCATCCACCCCATTTAGTGTTGAGGGTCTGGTACTGGCGTAAAAATCTTGACCCGTTGCAGAGTAGACTAAAAATTTTAAGTTCCATTCAGCTCCTTTAAATTGTAAAACACCAAAATCAAAGAATAACGTTCTTCCTACAGTACTATCAATTGATTTCAGTGAGTTTTCTTTTTTAAAGAAGGAAAATAAAAATTTTACAGACGTGGTTTTACCTGACATAGCAGGTCCATAATATACTATTTTAACTTGCAATGTTTTATTTTCAAAATCAAATATCATGGTCAGTTCTAACCCCAGAGTGAGACAATTTTATCACCCATAAATGATTTTTTCCCATCCTCAATTAACTCTGAAAAATCTTCACCCCATTCTTTTTTTATGAAGGAAATTATTCTATCAATTGGAACTTCCTCATAATCGATTGTTTCGAGTAGGGTTTTAGTACCAATTTTAGTATAAACTTCTAAATTATTTAGCAAATTCAATCTAGATAGTATAAAGAACGCTCTTTTCGAACCAGAATAAAAATTTTGTATCTCTCGTTTAAAAATATTTTTCTTCAATTCACTTTTCTCAATTTCAAAGTCAAGCAATGTATTTACAAAATCTTTATCAAGTTGATTTGATGTAATTTTGTCATTTAAGACTCTTTTCATCTTAATTATAGATTTTTCAGTATCTTGAGAAATTTTCTTAAAAATATTCTGTTCAAGTGTTAAATCTACTGATTTCAAATGTATTTGCTCGAAATCTATTGAAAAGTTGTTAGAGAAGAAAGAAATATATAGAATTTTTTCTGCTTTTTTGTTAATAAAAACCCTTAATTTTAGTAAATCCTCTTTATTTTTTGGGATTACGATACCAATGAGCCAAGAATCAATATTTTTAAATGTATTTAAAGCCTTAATCGCAACTTCGCAAGGGCATCTTATATGGGCTCTTTGGTAATTATAATCTATACCTTCATTCGAAATTAAGTCATCATACTCTTCTAAAGATATAAAGTCAGTATAGAAAACGTAATCTCTTCGAAAATGAACGAGTTCAGATAATTCAATCAAAAAGCTGTTTAGTTTTTCTGAATCATCTCCCATAACGATTATTGGGATCCGATCCAATAAACAATACAAAATTAAAGAACTATAATCCTTTTTGAACTTATCTAAGATTTTGAAAAAATTCATGGTAACACCTATATTATTTTATTACTAATTCTCCTAACATTCTTTTTATATCAAAAGTTTGAGGATCTTGAATTTCTGATGCCTCTTTAACAAGATTGCTAATTTTCTTTGTGAATTGTGGGAGGATCAACCTTATTAAACCTAACTTCTGCCGTGTTTTACCAATAACAGAGCTAAAAACTGATTTTCCCAATCCTTCGATGAATTGAAAAGATTGTTGACAATCGAGTAGAATGCTTTCAGCTTGCATTTTTTTCAATAACCAAGCGCATCGATTAGCTGTTTGAAATAAAGAATAACTCATAGCAGAGGTTTTATCTAATTTTTCTGTACTCATTTCCAAATTCTTTAATAATTTAGACGCAATAAACCCTCCTTCAATTGTAACAAAAGCATACTTCAAATCAGGGATAGTACGAGAAATATTACCTAAGACCTTTTTCAGCTCTAACGAGATAGATTTTGAGAAACTTAATGAAAATGGTGACAAATTAAAATTTAATTGCTCGTTTTCTTTAACGTTAAACCCTTCTATTATATTTTGAATTTTCTGACTGCTAAATTGAATTAATGGTGGTTTGAAAGATTCTCCGGATGTAATTAGACTGGTCTTTATTTTCCTTAAACATTCACTCGTTTGGAGGAAAATTCCCCCTAGGTTGATATTTGGTTGAGCTGTAATAGCAATGAAAAATTCATGTTTATCGTCTAGAATCCCTTGAAGTTCTAAAATTCTATTTAATGAGTTATGAACAGGACTGTTTAATGGTGCAATTAAAATTTTAGCCTTTTTACCTTCTATTAATATGTATTTCAAATCTTTTGGATGTAAATGAATACCTACGTTAAAAATAGCACTCGTAGCGGAACTTACATTAAAAATTTCATCTTTAGAGAACCAAACTCCTGTTGATTGAATAGGATTTCCATCTCTTTGAGTTAAAACAGCATTTTCTACTCCTTTTATTTGTTTTATTTGGTCTAAATAGATTCCGATTTTTTCATTAAGCTGCATGTTAATCAAAATTTTCTGTTTTTGAAATGATATCATTTTATTTTAAAAGAGATTTTTAAACTACGAAAATTTAATAATCTAAACTTGGATACACTGAAAAAAACAAAAAAATTTAAAATGTATAGTGTGTTTATAATATTGCAGCAAAACGCATCTTTACCGGTGTAAGCTTGGATTATGGTATACATCCGTTAGATGAAGAGTTTTATCATAGATGCGGTATAAAAAATGTAGTTATATTATAATTAATATAACTGAAGAAAGTTTAATTAGATCCCCAATTTAAGTTAAAATTTACACAAATTGCTTTGTGATAAGCTTCATAATTTATTAATTCCGGTTGATCCTGCCGGACCCGACTGCTATTTGGGTGAGGATAAGCCATGCGAGTCGAATGGGATACCTAAATTTCCCATGGCGAACTGCTCAATAACACATGATCAACTTGCCCTATAGAGAAAAATAACCTCGGGAAACTGAGGATAATGTTTCATAGTTGAAAAGGCTTGGAAAAGTTTTTCGACCAAAGGGATAAAAAAAATGGTTTTTATCCGCTATAGGATAGGATCGTGCTCGATTATGGTCGTTGGTGAGGTAACGGCTCACCAAGCCGATAATCGATAGGGGCCGTGAGAGCGGGAGCCCCGAGATGGGTACTGAGACAGCGACCCAGGCCTTACGAGGCGCAGCAGGCGCGGAACCTCCGCAATACACGAAAGTGTGACGGGGTTACCCAAAGTGTTCAATAGAACTGTGGTAGGTGAGTAATGTCCCCTACTAGAAAGGAGAGGGCAAGGCTGGTGCCAGCCGCCGCGGTAAAACCAGCTCTTCAAGTGGTCGGGATAATTATTGGGCTTAAAGTGTCCGTAGCCGGTTTAGTAAGTT